>NZ_QTVL01000002.1:12594-417235 GCF_003460565.1 Blautia sp. AF32-4BH | reverse complement strand
AGAGATAATCGAAAGATTATTGAATCAATTGCTTTTAAAGCAGAGAACACAAAAGCCTGTCATCAACGCTATGATGGCAGCGGACCAAGAATACAGGTCAAGCATTAAGAGCGCAGGGTGGATGCCTTGGCACTGAGAGCCGATGAAGGACGTGATAAGCTGCGAAAAGCTTCGGGGAGGAGCAAATATCCATTGATCCGGAGATATCCGAATGGGGAAACCCACTTGAGCAAACCTCAAGTATCCATACGCCAATCCATAACGTATGGAAGGGAACCGGGGGAACTGAAACATCTAAGTACCCCGAGGAGAAGAAAGAAACCTCGATTTCCAAAGTAGCGGCGAGCGAAATGGAAAGAGCCCAAACCGTGGTGCGTGCACCGCGGGGTTGTGGACTGCATAAGGTACTCGAATCAATAGCCGAACAGTTTTGGGAAATCTGATCAGAGAGGGTGAAAATCCCGTAGGCGAAATTGATGAGAGGCTGGCAGGATCCAGAGTACCACGAGACACGGGAAACCTTGTGGGAAGCAGGAGGGACCACCCTCCAAGGCTAAATACTCCTCAGTGACCGATAGCGCATAGTACTGTGAAGGAAAGGTGAAAAGGACCCCGGGAGGGGAGTGAAAGAGAACCTGAAACCCTGTGTTTACAAGCTGTGGAAGTGCCTTATGTGCACAACCGCGTACTTTTTGTAGAACGGTCCGGCGAGTTACGTTTACTGGCAAGGTTAAGTACTATAGGTACGGAGCCGAAGGGAAACCAAGTCTTAAGAGGGCGCAGAGTCAGTAAGAGTAGACCCGAAACCGGGTGATCTACCCATGTCCAGGCTGAAGCTGCCGTAAGAGGTAGTGGAGGGCCGAACGCACATCCGTTGAAAAGGGTGGCGATGAGGTGTGGGTAGGGGAGAAATTCCAATCGAACCCGGAGATAGCTGGTTCTCCTCGAAATAGCTTTAGGGCTAGCCTCGATGGAGTCTTACGGAGGTAGAGCACTGAATTTCTAAGGGGGCGTCAAAGCTTACCAAGGGATATCAAACTCCGAATGCCGTAAAGATGCTCATCGGGAGTCAGACTGCACGAGATAAGTTGGGCAGTCAAAAGGGAAAGAGCCCAGACCTGCTGCTAAGGTCCCAAAGTACGTGTTAAGTGGAAAAGGATGTGGGATTTCGAAGACAACTAGGATGTTGGCTCAGAAGCAGCCACACATTCAAAGAGTGCGTAATAGCTCACTAGTCGAGAGGTCCTGCGCCGAAAATGTCCGGGGCTGAAACACGACACCGAAGCACAGGATACCGCAAGGTATGGTAGAGGAGCATTGCTGGCGCGATGAAGCAGTACCGGAAGGAGCTGTGGAGTGCCAGGAAGAGAGAATGCCGGAATGAGTAGCGAGAGAGAGGTGGGAATCCTCTCGGCCGAATATCCAAGGTTTCCAGGGTAAAGCTGATCTGCCCTGGGTAAGTCGGGGCCTAAGGAGAGGCAGAAATGCGTATCCGATGGACAGCAGGTTGAGATTCCTGCACTATCTTAAAACAGAACTGTGGGGACATTTGTGGAGAGCACAGGCGCGGAACGGAAAGCCGCGTGCAAGCGAAGGAGGAGTCACATAGGAAAAACCGTGTGGCAATCCAAAGGCGTGATGCGGACCGAATTAAAGTAGGGAAGTGTGTGAGCCATGAATCAAGAAAAGCCGCTATTGTTTTTAAGATACCCGTACCGTAAACCGACACAGGTGGATGAGGAGAGAATCCTAAGGCCGGCGGAAGAAGCATTGTTAAGGAACTCGGCAAAATGACCCCGTAACTTCGGGAGAAGGGGTGCCAACGAGAGTTGGCCGCAGAGAATAGGCTCAAGCAACTGTTTAGCAAAAACACAGGTCTATGCAAAACCGTAAGGTGAGGTATATGGGCTGACGCCTGCCCGGTGCTGGAAGGTTAAGAGGAGAGGTTAGCGCAAGCGAAGCTTTGAATTTAAGCCCCAGTAAACGGCGGCCGTAACTATAACGGTCCTAAGGTAGCGAAATTCCTTGTCGGGTAAGTTCCGACCCGCACGAAAGGCGTAATGATTTGAGCGCTGTCTCGACAATGCATCCGGTGAAATTGAAGTACCAGTGAAGATGCTGGTTACCCGCGCCAGGACGGAAAGACCCCATGGAGCTTTACTCCAGTTTGGTACTGGGGTCCGGCAGTGCATGTACAGGATAGGTGGGAGGCTGTGAACCTGGAACGCCAGTTTCAGGGGAGCCATTGTTGGGATACCACCCTTGTGCTGCTGGGCTTCTAACCAGCGGCCTTTATCAGGCCGGGGGACAATGCCAGACGGGGAGTTTGACTGGGGCGGTCGCCTCCGAAAGGGTATCGGAGGCGCTCAAAGGTTCCCTCAGAATGGTCGGAAACCATTCGAAGAGTGCAAAGGCAGAAGGGAGCTTGACTGCGACACCGACGGGTGGAGCAGGTACGAAAGTAGGACTTAGTGATCCGGTGGTATTAAGTGGGAATGCCATCGCTCAACGGATAAAAGCTACCCTGGGGATAACAGGCTTATCACTCCCAAGAGTTCACATCGACGGAGTGGTTTGGCACCTCGATGTCGGCTCATCGCATCCTGGGGCTGTAGTAGGTCCCAAGGGTTGGGCTGTTCGCCCATTAAAGCGGTACGCGAGCTGGGTTCAGAACGTCGTGAGACAGTTCGGTCCCTATCCGGCGTGGGCGTAGGATATTTGAGAGGAGCTGTCCTTAGTACGAGAGGACCGGGATGGACTGACCTCTGGTGTACCGGTTGAACCGCCAGGTTCACGGCCGGGTAGCCAAGTCGGGAAGGGATAAACGCTGAAGGCATCTAAGCGTGAAGCCCCCCTCAAGATGAGATATCCCATTCGAAAGAAGTAAGACCCCTTGAAGACGACGAGGTAGATAGGGCAGAGGTGGAAGTGCCGTAAGGCATGGAGCTGACTGTTACTAATCGGTCGAGGGCTTGACCTGAAATGCAAAACAAAAGTTTTGCAGAAAATGGTTGTGTTCGGAAAGAAAGTATGGTATGATGTATAGATGTTAAGTGTATGCGGTTTTGAAGGTATATCTAGCGTAGGGGATTGGTCAAATGGTATGATAGGGGTCTCCAAAACCTTTGGTGGGAGTTCGATTCTCTCATCCCCTGTATTAGGAAAGAGTGAAGATACAAAATCTTCACTCTTTTTTCGTATTGTTTAAAAGAAAAGTCTAACAGAACAGGATTTACAGAATTTTAAGATATTTTTGTAAAGCAGGACTGTTTTTTATGGTGTAAATAAGGTACAATAGAGCCACAGAACATATTCAAAAATAATGAAAAATGAAACATGAGAAGGGAGTGGGTGTAACGTGAGCAGAGAAAAGAATGGAAGCCGCGGCACGGTAAAAGCTGTCATTTATCTTCTGATCGTAGTAATCCTTGCTGGAATGGTTGTTTATCTGACGCAGTCGTTGCGGCGGGACCGGGAGCCGGAGATTACGGGGACGTTTATTGACAGCAAGCTGGAGGCGGCGGGGGAGCTGACGTCGGCGAAGATGATTTATAACGGGCTGATTCATTACTCGGACGGGTCGATTCCGTTTCTGACGCAGAAGGCGTTTAATATGACATACCGTGCAGAGGTACGTGCGGGCGTGGATCTCTCGAAGGCGAATACGGAGGTGACGGATTCAGAAGTAACAGTTACACTTCCGGCAGTGGAGATTTTTGATATTTCCATCGACAATGATTCCATCCAGTATTACGATGAGAAGGCAGCGCTTCTGAACTGGGAGCGGAAGGAAGATGCGATGGATGCAATCGCGAGTGCGAAGGAGGATGTAGAGCAGCAGACGAAAGAAATGGATGACCTGGAAACGATGGCACAGGAACAGGCGAAAACACTGATTACCGGAATGCTGTCCGAGACGGTCGGGGACAAGACATTGGTTGTAAAATTTGAAGAATAGTACATAGACGGGATGTCGGCACTTCTTTTTGGGGGATAAAAAAAGGAGGGCCGGTATTTCTTCTGGCAGAAACACCGGCATTATGAAAAAGAAAAATCTATATAAATTGGAAAGAATATTAGGTTGGGACAACGGTTGAAAGATAGAGGAAGATGATTTGTTGTCCCTTTGTTTTGATACGTTTAGTATAGTTGTCATATGTGAGGAAAGTGTGAATGGAGTTTGAAGAAACTTTGAAAAGATTTGTGAATGGCGCGGGTGAACATCGGAACATCCCAACGCCCGGATATCGCCGAATTTGCATAGAATTAACTTGAAAGTGAACACTGCTTCATGGTACAATCGTTTGGCATGTGTGAAATATGAGTTACATTTGAGAGGACAAAAACTATGGACTATAAACTGCTGCTGGACACCGCGGTCATGGCGGGAGAAATCCTGCTGGAAAGCGGGGCGGAGACGTGGCGGGTGGAGGATACCATGCTGCGGATGCTGCGCATGTCCGGCCTGAAAACTGCGGATGTACTGGCGCTGACGACCGGCTTTGTGGTAACGCTCGACGACCCGGCGATGGATTCCATGACTGTTATGCGCAGCGTAGAGAGCCGTGCAACGGATCTGAACCGGATCCATGCGGTCAATCAGCTTTCCCGCGATTTCTGCGAAGGAAATATCGACCTGGATGCGCTGTTCCACCGGGTGCGGGATATCTATCGTGCCAAGTCGGAAATTAAAAAAAATCTGCTCGCGATGATGGCGACGACCGCAGGCTTTGCAATCATGTTCGGAGCCGGGTTCTACGAAGTGCTGGCATCTGCACTTGCAGGTTTTATATCAGGAATCGGTGTTTACGGAGGAAAAAAAGCCGGGATGCAGTCGTTTCTTGTGAACTGTATCGGGTCATTTTTGCTGGCGGTCACATCTATTCTCTGTGTTCATTACCTGCCGGGGACCATGGATCTGAACGTCATTATCATTGCATCGATCATGCCCCTCGTACCGGGTGTGGCGATCACGAATGCGGTGTATGATACCCTGCACGGCGACTACATTTCCGGTGCGGCACGGATGCTTGAGGCGTTTGTAACCGCTGCGGCCATCGCAATCGGCGTGGGACTTGGCATGCTGCTGCTCCGTCCACTGGTGCGGTAGAGAAAACCGATACAGAAAAAAGATGAGGTTAAAGCAAAAATATGAGAATAGCAGGTGAAATCATCCTGAAATCCCTTGGAGCCTGGGTTGCAATCTGGGGATTTTCAAGACTGTTGAACGCACCAAAAAAGCTGGAATGCTACACGGCCGGTGTCGGTATGATCGGCTGGGCGGTCTATCTGATCGTGGAAGTATTCAACGACGGCATTCTGATGAAGAACTTTCTTGCCGCCGTTGCCGTCGCCCTGGTTTCCCAGGCAATGGCGCGTCATTTCAAAGCGCCGGTGATCCTTTTCGTGATCCCGGGCATTCTTCCGATGGTGCCGGGAGCCGGTATGTACCGCATCGTCTACTCGATCGTTATGGGGCCGGAAAACATGGTTGGAACGTATCTTTTAGAGACAGCGACCGCGGCAGGCGCAATTGCCCTTGGAATTTTCCTCGGAGAAGCGCTGCAGAAGGTATTTTTTTACGAATTCCATAGGTGATTTACGAAAAAAGTGAGAAATTTGCCAAAACCAAATTTTTTGCTTTTTTTTGTCGAATTTTATGATATACTTAACAGTGTATGTGCCCTTGGACAAAAGAAGAAATCTATAGGGGCATTTTTAACATCAGTAGACAAGAAGTCCCCCGCTTCTAAAGCGGTGGGATGAATTGTTAAAAGAAACATAACGGTAGTGGCGGGCGGAGAGAAATCGGTATCCTCCACTGACATGAGGTAAGTCACAGTCGAACTATTTTCGACATGTCAGACTCCGTGAAAATACCGACTGTGAGTTGAAACAAGGAAAAAAGAAGAGAAGTAAGTAAAGTGCAGACACAGAACTATGAGGAGCAAAAAATATGAAGTTTGAAGATGATGATTTAAAGGACGGTAAACTTTGGGCTGCCCTGCAAAAAGAGATTGACCGTGACCTGGCGGAAAAGGAGAGCGGTGAAACATTCCAGGAAGAACTGGCAGACATCGAAGACTCCATTGAATTTGAAAGCAAAGAAACAAAAAGCGAAGATCACATCCCGGATGAGACTGCAAATTTAAGTAATCTGCGAAGTGTCCTTGAGGCAACTGAGCGTGCAAAAGACGAAGAAGCGAAGCAGAAAATGAAGCAGACCAAAGTGGAGCCTGTGACGCAGGACATCGAGATTCCGGAATTTACAGAAGAGGAAGAAGAAATCGAAGAGACGCCGGCGGAGACAAAAACAGAATCGGAACCGGAAGAAGTGATGGTGGATGATGATCTGATCATCAACGATCCATTCGCAGATGAGGATGATCTGCTGGGAGAAGAGAAGACAGAGACCAAGGGTTCGGAGAAAGAAGTGCTTGGTGATCAGGTGGAAGCCGCAATGGAGCGCCTCGTCAGCGACACGGTAGGCCATATCCCAATGCCGGAAATAGACGATGAGGATGATGACTACGACGATTATGAGGATGACGACGAAGAGTACATTCCGCATGGCGCAAAACCGCAGAAGAAAAAGGGAAAAGGCGGTGCGGTTATCGCCGTTGCAGCCGTTGCTGTTATTGCTGTGGGAGGCTTTTTCTATGGAAGCAAAATGTTCCATTACCAGAATTATTTTTTCAACGGAACAACCATCAACGGAGTAGACTGCTCGGATATGACGGCCAAAGAGGCAGAAACGAAAATCAAAGAGCAGGCTGCAAACTATACCTTAAATGTAAAATTCAAAGACAATGATACGAAGAGTGTCAGCGGAAAAGACATCGACTACACCTACGCCGGAGACGGCAGCGTGGAGAGTGTGTTAAAGAAACAGAACAGTTTCCTCTGGTTCCTGGGAAATGGCGGAAAAGAGAAAGATTCCCAGGTCACCATGCAGTACAGTCAGGAAAAACTGGATGCGGTGATTGATGGATTTGACGAATTCCAGTCCGCAGACGGTGAGAATGCACCGGCCAGCGCCTACATCACCTTCCAGAACAATGAGTTTGAGATTGTGGATGCTGTTATGGGTGAGGGAATGGATCTTACCCTTGCAAAACAGTGCATCGAAAACGCGCTGATCAATGCGGATACCGAAGTGGATCTTGAAAAAGCAGGCGTTTACGACGGAACCTTGGTAACAGCAGATGACGAAACACTGAATGCACAGAAGGATCAGTTAAATGAACTGGTACGCGCAAGCATCACATACAGTATGCCGGATGGAACAACACAGGTTCTTGACGGAAATACCATGAAAGACTGGCTGGCAGTCGATGCGGATGGAAATTATTCCAAAGATGAAAACCAGTGGAATGAAAGAGTAAAAGAATATGTGGCAAATCTTGCGGCAGCGATTGATACCGATGGCAAGGATCACACCTTCCCGGCAACCGGTATCGAAGGCGGCGTGACCATCAGCCAGGAAGGCTACGGATGGAAAGTGGATCAGGAGCAGGAGATAGCAAAGATCGCAGAAGAAGTAGATGCTCACGCAGCAGATGCAAGAGAGCCGCAGTATGCGCAGAGAGAGTTTGCTGCTTCCACAGAGAACAACGGATTCGGCAAGACGTATGTTGAGGTTGATGCCAGCCGTCAGCATATCTGGCTCTACAAAGATGGAAATCTGGTTGTCGACGGTGACTGTGTAACCGGTCTGATGGAGCAGAGCAGCTACACGAAGCCGGGTATCTACACAACCGCAGCAAAAGAAAGCCAGAAAAAACTGCACGGAGAGCTTCAGGCAGACGGCAGCTATTCCTGGGAAAGAGATGTGGATTCCTGGATTCCGTTCAACGGAGAGATCGGTTTCTACGATGCTTTCTGGAGAAGCAGTTTCGGCGGAAACCTGTATCTGACTGCAGGATCGACGACAGGATCTGTTGCACTTCCGACTGCAGTGGCACAGGCATTATATGACAATGTCGATGACGGAACACCGGTTATCATTTATTATTCCGAAGCTTATGAGGTAAGTGAAGACACGCTTACTGTGACACAGGCACCGGAAGCAGATGACGAAAATGTCGATGATACGACGAATACCACGACAGTAACGCCGACGAGAACGCCATCCTACACGTACGATGATTACACGCCGTCAACTCCATCAACCCCATCAACTCCATCAACCCCATCAACTCCATCGACCCCGTCTACGCCGGAACCGACCACAGCACCGACCGAGATCCCGTCTACGCCGGAGCCGACCGTAGCACCGACCGAGACCCCGTCCACACCGGAACCGACCCAGGAGCCGAGCGCACCGGATCAGGGAGACCATACGGGTGACGATGATTACCCAGGTAAGGGCGAGAGCTGAGAAAAGAAGAAATAGAACATAAAAAATACGCATTCCGTTATCAAAACAGGAATGCGTATTTTTTTGAGAAAGAAACTGTTAAAAATTAATTTTCCGGTACGAACAGTGTGACAAGATCCATCGGGGAAGTGATGGTGTAGTCCGGGTTTTCGGTCTGACCAAAACCGTATGCGGCATGCACAAACGGGATTCCGGCCTCGCGTGTCGCCTTGTAGTCGCCGTCGGTATCGCCGACATAGACCGCGTGCTGCAGATGGTTCTGTTCGATGATTGTACGGATGTTGTCTGCCTTTGCCTTTCCGGTATCGCCAGGACAGAGATGGCCTTTGAAATAGTGACCGAGGCCTGTGGCTTCCAGAAAAACTTCGATATAGCCCGCCTGGCAGTTGCTTACGATATAAAGCGGGTAATGTCTGGAAAGAATAGAAAGTGCATCGACAAGTCCCGGATAAACAGGAGCCGGTGTCGCAAGAAGTGCCTCATGCTCTTTGGCACAGCATGCCTCGATCAGTTCTAACTGGCGCTCCTTTGGATATTCGTGGAAAATGACGGCGGCGATATCCGGGAGCAGGCGGCCGAACAGGCCTTTTAACACGGCTCCGGTGAGGTTTGGTGTCATATCAGTTTCTTTTTCCATAATCTGATTCCATGCGTCGGCAACAACGTCTGTGGAGTCCCACAGGGTGCCGTCCACATCAAAAATAATACTGTCGATCAAGAGTTTTTCCTCCATATCTTAAGGGTTTTGGTTATTCTTTTAAAGTATTTATTAATTTTAATCAAAAACACGTGAGAGCGCAATGTTTATTTTGCATTTTGGAGGAAAATGTGGCAAAATAAGAATGATATATTAACAGGAGATTACTATGCAGGACACAATCACAAAGCCATTATTGAAATGGTATGGCGAAAATAAAAGAGTGCTGCCGTGGAGAGAAAAAAAGAACCCGTATGAAATCTGGGTTTCCGAGATTATGCTCCAGCAGACGAGGGTGGAGGCGGTCAAGCCGTTTTATGAGCGGTTTATGCGTGAACTGCCCAATGTCGCAGCACTTGCGGTCTGTCCCGAGGAAAAGCTTTTGAAGCTCTGGGAAGGCCTTGGTTACTATAACCGTGTGCGGAATATGCAGAAGGCCGCACAGAAAATTATGGAAGTGTATGACGGTGTATTTCCGGCAGATTACGAAGCCTTAAAAGGACTTCCGGGAATTGGAAATTACACAGCGGGAGCCGTTGCATCGATCGCGTTTTGCATTCCGGTGCCGGCGGTGGACGGAAATGTGCTTCGTGTGATGGCACGCCTCCGGGAGGACGGTGAGGACATTTTAAAGCAGTCCGTGAAAAACCGCGTGGAAGCGGAATTGACCGAAATCATGCCGGCAGAAGATCCGGGAGCCTTCAATCAGGCGATGATGGATCTCGGTGCAATGGTCTGTCTGCCGAACGGCGCACCAAAATGTGAAGTCTGTCCGCTTTTTGACCAGTGTCTGGCGGGACAGCATCAGACCTGGACGGAATATCCGTTTAAAAAGAGTGCAAAGCCGCGCAGAATCGAAGACAGAACCGTTCTGTTATTTCTGGACGGTGCGCACACAGCAGTGCGGAAACGGCCGAAAAAAGGACTTCTGGCGGGACTTTACGAGTTCCCGAACTTCGATGGCGTGCTCTCCGAACAGGAAGCACTTGAAGAGGCAGAAAAATTCGGCGTGACGCCGCTTCATATTCAGGCATTGCCGCCGTACAAGCATATTTTTTCCCATGTCGAGTGGCATATCACAGGATACGCCATTAAAATTGCAGGAAACGATGTGGAGCAGGAAGGGGAAGAAAAAGCCGGATTGATTTTTGCGGATGCGAAAACCGCGGCTGAAAGATATGCCATTCCGTCTGCGTTTGCGGAATACGCAAAATATACAGATCTGGAACGTGCCTGAAACGGCAGAAGAGCAAAAAAGAGCAGGGAGAAAAAAGATGAAGATTTTATCAATTGCAGTACCATGCTATAATTCAGAAGCATATATGGAGAAATGTATCGATTCGCTGCTGGTCGGCGGAGAAGAAGTAGAAATTCTGATCGTGGACGATGGTTCCAAGGACGGAACCACAGAGATTGCAGACCGCTATCAGGAAAAATATCCGACGATTGTAAAAGCGATTCATCAGGAAAACAAGGGCCACGGCGGAGCAGTCAACACGGGTGTGGAAAATGCGACGGGTCTGTACTTTAAGGTTGTGGACAGTGATGACTGGGTAAACCCAGAGGCATACCAGAAGATTTTAAATGTTCTGGCAGAAGTCGTACGCGGACCGAAAACACTCGACCTTCTGATCAGTAACTATGTGTATGAAAAAGAGGGCGCCAAGAGAAAACGTGTGATGCGCTATGCGAAATCGCTGCCAGAAGGCCGCTTTTTCGGATGGGATGAGGCGAAAGCTCTCGGCAAAACACATTATCTGCTGATGCATTCGCTGATTTACCGGACTTCTCTTTTAAGAGAGTGCGGCATGAAGCTGCCGGAGCACACCTTCTATGTGGATAATCTGGTTGCGTTTATTCCGCTTCCGTACGTCAAAACGATGTATTATCTCGATGTCAATTTCTACCGCTACTTTATCGGGAGAGCCGACCAGTCGGTTAACGAGAAAGTCATGATCGGCAGAATTGACCAGCAGATCCGTGTCAACAAGCTGATGATCGATTACCTTGGTGAACAGAAAGGGCTGTCGAAGCACCTGCGGAAATATATGATCAGCTATCTGACCATTATTATGACGGTTTCTTCCGTGATGATGATGCGCTCTGGAACGGAAGAAAATCTCGAGAAAAAGAACGATCTTTGGAGATACCTGAAACAGGAGGATGCAGCCGATTACTTCCGCATCCGCCACGGCATTTTCGGAACTGTTATGAGCAGCAAATCAAAACCGGGACAGAAAATTGCAGTCTATGCCTACAAGGTAGCGCAGAAGCTGTATGGATTTAACTAGAAAGTAACGAAGCGGAGGAACGAACAATGCGAGTAGGAATGGGTTACGATGTGCATAAACTGGTGGAAAACCGGAAACTGATTCTGGGCGGTGTGGAAATCCCGTATGAATATGGCCTTCTGGGACATTCCGATGCAGATGTGCTGGTCCATGCCATTATGGATGCGCTTCTCGGCGCTGCAGCACTGCGGGACATCGGACGCCATTTTCCGGACAATGATCCGGCGTATGAGGGCGCAGACAGCATCGAACTGCTGAAAAAAGTGGGTGAGATGCTCGAGGAGCGGATGTATCTGATTGAAAATATCGATGCAACCGTTATTGCACAAAAGCCGAAGCTCCTGCCATACATCGACACGATGGTGAAAAATGTGGCGGAGGCGCTTCATCTCGAAGAGGATCAGGTCAATATCAAGGCAACGACCGAGGAAGGACTTGGCTTTACCGGAAAGAAAGAGGGAATTTCCGCACAGGCGATCTGCTGCATTTCCAAGGCACTCGACCTGATGCCGGACGACCGGATCGCAGGCGGATGCAGCGGCTGCCCAGGATGCGCAAAGAACGCAGAAGAATAAAAGAGAAATGCGATTGCACAAGGCCGGAAGATGTGGTAGACTGGAAGAAGAATAAGGGAGTAGTCGGCGGCATACGTGACGCTATAAGGCCAACAACCGAAGAAAAAGCATTTCTTCTGGCTTTGTATGAAATGACAAGACTTATCTGTATCAACAAATATGGTGCGGATAGGTCTTTTTCTATATAGAAAGAGACCAGTGTACCAGTGGGAACTTATCACAGGAACGCAAAAAGCGTTTTCAGAAGAAAGGACGGATGGAAATGAAAGAGTATCTGGAAAAAAGTTCGAAGATTCTTGATGAGTTACAGACAACGGAGCAGGGACTTTCCGAGGCGGAAGCTGCGCGGCGGCTTTCCGAACACGGACCTAACCGGCTGGCGGCGGGAAAAAAGAAGAGCAATCTGCAGCGGTTTTTCGAAGAGCTGAAAGACCCGATGATCCTGATCCTGCTCGCCGCAGCGCTGATTTCCGGCATCACATCGGCGTATGAAGGCGAATCGTACGCTGATGTGGTCATTATTCTCACCGTTGTCATCATTAATGCGGTGCTCGGTGTTCTGCAGGAGAGCAAGGCAGAGAAAGCGATTGAAGCTCTGCAGGAGATCGCGGCAGCCACGTCGAAGGTGATGCGCGGCGGGAAAATGGAAGTGAAAAAGAGCGAGGAGCTCGTACCCGGTGATATTGTAATTCTCGAAGCGGGCGATGCTGTTCCGGCGGATGGCCGTATTTTAGAGAGCGCCAGCATGAAAATCGAGGAAGCAGCGCTGACCGGAGAATCTGTCCCGGTCAATAAAACAGCGGATGTTCTGAACGCCGGCGCAGCCAGCGAGGTTCCGCTCGGGGACCGGAAAAACATGGTCTATATGGGAAGCACCGTTGTCTATGGCCGCGGCCGCGCTGTTATCACCGGAACGGGTATGAAAACCGAGATGGGAAAGATCGCCCATGTTCTGACGCAGTCGGCGGATGAGAGCACACCGCTGCAGAAGCGGCTGAACCAGCTCAGCAAAATCTTAAGCGTGATGGTGCTCGCCATCTGTGCCGTGATTTTCATTGTCGGTATTTTAAAAGAGGGCGTGACGCCGCAGAACATCTTAAATACCTTTATGGTAGCTGTCAGCCTTGCCGTAGCGGCAATTCCGGAAGGACTTGCAGCAGTTGTCACAATCGTGCTTTCCATCGGTGTGACCAAAATGTCAAAGCGGAATGCGGTGATCCGGAAACTGACGGCTGTCGAGACGCTCGGCTGTACGCAGGTGATCTGCTCGGATAAGACAGGAACGCTGACCCAGAATAAGATGACCGTGGTAAAACATGAGGGAAGCGATATAAAACGTCTCGTATCCGTCATGGCACTCTGCTCCGATGCGGAGCCGGACGAAAACGGCGAGGCAGTCGGAGAACCGACGGAATGTGCGTTGGTCAACGATGCGCAGAAAGAGGGATGCCCGAAGAAGAGTCTGTCCGTCCAGTATCCGCGTGTCGGGGAAGCGCCGTTTGATTCGATGCGGAAACGCATGACAACGATCCACCGCGCAAACGACGGAACGTATTTTTCCTGCACAAAAGGCGCACCGGATGAGATTCTGAAGCGGTGCACCTCCGTTTGGCGTGACGGCAGAAAACAGCCGATGACAGAAGCATTCCGGCAGGAAATCCTGTCGCAGAACAAGGCGATGGCAGACCAGGCACTCCGCGTGCTGGCGGCAGCAGGAAGAGCGTGGAACCAGATGCCGTCCTCCCAGGAGCCGGACTTTCTGGAGCAGGATCTCTGCTTTTTAGGACTTTGCGGTATGATTGATCCGGTGCGGCCGGAAGTAGTCGATGCGATCCGGGAATGCCGCGGGGCAGGCATCCGTCCGGTGATGATTACGGGTGACCACAAAGACACAGCGGTTGCTATTGCAAAAGAGCTGGGTATTCTGGAGGCGGGCTGGAAAGCGGTAACGGGAGCCGAGATTGACCAGTTAAGCGATGAGGAGCTTGACCGGAGAATCGAGGAATATGCTGTTTACGCACGCGTCCAGCCGGAGCATAAAGTGCGGATCGTCGATGCGTGGAAGCGGAAAGGCAGAATCACCGCGATGACAGGAGACGGAGTCAACGATGCGCCGTCGATCAAGCGTGCGGATATCGGCATCGGAATGGGCATCACGGGAACGGATGTGACGAAAAACGTGGCAGATATGGTGCTCGCGGACGACAACTTTGCGACGATCATCGCGGCGGTTGAGGAAGGAAGACGAATCTACGATAATATCCGTAAGGCAATTCAGTTCCTTCTGGCATCGAACCTTGCCGAGGTGCTGTCGATTTTCTGCGCGACGCTGATGGGCTTTACGATTTTAAATCCGGTGCATCTGCTCTGGATCAACCTGATTACGGACTGCTTCCCGGCGCTGGCGCTCGGTATGGAGGACGGTGAGGCAGACATCATGAAACGCCCGCCGAGAAATGCGGATGACGGTATTTTTGCGGACGGCCTCGGCTTTGATGTTGCGTTTCAGGGCATCGTGATTACGGTGCTGACGCTGGCGTCCTACTTCATCGGCCATTATCTGGAAGCCGGCCGCTGGGAAATCGTCAACAGCCCGGACGGCATGTCGATGGCGTTTCTGACACTCTCCATGGTGGAAATTTTCCATTCCTTCAATATGAGATCACGGAAAGGTTCTATTTTCCATATGAAGCATCAGAACAAGTATCTGTGGGGCGCGATGGCACTCTCATTTGTCCTCACATCCGCCGTCATTTACATCCCGGTACTGTCGAGTGCGTTCGGTTTTGAGCGGATCAGCGCGTTGGAATATGATGTGGCGATCGGCCTTGGACTGCTTGTCATTCCGGCGGTCGAAATCAGCAAGTGGATCCGGCGGAAATTTGCTTGACAAACGAGAAAAATTTGCATAAACTAGAACAAACGGAAACAGAAAAAGGCTTGGAACGGAAAAAGTAGAAAATCAGAATTGTTTCACAGAGAATGGCAGACAAATGGGGCTGGAAGCTGCCTGAAACGAGGGTTTTTGAAGTGCGTCCGGAAGCTGGCCGGGTGAAGCGGAAAAAGTGGGTAGTCCGGCACGGGTCCTGCACGTTATGCAGAAGAAAAGAAGAGGGCAGGTGTGCCCTTAAAGTAAAGTGGAACCACGGAGCTATTTCGTCTTTATCGGAGATGAAACAGCTCCGTTTTTGAATATTACTGTTATGCAGAATGATGGTAAGAAATAAAAATCCGGAAAAGTCCCAGCAGGAGGCAAGGAGAGGAAAGATGAGTTTTTTCGCGTATTTTAAAGAGGAATTTCAGGTGATTCAGGAGCGGGATCCGGCGATACATTCTCCCATGGAAGTCTTGCTGTATCCTTCATTTCGTGTTATGCTGAAGTACAGACGGGCGCACAAGCTATATCTGAAAGGCCATTACTTTCTGGCCAGGTGGATTTCACAGCGGGCAGCGAGAAAAACCGGTATCGAAATCCATCCGGGTGCGACGATCGGAAAGGGATTGTTTATTGATCATGGTTCTGGTGTGATTATCGGAGAAACAGCCATTATCGGAGACAACGTGACGCTGTATCAGGGCGTGACGCTTGGCGGTAATGGTAAGGAGACCGGGAAACGTCATCCGACGCTGAAGGACAATGTTATGGTCAGCGCCGGTGCGAAGATCATCGGATCGTTTACGATCGGGGAAAACTCCAAAATCGGAGCCGGATCGGTTGTGATCGAGGAGGTTCCGCCGAACTGTACCGTCGTCGGCGTGCCGGGGCACATTGTGAAGCAGAATGATGTGCGGATTCCGAGAAAAAGCATGGATCACATTCATCTGCCGGACCCGATTTTCGAGGATATCAAAGTACTGCAGCAGGAGAATACGGAGCTTACGAACCGTGTGCTCGAGCTGGAGGGCGAGCTGCGTCAGATGAGGAAAAAAGAAAGGACAGAACAGAAGTGACGGAAGTGGGCAAAGAGACAGAAAACGAGGAGCTTTTTCCAGAGGCGGTTTTCGGGGAGAAGGATTATCTTTCGGAGGTATTCGGACTGGAACAGCATGACATCCGCATGTATTCGCCGCTTACGCTGGCCTACATCGGGGATGCTGCGTATGAGATCGTCATCCGCACGATTCTGGTGCGGAAAGCAAATATGCAGGTCAACAAGCTGCACCGCCATGCGGCAGGGCTTGTAAAGGCGGAGAAACAGTCGGCGATGATTGAAATTCTGGAGCCGCTGTTTACCGAAGAGGAAAAACAGATTTATAAAAGAGGCAGAAATGCGAAATCTTATACCAAGGCAAAAAATGCGTCCACGATCGACTACCGCCGGGCAACCGGGTTTGAGGCTGTGATGGGGTATCTGTACCTGAAAGGGGATTACAAGCGGATGATCGACCTGATCCGGGCAGGACTTGGCGAAGTGTGAGAGCAGATAAGATTCAGAAAATAAAAAAGAAGCGGCAGGGCAGTGGGGCTTTTGAAAAAGCAAAAGTTCCCACTGCTTTTGGGACCGCGGAACAGGAATGATATGAGAGAAAACAACAGAAACGACAAGAGAAATTTTGAGAGAAGAGACGGAAAAAAACGTGACTTTAAGGGGAAACGAGATTACCGTGACAGAGACAGAAAACAGGAAGTACAGCAGGCGGATGAGGAGTTTACAGGCGGCATGGTAGAGGGAAGAAACGCTGTCATTGAGGCGTTCCGCTCCGGCAAGACCGTGGACAAGCTGTTCGTCCTTGCAAGCAGCCAGGACGGCCCGATCCGCACGATCATCCGTGAGGCGAAAAAACACGATACCATCATCAATTATGTAGAAAAAGAACGTCTTGACGAGCTGTCCACCACCGGAAAGCATCAGGGTGTCATTGCACAGGTGGCTTCCTACAGTTATGCAACCGTTGAGGACATCCTCGCGCGCGCAGAGGAGAAAGGAGAGCCGCCATTTATCCTTCTGCTGGACGGCATTGAGGATCCGCATAACCTCGGTGCGATCATCCGTACCGCAAACCTGGCAGGCGCACATGGTGTCATCGTGCCGAAGCACCGCGCAGTCGGCCTGACAGCAACCGTTGCCAAAACGTCGGCAGGTGCATTAAATTACACACCGGTGGCAAAGGTGACGAATCTGGTGCAGACCATGGAAATGCTGAAGGAAAAGGGCATCTGGTTTGTCTGCGCGGACATGAACGGACAGAGAATGTATGATCTCGACCTCAAAGGACCGATCGGCCTTGTAATCGGAAATGAGGGAGAGGGTGTCAGCCGTCTGGTGAGAGAAAACTGCGACTTCACAGCCACAATTCCGATGAAAGGCGATATCGACTCTCTGAACGCTTCCGTGGCAGCCGGCGTGCTCGCTTATGAGATTGTAAGACAGAGAAGCTGCTAGAAATTGCGGAAAATCACATTACGCTCCGGCGGAAGAAAGATGAAGGATACAAGAGATATGATGGTGAAAGATTACGATACCTGTACGGATGAGGAGCTGATTGCGCGTCTGCGGGCAGGAGAACGCGAGATTACCGATTATCTGATCGACAAATACAAATCGCTGGTGCGGACCAGGGCGAGGGCGCTGTACCTGGTGGGCGGAGATCACGAGGATCTGATCCAGGAGGGCATGCTCGGACTTTTTAAGGCAGTGCGTGACTACAAACCGGGGAAGGAGGCATCGTTTGCCACCTTCGCCGGCCTGTGCATCGACCGTCAGATGTATTCTGCAGTGGCATCGTCCCAGCGCCAGAAGCATCAGCCGCTGAACAGCTTCGTCTCGTTAAGCGAACCGGTTTCCGAGCAAGAGCTGCGCCTGGTGGACGAGGAGACACCGGAGGAGATTATGATCAGCCGGGAAAACGTAATCGGCATGCATGAGCGGATCAAAGAACGGCTCAGCAAATTTGAGTACCAGGTGCTGGAATTGTATCTGAAAGGGTACGATTATACGCAGATTGCAGAAAAACTTGGAAAGCAGCCGAAGGCAATCGACAATGCACTGCAGAGAATCCGCAGTAAAGTGCGGGAGGTCTGTTCGTGAGATGGGAAAACGACCGAAAAAATTACGGCGAATTGTCAAAAGTGCAGAAAAATCTGTGAACAAATAAAAATTTTCAAATTTGTAGAAAAAACTGTTGACAATTCACTATAGTTTTGATAGAATACCAAATGTAGCAAGGAGCTAACAAAAAAACAAAACAACTTGCGAGTGCTGATGTGGCTCAGTCGGTAGAGCGTCGCCTTGGTAAGGCGGAGGTCACGGGTTCGATTCCCGTCATCAGCTTACTAAGAAAGATCCCGGGAAACCGGGATCTTTTCGTTATATAAAAAACAGCAGGAGATGGGCAGGAAGAAAAAGACACTATTACAAAAGGTACAGTTATGATTGTGAGGGAAAAAGAAGATGCGTCATTCGCTTGGGGGAAAGAAAGCTCGAATATAAGGATTCCAAAGGACAGGACTGTTATTTCTATTATTCGAACATTGCCGGAACCGATCTGGATATGCCGTTCTATGTCTGCAATGCCGAGTGTGTCAGCGGCATGAAAAAGAGAGAATCCAAATCGGAGACATTCAGCGCAAATCCGTTTGAATACGAATTCTTATACGCACCGCTCGGGGACAAGGGCGCTTACGCGTACCAGCAGCCGTGGTATGGATTTTCGGTCAACAAAGACAGCGAAGAGAAAGAGATCGCGGTTGAGTTTCTGCGCTTTATGATGCAGGAAAAAGAGATCGACGAGATGGCCAGTATTAAAGGCCTGCCGTCGGTGGCAGAAAACGGAACCGATGAGCGGTATGCGGGGCTTCGGGATGCAAAAAATATTGAGGCAAGTTTTATCAACGACGGCAGCGTGCCGGATTCCATCCGCGCGGCATTGGAGCAGGTCTGCAATGACTTCGGAGCAGGCGTGTACGGCAATGCAAACGAGGCAGTGCAGGCGTTTGTGGAGCTGTGTGCAGAGAAATAAGATAGGAAAACGAGAAGAGCGACTCATTTGTGAAAACAATTGGGTCGCTTTTTGGTGCCAAAGATGGTAGAATAGGTACAACAGAAAAAATGAGGTGAAGAAAACAATGGAGTCAAAACGTAAGGTACTGCAAAAACTGTTCCTTTCCACGCTGTATCTGAGCGCATTTACGTTCGGCGGCGGTTATGTGATTGTGACGCTGATGAAGAAGAAATTTGTGGATGAGTACCACTGGATTGAGGAGAATGAGATGCTCGATCTGGTGGCGATTGCGCAGTCATCGCCGGGGCCGATTGCGGTGAATGGGGCGATTGTTGTCGGGTATAAACTGGCGGGGATGATTGGTGTGCTGGTTTCGATTATTGGAACGATTATTCCGCCGTTTCTGATTATCTCTGTGATTTCGGTCTGCTATCAGGCGTTCCGGGATAATTTTTTCGTGAGCCAGATGCTCGAAGGAATGCAGGCAGGCGTCGGAGCCGTGATTGCATCCGTGACGTATGAGATGGGAGCCGGGGTTGTGAAAGAAAAAGATCCGCTGTCGCTGGTGATTCTTGTCTGTGCGTTTGCAGCAGCCTGTTTTTTCAAGGTCAACGTGATTTATATTGTACTGGTCTGCGGTGCCATCGGTGCGGTGCGGACGATTCTGGCGAAACGGAGGGGTGCGAAATGATTTATTTTCAGCTATTTTTAAGCTTTTTCCAGATCGGCCTGCTCAGCTTCGGCGGAGGCTATGCGGCCATGCCGCTGATTCAGGGACAGGTGGTGCAGGGACACGGCTGGCTGTCGATGTCGGAGTTTACGGATCTGATTACCATCTCCCAGATGACGCCGGGGCCGATCGCAGTCAATTCGGCTACGTTCGTCGGAATTAAAATCGCTGGTGTTCCGGGCGCACTTGCGGCAACGTTTGGCTGTATTCTGCCGTCGTGTATTCTTGTCACATTGCTTGCGAAACTCTATTTAAAATACCGTGAAATGGCAATGCTCCAGGGCATCCTCCGCTCCCTCCGCCCGGCGGTTGTGGCGATGATCGGTTCCGCAGGGATTTCAATTCTGGTCACGGCGTTTTGGAGCAGTGAAGGAGATACCGTGATCCGGCTGGCGCAGACGAACTGGAGTCTTGTCGTGATCTTTATCATCAGCCTCATCCTGCTGCAGAAAGGCAAAAAGAACCCAATCTTTGTGATGGTACTGGCCGGGGTGATGAAGGTGGCAGTGGCGCTGGTGGAAAAATTTGCGGCATGCTGTGGGACGATTTTTTAAATTCAAAGGTGAATGCTTTTCAGGACGTATTAAACTCAAAAATATATATCGATAAAACAGGATTGCTGGAATACACCAACAGTGTGATTGACACAACATCGAAGTTTATCTGCAACAGCCGCCCCAGAAGATTTGGAAAATCGATCACAGCGGATATGATGACTGCGTACTACAGCAGAGGTCTGGATACAGAAGAAATGTTTGAAAAGCTTAATATTGGTCAGGCGGCAAATCAGAAAATACAGGATGAATATCAAACAGCAGATTCTTAATAGGGAAGGTAAACATAGTGTTATACATTATTTTTGATTTTATAATGGCAGTAATTATGTTTATGTCACTTCCTTTTATTATTGGAATAATGGTAGATATCCGCTATCAGGGAATTGGGTGCTTTGCGGCATGGGTAATATGGGGAGTTATGTTTATCTTATTGTTGAGGCTGTTTAATGCTCTGAAATTAAGATGTCAAAAAAAGCCAGAAAAAAGATAAAAAGGATCTTTCTTTCTAAACATGAATCGTGTATAATAAACATTACTGTTCGGGGCCTGCCTGGAGAAATCCAGAAAGGCTCCGATTTATGTCATTTATTTTATACAGCAAGAAAAGGGGGAAACCATGCAGAAACACAGAAAATTTATTGGGAACAAACGGTTTTACCTGATGGTGCTTGGCGTTGCGATGCCGATTATGATTCAGAACGGTATCACCAACTTTGTCAGCCTTCTCGACAACATCATGGTAGGACAGGTCGGCACCGAGCAGATGTCCGGTGTTGCGATCGTCAATCAGCTTCTTTTTATCTATAACCTCTGTATCTTTGGAGGCGTGTCTGGCGCAGGAATCTTCACTGCGCAGTATTTCGGACAGGGCAACGACGAGGGTGTGCGAAACACCTTCCGCTTCAAGCTCTGGATCGGCGTGATCCTGACGGCAGCGGCAATCACTATTTTCCTTGGTGCGCACGAGCCTCTGATTCGTCTCTACCTGACAGGCGATCAGGGAAGCCAGGACATGAATGCGACATTAGCCTATGGCATTTCTTATATGAAGGTCATGCTGGTAGGACTCCCGCCGTTCCTGTTTGTGCAGCTTTATGCCAGCACGCTGCGCGAATGCGGCGAGACAATGCTTCCGATGAAGGCCGGTATTACCGCTGTCTTCGTTAATCTGGTTTTTAACTACATTTTAATCTACGGAAAATTCGGTGCACCGCAGCTCGGCGTTGTCGGCGCGGCAGCCGCAACGGTGCTGTCCCGTTACGTGGAGATGGCGATTGTGCTGATCCGCACGCATGGAAACAAAGAAAAATATCGTTTTACGAAGCATCTGTACCGCACGATCCGTGTTCCGGCGGCTTTGACGAAACAGATCCTCATCAAAGGAACACCGCTGATGCTGAACGAAACGTTCTGGGCCGGCGGCGTTGCGATCCTGATGCAGTGTTACTCCGTGCGTGGACTGAATGTCGTAGCCGCGATGAATATCTCCAACACGATCTCGAACCTGTTCAACGTCGTTTTCATCGCACTCGGCGATTCCGTTGCCATCATCGTCGGACAGCTCCTCGGAGCCGGAAGGATGGAAGAGGCAAAGGATACCGATACGAAGCTGATCACGTTTTCTGTATTACTCTGTATTGTGATCGGCGCGCTGATGGCGCTCGTGGCTCCGCTCTTCCCACGCCTCTACAACACGACGGACGAAGTACGCCACATGGCGGCAATCTTCATCGTGGAAGTGGCCATGTTCATGCCGGTCAATGCATTCCTGCATGCAAGCTACTTTACCCTGCGCTCCGGTGGAAAAACGATCATCACGTTCCTGTTCGACAGCGTATTCATCTGGGTTGTCAGTGTGCCGGTGGCTTTCTGCCTGAGCCGTTTTACCGGACTTTCGATCTACGCAATCTACTTTATGGTTATGTCGGTTGACCTGATCAAGTGCGTGATTGGATTTGTCCTTGTCAAGAAAGGAGTCTGGCTGCAGAATATTGTGGCGGAGTAAAGAAAAAAATCTGTCTGTTTTCCAGTCTGAAAAGGATGGGAGGCGGGCAGATTTTTTGCTTTATAAAAAACTTTGTTGAATTTTACTGTAAAGCAAAAAAAGCCCTCCGGGCAGGATCGGACTGCGGCTGAGAGAAAGAAAAAGAGTATTTTTGATAAAATTTCGCAAATGAAGCAGCCGTTTTTGGCGGAAAAGTAGAAATTTTTTCATTAATCAAAACACCGGTTGAAATTTAGAGAACGCTTGTTATAATAGGGGTGCAGCGAACAGACATCCCGTGTGACGCGTGAATCTCTCTTCCTATTATTAATGAGACGCAGTCACACATGAAATGGAGGAAAAAAGCGATGGATTACGCAAAAGAATCATTAAAAATGCACTATGAATTACGCGGAAAGCTTGAGGTCACTTCCCGGGCGGCCGTAGATACAAAAGATGCCTTGAGTCTTGCCTATACACCGGGTGTGGCGGCGCCGTGCCTGGAAATTCAGAAAGATGTCAACAAGAGCTACGAGCTGACCAGAAGATGGAACACGGTAGCTGTTGTTACAGATGGAACCGCAGTTCTCGGACTTGGAGATATCGGCCCGGAGGCCGGCATGCCGGTCATGGAAGGAAAATGCGTGCTGTTTAAAGAATTCGGTGGTGTCGATGCAATCCCGCTCTGCGTGCGCAGCAAGGATGTGGATGATATTGTCAATACCGTGCGTCTTCTCGCAGGAAGCTTCGGCGGTGTCAACCTGGAGGACATCTCCGCACCGAGATGTTTTGAGATCGAGAAGAAATTAAAGGAATGCTGTGATATTCCGATTTTCCACGATGATCAGCATGGAACAGCCGTGATCACACTGGCCGGTGTCATCAATGCGCTGAAACTGGTTGGAAAGAAACTGGATGAAGTCAAAATTGTTACCTCAGGAGCCGGTGCAGCCGGAATCGCCATTATCCGCCTGCTGATTTCGATGGGTCTCAAAAACGTCATCATGACAGACCGCAAAGGTGCGATTTACGAGGGACGCGACGGCCTCAACCCGATCAAAGAGGAGATGGCGAAGATCACAAACTACAACCATGAGAAGGGCACGCTTGCAGAGGTAATCAAAGGAGCCGATATTTTTATTGGCGTTTCTGCGCCGGGTACGCTCACTCCCGATATGGTACGTACGATGGCAAAAGATCCGATCATCTTTGCCTGCGCAAATCCGACGCCGGAGATTTTCCCGGACGAGGCGAAAGCAGCAGGAGCAGCCGTTGTCAGCACAGGAAGAAGCGATTACCCGAACCAGGTCAACAACGTACTCTGCTTCCCGGGCATCTTCCGCGGAGCGCTCGATGTGAGAGCATCTGATATCAACGATGAAATGAAGGTCGCAGCAGCTTACGCAATCGCAGGCCTGGTAAGCGATGAAGAGCTGAACGCAGACTACATCCTCCCGGCAGCCTTTGATCCGCGTGTCAAAGATGCGGTGGCAGCAGCCGTTGCAGAGGCAGCAAGAAAGAGCGGCGTAGCGAGAATTTAAACAGAGTTTGATACAAAAGAAAACGACAGAAAAAGGCTTCCCGGACAGCAAGGAAATCCGGGAAGCCTTTTTGCGTATCGTTAAGAAATTATGAAAGAAAGCAGCAGTTACATTCAGCCAGCCAGATCGTCTTCTGCCGGCAGTTCCGGTCCGGTCAGAGCGTACGGATCGAGAATGTCGTCGAGCTGTTTCTGTGTCAGCAGTTCGTCTTTCAGAACCAGAGAAGTAACACTCTCGCCCGTCTTCAGCGATTTCTTTGCAATCGAGGCCGCTTTCTGGTATCCGATATACGGGCAGAGCGCCGTTGTGATGCCGACACTCTTCGAAACGAGATCCTCGCACCGTTTCTCATTTGCGGTAATGCCGAGAATACAGTTCTTCACAAGCGTATTCACAGCGCCTGTCATCGAGGTGATGGAAGAGAACAGGGAGTAGAAGACAACCGGCTCAAACGCGTTCAACTCCATCTGGCCAGCCTCAGCCGCCATCGTGATTGTGGTGTCGTTTCCGATGACATGGAAGGCAACCTGTGTCACAACCTCCGGGATCACCGGGTTGATCTTGCCCGGCATAATCGAGGATCCGTTCTGCATCGGCGGCAGGTTGATCTCGCCGAATCCGGTTCGCGGTCCGCTGGACAGCAGGCGCAGGTCGTTGCACATCTTGGAGAGGTTGACGGCGCAGGTCTTTAACGTGTTGGAGATCGTCACAAATCCGTCGAGGTTCTCCGTCGCGTCAAACAGATCGTCCGCCTGCATCAGCGGATAGCCTGTCACAGCAGCGAGGGTCGGCACGATGTGGTGGAGATAGTAATCGGAAGCATTGATCGTCGTACCGATGGCTGTTCCGCCGAGGTTCAGGGTGAACAGCTCTTTTCTGGCGCGTTCGATCCGGCGGATATCACGCTCGATCATCGTTGCGTAAGCGTGGAAGCTCTGGCCGAGACGCATCGGAACAGCGTCCTCAAGCTGGGTTCTTCCCATCTTTAAAATGTGGTCAAATTCCTGGGACTTATCGAGCAGTGCTGCGTGGAGTGACTCGAGCGCATGCAGAAGATCCGGGAGCAGATCGAGCACGGTCAGTTTTCCTGCACTTGGGATAACGTCGTTTGTGGACTGTGCCATGTTGACGTGGTCATTCGGGTGGACAATGGTATAATCACCCTTGGCGCCGCCCAGGATTTCGATGGCGCGGTTTGCGATGACTTCGTTTGCGTTCATATTAGCACTCGTTCCGGCGCCGCCCTGGATGCCGTCAACGATGAACTGGTCTTTTAATTTGCCGGCAATGATTTCATCACAGGCATAGATAATGGCAGCCGCTTTTTCCTCCGGCAGTCTCTGTGCTTCGCGGTTGGAGATGGCAGCTGCCTTTTTAATTTTCGCCAGATTCTGGATCATGACCGGGTGGATCGGCGTTCCCGTGATGGGGAAATTCCGTTTTGCCCGCAGGGACTGTACCCCGTAGTAGGCGTCGGAGGGGACTTCAAGGGAACCAATGGAATCTGCTTCAATTCTTGTTTTCATAATAATCTCCTTCTTTCTGCACGCATTGAGTTGTGTATATTGTCTGAAACAATTCTTGCTTTGCCTTTCGATACCGGAAGAATAACACCAGGGCAGAAATTTGTAAATACCGCCGCCGAAGAACTGTGGAATTTTATTTATTTTTGCATTTGATTTTAAATACCAAGGGAAAGAGGCACTTTTACTTATTTTTCGAAAGCAGTTTCCGCGAGGACACGTTTTCGTAGACAAAAAACGGCGAACGTGATATGCTGAACAGTATAAAAGTGAAAAAACAGGAGAGCAGCGTATGAAACATGAAAAAAGCAAGAACGATGCGATGCGCCATGAGCTCGATCACATCGATGCAAAAATCCTGAATCTTCTTCGGGAAAACGCCAGGATGCCGCTGAAAGAAATCGCGGAACACGTATTTTTATCCTCCCCGGCAGTTTCCGCCAGAATTGAGCGGCTGGAGAAGGAAGGCTACATTACAGGATATCAGGTCAAATTAAATCCGGCGCTTTTGGGATATCCGATCAAAGCGTTCATCAACCTCGAGGTTGAGCCGGTTCAGAAAAAAGAATTTTATCCCTATATTGAAAAGGTCCACAATGTCGTGGAATGTAATTGCGTTACCGGTGATTACTCCATGCTCATTGAGGGCCTTTTTGTTAGTACCATTGAGCTCGACCAGTTTATCGGCGAGCTGCAGCATTTTGGACGGACGCGGACGCAGATCGTGTTCTCGACCTCCGTGGAGCACCGCCAGGTGACCGCACACGAGGCAGAAGAATAGGCACCGGTCCGCTCCGGCGGCTTTGTGTACCGAAAAAAATGCTTTGCAGGAGAATGCTTTTGTGTTATAGTGATAGAATACACAGAGCATTTTGCGCCCTTTTCGGGGCAGTGCTCCAAACGAAAAGATTCGAGGGAGGCCTGACCTTATTATGGAAGAAAAAGAAGTTGTTTCCAAAAATTTTATCGAGCTTGCGATTGACAAAGATCTGGCAGAGGGCGTTTACGACCATGTCTGCACACGATTCCCGCCGGAGCCAAACGGCTATCTTCATATCGGACATGCAAAATCCATCCTGTTAAACTACGGTTTATCACAGGAGTACAACGGAGAGTTCCACATGCGTTTCGATGATACAAACCCGACGAAAGAGAAAACCGAGTTTGTTGATTCCATCAAAGCCGATATCCAGTGGCTTGGTGCAGACTGGAAAGATCATCTGTACTACGCATCCGATTATTTCCCACAGATGTATGAGGCAGCCGTAAAACTGATCAAAAAAGGAAAAGCATTCGTCTGCGATCTGTCCGCAGAGGAGATCCGTGAGTACCGCGGAACCTTAACCGAGCCTGGAAAAGAGAGCCCGTACCGCAATCGTTCCGTAGAGGAAAACCTGGACCTGTTCGAGCGCATGAAAAACGGCGAATTCGAGGACGGAAGCAAAGTACTCCGTGCGAAAATCGATATGGCATCACCGAACATCAACATGAGAGACCCGGTTATCTACCGTGTAGCCCATATGCATCACCACAGAACCGGCGATACCTGGTGCATCTACCCGATGTACGACTTCGCGCATCCGATCGAGGACGCCATCGAAGGCATTACCCATTCTATCTGTACGCTGGAGTTTGAGGACCACCGTCCGCTGTACGACTGGGTTGTACGCGAGCTGGAATATCCGATGCCGCCGCGCCAGATTGAGTTTGCAAAGCTGTATCTGACCAACGTGGTTACCGGAAAACGTTACATCAAAAAGCTGGTAGAGGACGGCGTGGTAGACGGCTGGGATGACCCGCGTCTCGTATCCATCGCAGCACTCCGCCGCAGAGGCTTTACACCGGAGTCCATCAAGAAATTCGTAGATCTGTGCGGTGTATCAAAAGCAAACAGCTCCGTTGACTATGCGATGCTGGAGTACTGCATCCGCGAGGATCTGAAGCTGAAAAAAGCCCGTACCATGGCAGTCTTAAATCCGGTGAAACTTGTCATCGACAACTATCCGGAAGACCAGATTGAGATGCTGGAAGTACAGAATAACCTCGAGAATCCGGAGCTTGGCAGCCGTCAGGTACCGTTCGGAAGAGAACTGTACATCGAGCGCGAAGACTTCATGGAGGAGCCGGTCCGCAAATACTTCCGTATGTTCCCGGGCAATGAAGTCCGCCTGATGAACGCATACTTCGTCACCTGCACCGGATGCGAGAAAGACGAGAACGGAAATATCACCGTAATCCATGGAACGTACGATCCGGAGTCCAAGGGAGGAAATTCCCCGGACGGAAGAAAAGTAAAAGGAACAATCCACTGGGTAGCAGCAAAGACCGCTGTCAAAGCAGAGTGCCGTCTGTACGAAAACCTGATCGACGAGGAGAAGGGCGTTTACAACGAGGATGGTTCCATGAACTTGAATCCGAATTCCCTGACTGTATTAAAAGAGTGCTATCTGGAGCCGTCTTTAAAAGATGCGAAAGCATATGACAGCTTCCAGTTTGTCAGAAACGGATTCTTCTGTGTAGACGCAAAAGATTCCAAAGAGGATGCGCTGGTGTTCAACCGTATCGTATCTCTGAAGAGCTCTTTCAAGCTGCCGGCAGCGAAATAAATAAGAATTTTGAAATGGAACAGAGCAGCCGCCTGGATGAAACCGACATCCCAAGCGGCTGTTCTTTTTGTCAGGGAGATGGGAAGATGAATGAATTGACGATTTCGCTGGATCCGCATCGGAAGACACCGCTCTATGAGCAGATCTACGGTTTTATCCGCGAGGAAATCCGCGGCGGACGGATCCGTGCAGGGGAGCGGCTGCCGTCGGCGCGGGCGCTTTCGGGCTATCTGTCGGTGAGCCGGAGTACCGTGGATCTGGCGTATGAGCAGCTGGTATCCGAAGGGTATCTGGAGAGTGTGCCGTGCAAAGGCTACTTTGTCTGTGAGATTGAGGGGCTGTACCGCCTCGATGAAAAGAAAGAGGAGACAAAAGAGGATGATGCCGCGGAACAGATGCCGTTCCGCTACGATTTTGCCGTGACCGGTACGGCGCCGGGCGGATTTCCGCAGAACAGCTGGAAGAAGATCTCGAAAGAAGTCCTGCTGGACGCAGATGACAGCCTGTTCCAGCTCGGGGATGCGAAGGGCGAGCACGGTCTTCGGGAGGCAATCCGCGACTATCTGCACCACGCACGCGGCGTGAACTGCCGCACGGAGCAGATCATCGTCGGAGCGGGAAATGATTATCTGCTGATGCTGCTTTCGGTGATCTTAGGGCGTGGCCATAAAGTGGCGATGGAAAATCCGACCTACATCAGTGCCTACCGCTGTTTTGCGAAGCTTGGCTATGCGATGTGTACGATTTCGATGGACGAAGCGGGCATGCGGCCGGCGGAGCTGGAAAAAAGCGGGGCGGATCTGGCGTACATCATGCCGTCGCACCAGTTCCCGATGGGCATGGTCATGCCGATGAAGCGGCGGATGCAGCTCCTTGCGTGGGCATCGAGGGAAAATGGGCGGTATCTGATTGAGGATGATTACGACAGTGAATTCCGCTACAAGGGCCGCCCGATCCCGGCACTGCAGGGCAATGACACAGAGGGAAAAGTGATCTATCTTGGAACGTTTTCGCGGGCGATTGCGCCGTCCATCCGCATCAGCTACATGGTGCTGCCGGAGACGCTGCTGCCTGCCTACGAGGAGAACGGAAGATGCTTTTCCGCGACAGTTTCGAAGACGGACCAGAAGATTCTGGAAGAGTTTATGCGGAGCGGCGCGTTCGAGCGCCATCTGAACCGGATGCGTGCACAGTATAAAGGGAAACACGACCTGCTGATCCGGCTTCTGAAGGAGTTTGGGCGGGAGTACACGGTGTCCGGCGAGAATGCGGGCGTCCATGTGCTGGTCCACCTGCCGAGAGGACTCTCCGAAGCGGAGGCGGTGCAGCGGGCAAAAGAGGATGGTGTGCGCGTGTACGGGCTGGAACGGTACTGCATCGGCGCTGCCGCAGATCCCGCACAGGGCGGCACAGTGCTGCTTGGGTACGCCGGGCTTTCTGAGGAGGAGATTGCAGAGGCAGCTGCGATTCTGAAAAAGTGCTGGAATGCGTGAAAAAAGATATGAAAAAAACGGATTGCTTCGCCAGTAACAAAAACTGACGGAACAATCCGTTTTTACTGTTTGATAGAGAGTTACAATGCGGACAGGATCAGCAGCCCAGCTCTTCGGTCAGCTCGCAGATCTCATCGATGATCGATCCAATCGTCTCGATCGTATCGAGAAGCGGTGCATCCGTCGAGATATCAACGCCGGCCATTTTTGCCAGCTCTTCCGGTGTCTTCGTGCTTCCGGCGGTCAGTACCTTTTTCCAGTCATCGACAGCGGTCTGGCCTTCGGTTTCGATGCGCTTGCAGACCTGTGTGGCAACGGTCAGTCCGGCGCTGTAGGTGTAGGAGTAAAGTCCCATATAGTAATGCGGCTGGCGCATCCAGGTGAGCGCTGCGTCATCGGAAATTTCCACATCATCGCCCCAGAACTTCTGCAGGGTCTCTTTCATAATGCTGCTTAACGTCTCAGCCTGTACGCTGTCGCCGGCATCGATGAGCTTGTAAACCTCGCGCTGGTAAGCAGCCTCCATCAGATGGGTGACGAAGTTATGATAATATGTGTTGCTGATCATACAGCTTAAAACCCAGCGGCGGAACCGTTTGTCCGGGGTCGTTTTCAGCAGATAATGAGCCATAAGAAGCTCGTTCATGGTAGACGGCGCCTCGACAAAATAAGAGGAAACCTCGGTATCGAGAATCGCCTGTGCGCCGTTGCAGAGACGGAAATGGCCGGCGTGGCCGAGTTCATGCGCCAGCGTGAAAACATCTGCCATGCGGTTATTCCAGCTTAAGAGAATAAAGGAACCTTTTCCGTACGGGCTGGCACAGAAGCCGCCGGTGGATTTTCCCTGGTTCTGTGCAAAGTCAACCCAGCGTTTTTTGTAGGCCTCCTGAATCATGGAAACGTAATCATCACCGAGAATGGCAAGACCTTTTTCGATGTACTGTTTTGATTCCTCGATCGTGACAGACGGATCGTACTCCGGGTCGACGGCGATTTTCAGATCGGCGAAGGTCATGCGGTCAAGGTTGTGAACCTTTTTCAGCAGGCGGGCATATTTGCGCATATGCGGAGCCAAGCGGGTGGTGATGAGATCGATCTGGCGGTTGTACAGCTCACGGCTGACCTGCTGCGGGAACAGCAGAGAATCGATGACGGAATTGAAGCCGCGCAGCGTGGCCATGGTCTTTTCTGTCTGCAGCTGGGCATTGTAAGCAGCTGCCGTTACATTTTCGTACTGTCTGATTTTTGCAGAAAAGGCGGAGAATGCACTGCGGCGGATATCGGTGTCTTTTTCGTATTCGTAATTATCTTCAAACAGGGAGTAGCCGAGCGGATATTCTTTTCCGTTTACGGTGAAAGAATCAAATTTCATATCGGCAAGCTTTGCCATGTTGTAGATCTGGTACGGAGCCGAGAAGGTCTGGGACAGAGCGGAAATGGCACGTTCGGTTTCCGGGCTCAGGCGGTGTGCCTTGTTGCGGAGAATCTCGGCGAGATAGCAGCGGTTCGTATCTGACTGCTGCATGGCCTCGTTCAAAACATCCTCGGACTGTTCGGAAAGCTCGCTCTCGATAAAGGTGAGACGGCTGAAAATCTCAGAGATCAGGCTGTTGATGCGGTCGTTGCGCGTCTGGTTTGCGCTGTTGTAATAGTCGACAGAGACGGCGAGATCGCAGTAGTTGGCGGTCAGTGTGATCAGACGGTAGACCTCCTGGTAATCGTCGAGGCAGTGGTTGATCGTGGCTGCATCGGTGAGGTTTCCTTTGTAGGATGCTTCCATAGAAAGACTTAATTCTTTCATTTTCTGCGCATCAGCCAGCATGGCCTCCTCGGTTGGATAAATTAAAGACAGGTCCCAGGTAAGTTCTACAGGAACGTCATCGCGTTTTGCAAGTTCCATAACAATCTCCTTTCCATAAAAAAGGGGAGGTTTCCCTCCCCAGGAATTACTTCCTTATGTTTCTATATTCTGTTTTTGGGTTTTATTCTGTGGTTACTTCGCTTTCTTCCTGTGGAGAAACTTCACGATCCGCACAGCTTTCTTTTTCAGCGTCTTCTTCTTCGGACTCTGCGGTTTCGCTTTCAGCTTCTGTATCAGCTGTTTCGGAACCTTTATTGCAAGCTGCAGATTCCGGATCCGGTGCAGCATCCTCCGCACCTTTCGTTTTCGGAAGGGTCGTATAAGTACGTTCAGCAGGAGCAGGCTCTTCCTCTTCAAATTCGTCTTTAAAATCGTCAAAATCTGTTTCAAGATCTGCTTTTCCTTTCCGGATAAAATAGACTGCCGCACCGCAGGCTGCGCCGACAGCGGCAGAAGCCAGAGTAAGCAGAATACGTTTTGATTTCCGTGACATCTCGATTCAAGTCTCCTTTCAAATGCCGTCCTTTGAAACTATTGTAATACAGTTTCAACAAAAAAGAAAGTAAAATCTTACAGAATTCGGAAAAAGTGCCAAAGAAAACAAGAAAGAGAAGGTTTTCTGACACAGAAACAGAATCAGGCAAGGATAAACTTACGAAGAATCTCCGCCACGCCGCTGTGATTGCAGTCGTTTTCCGTGATATAATCGGCACTCGCCTTTACGGCATCGGTCGCATTTTTCATGGCGGCACCGACGGCAGCGGCCTCGATCATCGAAATATCATTTTCCTGATCTCCGGCAGCCACGGTGTTGGCAAGCGGAATCTGAAGAAGCTCGCAGAGTTTTTTCACGGCATGGCCCTTGGAAACGTGTTCCGGGACATGCTCGAGATAATGCGGGCTGGAGTAGAACATCGAAATTTTTCCTTTTGCCCACGGCTCCATGGCAGCGCGGTAAGCGTCCATTTTTGCACGGTCGTGGAGATCAATCACGATCATCTTGCACGGCTCCTTGGCGAGGTGTTCCGGCAGAAGCGGATCCTCCACAACGGGAATGTGGATTGCCTGCGTGTAAATACGCGTTTCCTCGCCCGCATGGCGGCAGAGAAGAGAGGTGTCGGAGTAGGTGTGGCAGTAGAGGCCTGCCTCCTGCGTTTTTTCGAAAATCACGCGTGCATATTCGAGCGGAATCGTGCGGCGGTGCAGCGTTTTTTGCGCAGCACAGTCGTAAATCAGTCCGCCGTTGAAAGCGATGGCATAGCAGCCTTCGCGGTCAAGTCCGAGCTCTTTTAAGATCGGCAGAAAGCCGGAGAGCGGGCGGCCGGTGTTGAACACAATTTTGTGGCCGGCGGCAAGTGCCTCTGAAATGGCATCCATGTTTTCTTTTGTCACCTGCTTTTCGGAATTCAGCAGGGTATCGTCCATATCGGTAAAAAATATTTTCACAGTCTGATTCATATTCTCTTTTTTTCCTTTCCAAGAATCTGAAAAACAGCTTCATTTTATCACAAAGTGCAGGAAAAGAAAATATGGTTGCGCAGGGAGAAAATACAGGATATAATGATTGCGGACAAGAAGAGAGAGAAGAAAGAAAATCGAAGAACAAAAGAGACAATGAAGGGAAGTCAGAATATGATAAAAGCTTGTATCTTTGACCTGGATGGCACCATCGCAGACACTGTAGAGTCGATTGCGCACGCAGTCAACCGCGTTCTGGAACATTTTGGACTTGTGCCGCGCCCGGTAGAAGCCTTCAACTTTTACGCTGGAGACGGTTTCGATCTGGCAGTGGAGCGCGCTTTAAAAGACGCCGGAGATGCAGAGCTCAACTATCTGCAGGAGGGCATCCGCCTTGGCCGCGCGTGGTTCAACGAGGACCCGCTGTATCACGTAAAACCGTATCCTAATATGCGGGAAACCCTGACCGCGCTGCGGGAAGAAGTTCCGATTGCCGTATGTTCCAACAAGCCGCACGAGGCGGCCATCCACGTCGTGGAGAGCGTGTACGGACCGGGCTTTTTCAACCGGATTCAGGGGCAGACCGCAGAAATCCCGAGAAAGCCGTCTCCGATCGGTGCGCTCGCGATTGCAGACGCACTCGGCGCCAGACCGGAAGAGTGCCTGTACTTTGGCGATACCAATACGGATATGCAGACCGGAAACGCCGCAGGCATGTTTACCGTTGGTGTGACGTGGGGATTCCGCCCGCGCCAGGAGCTGATCGACAACCATGCGATGGAGCTGCTCGACCGGCCGGAGGAAATCTTAACGCTTTTTCACAGAAAGAATCAGGAAAAATAAAACGAACAGAGGAGAAAACCAGAATGGGAGAATATACTGAAGAATGCATCAACACATTTTTAATGAATCAGGGCCAGTTATTCGACGAGCCGGTGGCTGAAAATTACGATGAGGCAGAGGCCTTTCTGGAGGACTGCCTTGCAGTCGTTGCCGACAATCTGGACGACGTGCGCGCCTACATGGAAGAAGAGGGCATGGACGTGGAAGAAATGTCGGATGCAGAATTAGAAGAGCAGAGCGAAGTCTTTGCCCTGCCGGACGGCCAGTATCTGATCGTGATGGGATAAAAAACGAGAGGAAATTAAAAAAGAATGAAATATGATGTCATTATTATCGGCGCAGGCCCGTCAGGTATTTTCTGTGCCTATGAACTGCTGAAAGAAAAACCGGATCTGAAGGTGCTGATGATCGAAAAAGGACGTTCGATCGAGAGCCGTCAGTGTCCAAAGAGAAAAACGAAAAAATGCGTGAACTGCAAACCGTGCTCAATCACAACGGGATTTGCCGGAGCAGGCGCATTCTCCGACGGAAAGCTTTCTCTTTCCCCGGATGTCGGTGGAAATCTGCCGGAGATTTTAGGATATGAAAAGACGGTTGAGCTGATCCATGAGTCCGACCAGATCTATCTGGATTTCGGCGCAGACAAGAATGTTTACGGTGTCGATAAAGAAAAAGAGATCCGTGAGATCCGCCGCAGAGCGATCAACGCCAACCTGAAGCTGATCGAATGTCCAATCCGCCATCTCGGAACTGAGGAGGGCTACAAGATTTACAGCCGCCTCGAGGATCACTTAAAAGAGATCGGCGTGGAAATGAAATTCAACACGATGGTCAATGATATTACGATCGAGGACGGCCGTGCGACAGCTGTAACACTTGAGGACGGAACGGTTTACGAGGCAGATGAGATTGTCTCCGCAGTAGGCCGCGAGGGAGCCGACTGGTTCTCACATATCTGCAACGGCCACGGCATCGAGACCGAGGTCGGAACCGTCGATATCGGTGTCCGCGTGGAAGTCCGCGACGAGGTCATGGAGTTCCTGAACAAGAACCTGTACGAGGCAAAACTCGTTTACTATACCCCGACTTTTGACGACAAAGTGCGTACCTTCTGTACGAACCCGTCCGGTGAGGTGGCAACTGAGTATTATGAAAACGGTCTGGCAGTTGTAAACGGTCACGCCTACAAATCCCAGGAGTTCAAGACAAACAACACGAACTTTGCCCTCCTGGTATCCAAGAACTTTACGAAACCATTTAAAACCCCGATCGAGTACGGCAAACAGATCGCACAGCTTTCCAACATGCTCTGCGACGGCAAGATCCTCGTTCAGACGTACGGCGATTTCAAACGCGGAAGAAGAACGACAGAAGAGCGTCTCTGCCGCAATAACCTGATCCCGACCTTAAAAGATGCCGTTCCGGGCGACCTTTCCCTGGTATTCCCGCACCGTATCATGGTCGACATTGCCGAGATGATCGAAGCCCTCGACAAAGTAACACCGGGTATCGCCAGCGATGAGACACTGCTGTACGGCGTAGAAGTCAAATTCTATTCCAACAAAGTTGTCGTAGACAAAGACTTCTGCACCAGTGTCAAAGGCCTCCGCGCCATCGGCGACGGCGCATCTGTAACCCGCGGCCTCCAGCAGGCAAGCGCAAACGGACTGTCGGTTGCGAGAAGCATTCTGAAAAGCATGAAATAAGAGAGAACGAAAAAAGATCCTTCGTCTGTGAAATGAGACGGAGGATCTTTTTTGGCGCCGGAAAGAGGGGTGTTTCAGATTATATGCCGTACAGCTTCCGGAACTGCTTCGGCGTTGTCCCGGTCTGCTGGCGGAAAACCGAGATAAAGTAGCTGACATCGCGGTAGCCGCAGAGGGCGGCGATGCCGTCGAGCGTAGTGTAGGGACGGCTGATGAGAAGCTCCTTGGCGCGGCTGATGCGCAGAACGCTGATGTACGAGCGGACAGAGCTGCCGACAAAACGCTGGAACAGGCGTGTCAGATACTGCGGCGTGATATGGAGCTGTTCCGCGAGAGCATCCACATTGAGCGGGTCGGAAAGATGACTTTCGATTTCCTGCATTGCCGGGCGGACATACTGGAGATACAGCGGATGCTCCGTCCGGGAAAGGCCGGTGCGGAGCTGGGAAAGGCGTGTCAGGAACTCAAAGCATCCGACGGAGAGCGCAGCATCGTCGATGTCATTTTTCAGAAAGTGTGAGTCGATTATGCGGTCAATCCATTCCTGAAACCACGCGCCCTCTGAGGCCGGAACGAAAAGATACGGCGAGACGGCACAGATTTTATAGAGATCATCGGAGAGCTTTCCGTCAAAGGTCAGAAAGGATGTAAACCACATCCCGCTGCCGTCGTTTTCGCGGTATTCATGCGGCACATGCGGAGCAATCAGAACACCGTCACCTGGTTTCAGCAAAAGTTCCTGACCTTCGAGGGTCAGCAGCCCTTCGCCGCGTTCCGTCTGAATCCAGTGATATAAGGGGAATCCGTTCGGGCGCACAACGGGCTCCTGCAGCCAGCGGTTGCCGATGCTGTCAGCGGAGAGGGAAAAATCAGAGGCGGATGGTTTAAAGAAAATAGGCATAACAGTCAGTTCCTTTCTGAAAGAAAAGTCTAAAATAAGATTCCGGAATGAGTTTCGAAAATTCATACTTTTTAGACAAGCATATCATACTTTTCTCACAAAGACCAGTATATAATAGAGCCATCAAAACGAGATATCCAAACACAGGAGGAATCAAAAAAATGCAGCCAAAATTCAAAAAAATGTTATACGGAGGAGACTACAACCCAAACCAGTGGCCAAAAGAGATCTGGGATGAGGATATGAAACTTTTCCATCAGGCCGGCATCAACAGCACCACGATCAACGTATTTTCCTGGGCAAAAATCCAGCCGTCCGAGAATGAGTACGACTTTACAGAGCTCGATGAGATCGTAGACACCCTGACAAAAGAGGACGTCCAGATCGTCATGGCAACATCCACCGGCGCACTCCCGGCATGGATGGTACACCGTTATCCGGAAGTGGCAAGAACCGATTTCGAAGGACGCCATCACAAATTCGGTCATCGCCACAATGCCTGCCCGAACAGCCCGGTTTTCCAGAAATATGCAAAGCGCCTGGCAGAAAAACTGGCAGAGCGTTACGGCGACAACAAAAACATCGTCTGCTGGCACATCAGCAATGAGTACGGCGGCGAGTGCTACTGCGAGAACTGTGCAAAAGCGTTCCGCGTATGGCTGAAAGACAAATACAAAACACTCGATGAAGTCAACAAGGCATGGAACATGGAGTTCTGGGGCCACACCATCTACGACTGGGACGAGATTGTACCGCCGAACGATCTGGGAGACGGAATGCCATGGGGAAGCGGCACTGCATTTGCAGGAATGTCCCTCGACTACATGCGTTTCAACTCCGACGGCATGCTGAACAACTACAAAATGGAGCGTGACGCGATCCGCAAATACGACAAAGAAACACCGATCACCACAAACCTGATGGGAACGTACAAAGGTCTCGACTACTTCAAGTGGGCAAAAGAAATGGATATCGTATCCTGGGACAACTACCCGAGCTACAATACACCATGGAGCCACGTAGCTATGACCCACGACCTGATGCACGGCCTCAAAGACGCACCGTTCATGCTGATGGAGCAGACTCCGAGCCAGCAGAACTGGCAGCCGTACAACTCCTTAAAGAAACCGGGCCAGATGCGCGCACAGAGCTATCAGACCGTTGCACACGGCGCAGACACGATTCAGTTCTTCCAGCTGAGAAGAAGCGTCGGCGGATGCGAGAAATTCCATGGTGCTGTTATCGCACACGCAGGAACCGCAGATACCCGTGTCTTTTGTGAGGTAACCCAGCTCGGAAAAGAACTGGAGAAAATCGGAAGCCGTGTGATGGGCTCCGAGAACCACGCAAAAGTCGGCATCATCTTCGACTGGGAAAACTACTGGGCACTGGAGTACACCAGCGGACCGAACCGCGATTTACGTTACGTAGACCAGATCGAGCAGATGTACAATTACTTCTATAACAAGAACATCGCTGTCGATATGATCCCGATCGACGCGGACTTCTCCAAATATGACCTCGTTGCAGCACCGGTTCTCTACATGGTAAAAGACGGTGTGGCAGAGAGACTGGAGGCTTATGTACAGGCAGGCGGAACCCTCATCACCACCTACATGAGCGGTATCGTCGGACAGTCGGACAACGTTCATCTCGGCGGATACCCGGGACCGCTCAGAAAAATGGCAGGCGTATGGGTAGAAGAGATCGACGCTCTTGCACCGGAGCAGAGAAACAAGATCCGTTTCGCAGACGGAACCGAGGAAGAGTGCCGTCTCGTATGTGACCTGATGCACCTCGAAGGAGCTGAAGAAATCGCACAGTATGAGAGCGATTTCTATGCAGGCATGACTGCTGTTGCAAAAAATCAGTTCGGAAAAGGAACCGTATATTATGTCGGAACCGACCTTTCTGAGAGCGGCCTTGCAAAAGTTCTTGCTATGGCAGCAGACAGCGCAGCCATCCAGCCGGTGATTGGAGAAGCAACAGCACTCGAGATCACAAAACGCCAGGCAGACGGCGAGGATCTGTACTTTATCATCAACTTCAAAGATGAGGAGATTCCGCTTCCGGCAGTCTTCGACGGAAAAGAAGATATCCTGACCGGCGAGAAAGTACAGGGCGGCGAGATGCTGAAGAAATACGATCTGCGGATTGTCAGCGTTCCGAGAGCATAATATAAAACATATTGTATAGTAGAAAGATAACAAAAAAGACACAGCAGGAGGCAGAAAGATACTTCCAGCTGTGTCTTTTGGATGCTGTGAATTTATGCGGGTGCTTAGTGGGAAAACGAAGCCCGTGCGACGATGTTCTCCATCTCGCCCCATTTCTCCTCCATATCCGCTACAAGCGCGATCTGTGTCCGCGCCCGTACGAGGTTGTGCTCCGGGTAAGCGGTTTTGAAGTAGGTATCGCCCATCAGGTAATCGGTGAGAAAACGGATGCCGCATTCGAGGGTCATTAATTTTGCACCCATCGGCAGCATTTCGACTTCCGCGCGGGTCAAAGAGCCTGCGCAGCCTGCGAGAAAGCCCTTTGTATAGCTCTCAAAGAGAGGAAGGGAAAGAGACACCTTCGAGACATCCTGTTCGTCCTCAGCGGCCGTATTCGCGCCGAAGCGGATCGAATCGCCGAAGTCAAAGATCGACAGTCCCGGCATAATGGTGTCTAGGTCGATGACGCAGATGCCCTCGCCGGTTTTGTCATCAATCATAATGTTGTTCAGCTTCGTATCGTTGTGCGTTACGCGGAGCGGCAGCTCGCCCGAGGCCTTCATGCGCTCGGCTACGCCGTAATCGTCTGCGTGGTCGAGGAAAAACGCCATCTCATCCGAAACGTTTTTCAGCCGTCCTTTCGGATCCGCCTGTACCGCCTGTAAAAGCGCCTGGTAGCGGAGTGGTGTGTTGTGGAAATCCGGGATCGTCTCGAAAAGAGAGGCGGACGGAAAATCGGAGAGCATCTGCTGGAAGCGGCCGAAAGCATTACCGGTCTCGTAAAACAGCTTTGGATCTGTCACGGCATCATAGCAGGACGCATCGGAAATAAAGAGAAATGCGCGCCAGAATTCTCCGCGCTCATCGACGAAAAACCAAGCATCGTCTGTCGTCGGAATCAGGTTCAGCGTCTCGCGGAATGGATCTCCTCCTGCGGCTGTGATTTTTTTCCGCAGAAATGATGTTACCTGTGCAATATTCTGCATCAGCTCCGTTGGATTGTGGAAAACGGTGCGGTTCATGCGCTGCAGAATCGATTTGCGGAGGACGCCGTTTTCGGTGGAGCGCACCAGAAACGTATCGTTGATATGGCCGTTCCCATGCGGCGTCCAGTCTGTAATCGTTCCCGGGAAAGCAAATGCGTGAACAATGGAAGAGAGTTCTTCCTGTGTGTATGTAATCATTATGGGTATAAACTCCTTATTTTAATTAGACAAACCTGATTAAGTAAAGCACACGCAGGGCGAAAAGTCAAGAAAAGGGCGCGAAACGATTGACAACGAGCGGCATTTCCGACTATAATAGACAGTAATTTAAGAAAAAACAAAACCTAAAATGCAGTGACAGGGAGGAGTACCTGGCGGCGCAAAGCAAAGAGAGGAGATGGCTGGTGAGAATCTCCGTGAGCGTGCCTGCGGAAGTAGCCCTCGAGCAGTGGACTGAACAGAAAAAGCGGACAGCAATGTTTTCCAAGTAGGCTCCAACGTAGTTCCCACGTTACCGGGATGCCGTATCGGATGAAAAAAGTTAAATCCTGTACGGAATGAGCAGAAGTGTATTCTTCTGGAATTCAGGTGGTACCGTGGATGGAAACATTCTCCCTGAACGTAAGGCACAGAAAAGGTGTTTTATGTTCGGGGATTTTTTATGCAGCAAATTTAGAACAGGAGGTTTTCATATGAAACAGATTACAGGAAACAAACTTCTGGTAAAGGCTCTGAAGGAGGAGGGTGTCGAGTATCTCTTCGGTTATCCGGGAGCCTGCACCATTGACATCAGCGATGAGCTTTACAAACAGGATGAAATCAAAATCGTTCTACCGCGCCACGAGCAGGCGCTGGTGCATGAGGCGGATGCCTATGCGAGAACGACAGGAAAAGTCGGCGTATGCCTCGTTACCAGTGGCCCTGGTGCAACCAACCTGGTCACCGGTCTTGCAACGGCAAACTACGACAGCGTTCCGCTTGTCTGCTTCACCGGACAGGTAGCCCGCCACCTCATCGGAAACGATGCATTCCAGGAGGTTGATATCGTCGGCATCACCCGCAGCATCACGAAATACGGCGTGACGGTAAGAAACCGTGAAGATCTCGGACGCATCATCAAAGAGGCATTCTACATCGCACGCACCGGAAAACCGGGCCCGGTTCTCATTGACCTTCCAAAAGATGTCATGGCAGAGTTCGGCAGCGCAGAGTATCCGAAAAACGTCAACATCCGCGGCTACAAACCGAACACCAGCGTTCATATCGGCCAGTTAAAACGTGCGTTAAAGATGCTTTCGAAAGCAAAACGCCCGCTGTTCCTTGCCGGCGGCGGCGTCAACATCGCACATGCGCAGGAAGTGTTCCGCGAAGTGGTCGAGAAAACACAGGTGCCGGTTGTCACAACCGTTATGGGACGCGGCGCGATCTCCACGAAACATCCGCTGTTCATCGGAAACCTTGGCATGCACGGCGCGTATGCGGCGAATATGGCAGTCAGCGAGTGCGATCTGCTGTTCTCGATCGGAACACGTTTCAATGACCGTATCACCGGAAAGCTGCATGAATTTGCCCCGCACGCGCAGATCGTCCACATCGACATAGACACCGCTTCGATCTCTCGAAACATCCATGTCGATATCCCGATCGTAGCCGATGCAAAAGAGGCGATCACGAAGATGGCAGAGTACGTAGAGCCATGCTCCACATCGAAATGGCTTGCCCAGATCGATGCCTGGAAGAACGAGCATCCGCTGACGATGCGCCAGAACGGCGTGATGGGACCGCTCGATATTTTCAACGCGATCAACGAGCAGTTTGACGATGCGATTATCGTCACCGACGTCGGACAGCACCAGATGCTGACAAGTCAGTACGTCGACATTACCGAAAACCGCCAGATCATCATGTCCGGCGGCCTTGGAACGATGGGATACGGCCTTCCGGGCGCGATCGGAGCAAAAATCGGCAACCCGGACAAACCGGTCATCGCGATTTCCGGTGACGGCGGTATGCAGATGAATATTCAGGAGCTGGCGACTGCCGTTCTCGAGGAGCTGCCGGTCATCCTGTGTATCTTCAATAATGAATACCTCGGCATGGTACGCCAGTGGCAGAAACTGTTTTACGGCAAACGGTACAGCATGACAAACCTGCGCGCCGGTGCACTTTCCCGCAGAACAGACGGAGAAGAGTACCCGGAATACACGCCGAATTTTATCAAATTGGCTGAGAGTTACGGCGCAAAAGGCATCCGTGTCATGAAGAAAGAGGATATCGCGGCTGCGTTTGAAGAGGCGAAGAAAAACACCAAGACTCCGACAATCATCGAATTTATCATCGATCCGGAGGAGATGGTTTACCCGATGATCAAGCCGGGCGGAACGCTCGAAGATATGATTATGGACTGTTAGGAGGAGAGCGCGATGAATAAGGGAATGAAAAAAAGATGGATTTCACTGTACGTAGAAAACCAGGTTGGTGTCCTTTCCAAGATTTCCGGGCTTTTTTCCGCAAAAAGCTATAACCTGGACAGCCTGACCGTCGGAACGACCGAGGACCCGACCGTATCGCGTATGACGATCGCCACGGTCAGTGACGATGAGACGTTTGAGCAGATCAAAAAACAGCTGAACCGCATGGTCGAGGTCATCAAAGTCATCGACTTCACCGACGTGTTTGTGCGCATGAAAGAGATTCTGTATATCAAGGTATTCAACTGCAGCGCAGCTGACAAAGTCGAGCTGTTCCAGATCGCTGAGACGTTCAAGGCGAAGGTCATCGACTACGGAAAAGACAGCCTGCTGCTCGAGTTTGTCCAGACGGCGACGAAAAACGATGCAGTTGTGAAGCTGATGAAAGAGGAATTCAGCAAGATCGAAGTCGTGCGCGGCGGAAGCGTCGGTATCGAGTCGATCAATGTGATGGAGCGGTAAAAGAGAGGACGTTTTTGCGTGAACGAAAAGAGTATTACCACAATTACGTTAAAAAGATTAATAAGAAAAGTGTGTATCAGTACATCTATGAGCACCGCCAGATGGCGAAGCAGCAGATTGTGCAGGATCTGACGATGGAGCTTTCGATGCACAGCGGAACGCTCGAGCATATCTGCATCGACCCGGAAGGGCCGGAGTGCTACTGCGCTTCTTTTTATTGAAGAGTTTCTGCAGTCGGAATTTTAATTTTTAGTTATAGAATTTCAGGGATAGAAAATCCGGGAACGGAAAGTTTTACATTGCTTTCCATTCCCGGATTTTTTCTGTTTTTTATCAGTGTTCGTTTTTAGATAAACATCGCATAAATCGACGCTCCGACCACAGTCAGAATACCTGCAACTGCAATCGAAAGGCTGCTCATCGCGCCCTCGACATCGCCCATCTCCATGGCCTTCGCCGTACCGATCGCATGGGAGGCCGATCCGATACTGATGCCCTTTGCAATCGGCTCCTCAATGTGAAACAGCTTGCAGAGCGTCTCCGCCAGCATATTTCCCAGCACACCCGTGATGATGATAACGGCAACCGTGATCGTCACCGCACCGCCGAGTTCTTCCGAAACACCCATGCCGATGGCCGTTGTGATGGATTTCGGCAGCAGTGTTACATACATTTTATGATTCAGATTGAAGATCAGCGCCAGCGCGAGAACCACGGTAAGGCTCGTCAGCACGCCGGAGAGAATACCGGCGAGGATGGCTTTGATATTCTTTTTCAATGCCTCCATCTGCTCATACAGCGGAATCGCAAGGCAGACCGTTGCAGGAGTCAGCAGATAGCTCAAGTATTTTGCACCGTCATTATAATTCTGATAATCGATATCGAAAACAGCAAGGAATACAATGACGACTGCAATGGAAATCAGCAGCGGATTGAAAATCGGAAGCCCAAATTTTTTCTTTAACAGCATGCCGAGCTCATACGCCAGAAGGCTGATGACAACGCCGAAAAATGCAGATTCACAGAGCATATTTGTCATTTTGCGTCCCCTCCTTTGTGTTTCTTTTCCAGCCGGATGACCGCCTGTGTCACGCGTCCGGACACAATCATAACGACGATGGTGCTGACGAGCGTAATCACGAGAACCGGAACGAGAACGGCTTTTAATTCACCCCAGGATTCCATCAGGCCGACGCCCGCCGGAATGAACATGACCGGCATGATCTCAATCATAAACTTGCCTGCGTCCTCGACGGCATCAAGTTTTAATGCCCCCGTCATCAGAAGCGCCAGCATCAGCACAAGGCCGTAGATACTTGCCGGAATCGGAAGCGGCAGCACGGCGTGCAGGATTTCTCCGACGAACGAAACCGCCATAATTACAAGGAACTGTCTTAATAATTTCACTTTTTCTGTTGTCCTTTCTCCCCATAACCCACATAACATCACTTCTTCTCAATGTCACGACCCCGATTATACTACCCGCGTAAAAGAATTTCAACCGTAAATGTTACTGCAATTTTGGCTATTTTTGCCAAAAAAGGCAAAAAAATGCCCGCCAATCAAACGAAAAAGTGAAATCGGTGGGCATTTTAACATAATTTTTTGAGTTGATCCGATACGGAACTTTTTAAGCATTGCTTTCGGCATTTTTCCGATCCGGCAGAACGAAGATAAAGATCAGCGAACTGACAAGCAGCATGCCCGGATAGAAGAGGTTTGCCATGATTTCAAAGGCGGAGAGCTCATATCCCAGTTCATGCACCGCGGAAATCGCCACGAGCATCTGCGCGCCGTACGGCAGGATGCCCTGTGAGATGCAGGAGAAGGTATCGAGGAGCGATGCCGTTTTCCGTGGGGTGATGCCGTAGTCCTCGGACATCTGCTTTGCGATCGGGTTTGCCATGACGATCGCGACGGTGTTGTTTGCGGTCGCAATGTCGAGCAGCGCGACGAGAATGCCGACACCGAGCTGGCCGCCCTTTTTTCCGCGGAAGATTTTGTGAATGGCACGAAGCAGGACAGTAAAGCCGCCGTTTTCCCGGATCAGCGCGCACATCGCAGCGACAAGAATCGCAACCATACATGTCTCAAACATACCCGAAGTGCCGCTTCCCATGCTGGAGAGCATATCCAAGAGCGTCGTCTGTCCCGTACCGAGCATGATAACGGCACCGGAAGCAATACCGATAAGGAGTACGACAAACACCTGAATGCCCGCGATGCCGCCGATCAGCACGAGCAGGTACGGAACCATCTGCAGCAGATGGTATTCGTGGACGACCGGTGTGCCCGGCGCCTGTCGGAAGGAGATTACAAGGATCAGCGCCAGCGCGGCAAGAGCAGCCGGGAGAGCGATCCAGAAGTTTTCACGGAACTTGTCTTTCATCTCGCAGCCCTGTCCGTTGCAGGCGGCGATTGTCGTGTCGGAGATGAAGGAGAGGTTGTCGCCGAACATGGATCCGCCCATGACGGAGGCGACGCAGAGCGCCAGCGAAAAGCCGGAGGTCTCGGCAACAGCAGCGGCGATCGGCACGAGAAGCGTGATCGTTCCGACGGAGGTTCCCATGGCCGTGGAGACGAAGCAGGCAACGACAAAGAGCACAGCGACGGCATACTTTGCCGGAATCCAGGAGAGCATGAAATAGGCAATGCTCTCTGCACTGCTCCTTCCGACAACGCCGACAAACGTGCCTGCGGCGAGGAAGATCAGCAGCATTGTGATGATGTTTTTGTCCCCGATGCCCTGTCCCATGAGGGCGAGCTTTTCTTCAAACGGGACACTGCGGTTCTGCAGACAGGCGACGAGGATCGCTGCCAGAAACGCGACGACGATGGGGATGTTGTAGAAGCCCATCGGAATTTTTAAAATATACTCGGAATAAATGCCGAGCCCCAGATAAAACACCAGAAAAACGGCGATCGGGAGCAGGGCGGATGGCTTTCCTTTTTTCATAGAAATAAATACCAGACCTTTCGTGTGATTTTCCTTATTTTTCAATAGGGCGAATAGAATTATTCTATCATCTGGATCAGAAATCGTAAAGTAAAAAAGCAGGAAAAAACACGCCGGACATCTGGTAAATTCCAGAAATCCGGCGTGTTTTATAAGAGGTGCGTTTTGCTGTGCCTGTGCTTTATCATTTTGCAAGGAGCATCATAATCTGATTGCTTCTGCTTACGAATTTTGTCATCTCGTCCGGAGAGAGCGGTTTGTGGCTGATCATTGCCAGATCATACAGCTGCTCGCAGAACAGGGATGTGTTGTCGTTCTCGCCATTCTTCAGAATGTACTGAACGAGCGGATGTTTTGCATTCAGGATCAGGGTTTCCTGTCCGCCGAACATGGACGGATCCATGCCGGTCATGCCATACATCTTCATCATATCCTGCATCCGGCGGCTCTCCTCGGAAAGCGTTACCATGGAGGATACATTTTCGTCTTTCAGGTTCTCAACTTTGACGGTCAGGTCTTTCTTGTCGAGGACTTTGCGGAAGAGATCGGTCAGAGCATTTGTAGCGTCGGTCAGATCCTCACCGGACTCGTCTTTCATATCGTTGGTCAGATCTGCATCGATGCGCTGGAAGGTTACATGCTCGTTGTAACGCTCTGCATGGGTGATGAAAGCGGAGTCGATGTTGTGTTTCAGGATGACAGCATCCATGCCCTGGCTGCGGAACATGTTGATGTACTGGCTCTGCTGAACTTCGTCGGTGACGTAGTAAACAGTCGTTTTTTCCGGCTCTTTCTTCTCGTCAGCGTTTTCCGTATTTTCGGTATTCTCCGTAGTTTCAGCCTTCTCCTCGGTGTTCTCTGCAGGAGCTTCTTCTTTCTTATTCTCGTTGATGCAGTCCTCAAGAGTCAGATATTTTCCGTCGATGTTCTTGAACAGAATATAGTCCATCATCTTTTTGGAGAATTTCTCGTCCTTGATGCATCCGTATTTGATGAATGGGTTGATATCATCCCAGTATTTCTCGTAATTCTCACGGTCGGTTTTGCACATGCCAGAGAGCTTGTCAGCGAATTTCTTGGAGATGTACTCGGAGATCTTCTTGACAAATCCGTCGTTCTGCAGTGCGCTTCGGGATACATTCAGCGGCAGATCCGGGCAGTCGATGACGCCTTTTAAGAGCATCAGGTATTCCGGAATGACTTCTTTGATGTTGTCGGCAATAAATACCTGGTTGTTGTACAGCTTGATGGTTCCCTCGATGGAATCGTACTCGGTGTTGATACGCGGGAAGTAGAGGATACCTTTGAGGTTGAACGGATAGTCCATGTTCAGGTGGATCCAGAACAGCGGCTCGCGGTAGTCGTTGAAGACTTTGCGGTAGAATTCTTTATAATCCTCATCGCTGCACTCGTTTGGATGTTTGGTCCACAGCGGGTGGATATCACTGATGGAAACCGGGCGTTTGTTGATTTTTACTTTCTCTTTGGCCGGGGAAACTTCAACCTGCTCTTTCGTTCCGTCTTCTTTTTCTTTCTCTTCGTATTTTGCGTCCTCGTGGATGTGCTCTACGACAACGTCGTCGTCTTTTAATTCGCTTTCATCGATGGTCTCGTATTCCTGCGGCGCATTTGCTTTGGACAGGAAAATTTCAACCGGCATGAAGGAGCAGTATTTTTCCAGAACTTCGCGGACACGGTATTCGTTTGCGAATTCCAGGCAGTCCTCGTTCAGGAACAGAGTGATTTCGGTACCAACAGTTGTCTTGCTGCCCTCGGACATATCGTACTCGGTGCTTCCGTCACAGGTCCAGTGTACCGGGGTGGATCCTTCTTTATAAGAAAGAGAATCGATGTGAACTTCATCTGCTACCATGAAAGCAGAGTAGAAACCAAGACCGAAGTGGCCGATCATCTGATCTGAATTCGTTTTGTCTTTGTATTTCTCCAGAAATTCGGTAGCGCCGGAGAAGGCGATCTGGGTAATATATTCTTCGACTTCGTCTGCGGTCATACCGATACCGTTATCGATGAATTTTAAGGTTTTCTCATCCGGGTTTACAATCACCTGAATGGCTGCTTTGTAGTCATCCGGCAGAGTATATTCGCCCATGCCGTCGAGTTTTTTCAGTTTGGTGATGGCATCGCAGCCGTTGGAAACGAGCTCGCGGACGAAGATATCGTGGTCGGAATACATCCATTTTTTGATAATCGGGAAAATATTGTCGCTGTTGATTGAAAGATTTCCATGTTTCGCACTCATGAGAAACACACTCCTTTTCTTATAAAAATATTTTGATCCAGCAAAGCGGGGATATCATGCTTTTTTAGATGTCTGCAGCTTTTTTACTGCTCTGATAGTTATAGTAATACTGGCACAGGGAAAAGTCAAGGGGAAATTAGCACTCGAGAAAAAAGAGTGCTAACAGAACGACGGAAAGTATTGAATTTACTGGTATTACGGTACTTTCTAAACTTTTTGTAAAGTCTGATCAGAAGGGCTGCGCAGTTGTTTCTGGAGAATGGATATGCTACAATGAAAAAGCATAGAAGCGTTTCGAACAGAAAGATTCCGAGGGTACATAAAAGAAAAATGGAGGAAATACATGACAAATGCGACAAAGGCGGCGCTGGAAGCGTCATTAAAAAAGCTGCTTTTGAAAAAGCCGCTGGACAAAATTACGATCAACGATCTGACGACAGACTGCGGCATCAGCCGGATGGCGTTTTATTATCATTTTAAGGATATCTATGATCTTGTCGAATGGTCGTGCCTGGAGGATGCGACGCAGGCGCTGCAGGGAAAGAAAACGTATGAGACATGGCAGGAAGGCCTGCAGCAGATTTTTGAGGCAGTGCTCGAGAATAAACCATTTATTATGAATGTCTATCACTCTGTAAGCCGGGAGCAGATCGAAACATATCTCTTTCATCTGACGCACGATCTGCTGTACGGTGTCGTACAGGAAAAAGCAAAGGGAACCGGCATCTCCGAGGCGGATCAGAGTTTTATCGCAGATTTCTATAAGTATAGCTTTACCGGTGTCATGCTCGACTGGATCAAAGACGGAATGAAAGTGGATTACCATATGATTGCGGAAAAAATGCACCGCACGATGGAAGGAAATGTCGTCAATTCCATCCGAAATTTTGAAAAAAGAAATAAAATATAGTTACACTTTACAAAACAGGGCGGATGATAAAAATTTAATCATCCGCCCTGTTTTGTAAATGGAAAAGCGGGGAAAAATGAAGTAAGATTCAAATTGTCAACAGACAATGGCAACACAAATAGAAACTTGTAAAACAAAGAAAGCAGCATAACCTATACGAACCGGAAATTCGAAAAAACATTCCGGCAGTCGTATTTAGAAAAGAAAGGATGAACGTCTATGTCAAAAAAAGGATTAAAAGTCGGAATCGCATCAGCAGCAGTCATCGGAGCTGGAGCAGCAGTGCTGCAGGCAAAAAACAAGAGTGAAGCAAAAAAAGCAGCGGAGAAAACCACTGTAACATCAGAACCAAAGAATGATTACCGCAACACCGAGCGCGGAAAAGATAGGAAAAACAGCAAAGGCATTTATTACACCAACGGAAACTACGAAGCCTTCGCAAGACCGGAAAAACCGGAAGGCGTCGATGAGAAGAGCGCATACCTCGTAGGAAGCGGCCTCGCAGCCCTCGCAGCAGCGTGCTTCCTTGTAAGAGACGGCCAGATGAAAGGCGATCACATCCACATTCTGGAAGCCATGGACATCGCCGGCGGTGCCTGCGACGGTATCTACGATCCGACCCGCGGCTACATCATGAGAGGCGGCCGTGAGATGGAAAACCACTTCGAGTGCCTGTGGGATCTGTTCCACAGCATCCCGTCAATTGAGACACCTGGTGTATCCGTTCTTGATGAGTATTACTGGCTGAACAAAAAAGACCCGAACTACTCCCTGTGCCGTGCAACGAAGAACCGCGGCGAGGATGCCCATACCGACGGCAAGTTCAACCTGAGCCAGAAAGGCTGCATGGAGATCATGAAACTCTTCATGACAAGAGACGAGGATCTGTACGACAAGACGATCGAGGATGTTTTCGATGATGAAGTCTTCAATTCCACCTTCTGGCTGTACTGGAGAACGATGTTTGCATTTGAAAACTGGCATAGTGCACTGGAGATGAAGCTGTACTTCCAGCGGTTCATTCACCACATCGGCGGACTGCCGGACTTCTCCGCACTGAAATTCACGAAGTACAACCAGTATGAATCCCTGATTCTTCCGATGAAGAAATACCTCGAGGATGCCGGCGTAGACTTCCAGTTCAATACCGAAGTAACCAACGTTATCTTTGAAATCAACGATGGAAAGAAAGTAGCAAAAGCCATCGAGTGCAAGGTAAACGGCGTCGAGAAAGGCATCGTTCTCACCGAGAATGACCTCGTCTTCGTTACCAACGGAAGCTGCACCGAAGGCACGATCTACGGCGATCAGAACCATGCACCGAACGGTGATGCAGAGGTCCGCACGAGCGGCTGCTGGAGCCTGTGGAAAAACATTGCAAAACAGGATCCGTCCTTTGGACATCCAGAGAAATTCTGCTCCGATATTGCAAAGACAAACTGGGAATCCGCAACAATTACCACTCTCGACAATAAGATCATTCCGTATATCACCAATATCTGCAAACGTGATCCGAGAACCGGAAAGGTTGTTACCGGCGGTATCGTAAGCTGCCAGGATTCCAAGTGGCTTTTAAGCTGGACCATCAACCGTCAGGGACAGTTCAAAGAGCAGGATAAAGATAAGGTATGCGTATGGGTTTACAGCCTGTTCACCGATGTACCTGGCGACTATGTGAAGAAACCGATGAAAGAGTGCACTGGTAAAGAGATCACCGAAGAGTGGCTGTACCACCTCGGCGTGCCGGTTGACCAGATTCCGGAGCTGGCAGAGAACAGCGCTGTCTGCGTACCGACCATGATGCCGTACATCACCGCATTCTTTATGCCAAGAAGAAAGGGCGACCGCCCGGATGTCATCCCGGATGGCTGCGTCAACTTCGCATTCCTCGGACAGTTCGCTGAGACACCAAGAGATACCATCTTCACGACAGAGTATTCCGTTCGTACCGCAATGGAAGCTGTTTACGGACTCCTCGGCGTAGACCGCGGCGTGCCGGAAGTATGGGGCAGCGTTTACGATATCCGCGACCTGCTGGACAGCTCCGTGAAACTGATGGATGGAAAATCCCCGCTGGAAATCGAGCTTCCTGGACCGCTCAACCTGCTGAAAAAACCTCTGCTGAAACTGGTAGATGGAAATGTAGTTGGAGATCTCTTAAAAGAGCATGGAATTATCAAAGAGGATATGGTGAAATAAGAAATAGAAAATAAGTAAGAAATGCAATAAGACCTGCGCTTTCAAACGGCGCAGGTCTTATTGCGTTGCTATGTATGCTCTCAAACAATTAAGCAGATTTCTTCGTGAAAAACAGCGCGGCACAGACGGCGGCGATGCCTCCAGCGAGCTTTGCAACGAGAAGCGGCACGACAAAATCAGGATCGGTGCCGAACGTAAATCCCATATGTGCGGCGATGGTCGATGCGGCGGAGACGAGGAAAGCTGCGTTTACAATCTTTCCGCGCTCGTCCATTTTTTCCATCATTGTGATCGCCGGAACAGGGCTGACAATGCCCATCAGAAGACCGGCGGCACTGCTGTCGTTCATGCCGGTTTTTCTTCCAATAAAAGAGAGCGGCTTTTTGAGCACTCGCTGTAAAAGCTCCGCCGTCGGAAGGCTGCCGAGTAGTACAATGCCGATGGACGAGACGACCGCCATCGCGTCCTCCAGCGGCGCAAGGTCCGGGAGCAGCGAAAAGCCGGTCATATAGCAGAACGCGCCCGCGATGAGGCCGATCGTCGTCAGAAGCCGGATCACATCTGCAAATACCGTGAACGCGCGCACGGTCTGCTCCGGAAAACGCCAGATGCCGAACATCAGCAGAAAGCAGAAGAGGAGCACCGGGAGCGACTGAAGTACGATCTGCAGAAAAGAGAGTCCTGAGAGCAGTCCGCCGACGATCATCGTGACGGGAAGTGTGCCCGTGCCGATCAGCATGCCGCGGGAGAAAAGGAGGCGGTCGCCGCTTTTCAGCATTCCCATGCCGACCGGAATCGTAAAGGTGATGGTACAGCCAAGCGTCGCCGCAATCACAAGTCCTGCGTAGCGCACCATCTCCTGCGATGCCGAAAGCTCTCCGGCGAGCTGGTAGCCGCCCATGTCAATGGCGAGAATGCCGGCGAGAAGTCCCGCATCCAGACCAAAAAAGTTCCAGATGGGAACGAGGGCGAAACGGAGAAAGCGGGAGAGCAGCGGGGTGAGGCAGATGATGCCCGACATGGAAAGTGCCGTCGGTCCAAGCAGCATAAAGCCCTCCTCAAACCGTTTTCCAAATCCGAAGCGATTGCCAGCGATCCGGTCGACACCGCCGAGTACCGCGCCGACTGCCATGATCCACATAATAATCTGATTCATAAAAAGAGAACCTTTCTAAATAAGTATTTTGTCTTTATATCTGTTCTTCAAATGCAATTTCATTTTTCAGCAGAAACTGGCGGACTTCCTCATCGAAGACGCGGTCGAGCGACTTGTCCATCGTAAAGATTTTGAGGGAAGTTCCGGTGGTAAGTAAGAGTTTTCCGTCCTTATACTGAAAATTCAGAAAGCATCCAAACACGTTCTCTATTTCCAGCGGCAGCGCATGGTCCGCGATCATTTTTTCGCACGCCGCCTGCGGAAGCTGAAACACAAATTTGAACTGCAGGGGTGTCCGTTTTCCTTTGATGACGGAATAGCAGAACGATTTCACATCTTTCCAGAGAAGCCGCGTCCGCCCTTTTTCTTTTAAGAGCTGCGCGTCATCGGGATCGAAAAAGTCCGTGTGAAGACTGCCGTCGATGGAGAACGTCGTAAACGTTGTGATCGACGCCTCGGAGACGGGAAAGCGGTCAAATGTCTCGAGACGGAGCAGAGTGTTCATAAAATTCTTTAACTGTGTAATCTGCAGGATAATCATCCGTAGTTAAAACCAGCCTTTCTTTTTAAAATACCAAATTTCAACAGCAACAATGAGAATACAGACGCCGATCAGGATGAAGTACGCATACGGGGCAGAAAGCTCAGGCATATGCGTAAAATTCATGCCGTACCAGCCGGCGATCAGGGAAAGCGGGAAAAAGATCGTCGAGACGACCGTCAGAATCCGCATCGTATCGTTCTGACGCAGGTCGATCTGCGCCTGCTGCATCTCGCGGATCTGCAGGGCGTACTCCCGCAGCATCTGGGTGTGGTCGTACAAACGGTCCACGCGGTTTCCAAGGCGCGAAAACTGACGGGCGCATTCCGGGGGAAGAAAGTGATTTTCGTCCTCGGAGAGTATTTCGCACATGTCGAGAAGCTGCTGGTAATAGGCATGGAACACGAGCAGCTCCCGACGAATCGTGATCAGGGTCCGCTGCAGCTCTTTTGGCAGAGTGTCGAGAAGAGACTCCTCGATTGTCGCGAGGCGCTTCTCAAAATTCTGCAGATAGAGCATATCCTCCTGGATCAGCGATTCCAGAAACGAGAAAAACAGGTGGAAGACATCGGAAGTATCGAGCGGTTCTTCCGGGAAGAGGAGGCTCTGCAAAGCCGGAAGTGTCTGTTCGTCGGCTGCCAGAATAAGCTGCCCCCGGTCGAGATAAAACGCAAGCGAGAATGCAAGGTGAAGCGGATGCGTCTTGTCCGGGACGGCAAGCGATCCGACCAGGCAGTCAGGCAGCAGCTCTGCGCGGCAGTATTCGATGCGCTCCGGCTGCAGACTGCGCCGGAAAAGAGAAAATCCGGGCAGCGCCGCGCAGGCTTTGGAAGCTTCCGAAAACGAAAGCAGGGAAAGCCGGACCGAATCCGAAAAAGTCCATTCCATACGTACCACCTCCTGAAAATAAGCAATGGAAAAATATCCATAAACAAAAAAGCCGTATGACCGTAGTATACCGCAAAAAGGGGAGTGCGACAAGAAAAGGAAAAAACTTTTAACGGAAAAACTTTTATTGGGAAAAAACTTTTTGCAATGGAGCACTAAGTGTGTTATGATAAAATGTAGTTATCAAAACTACATGACAAAATATCAAAAAATTCACTGTGTCGAATTCGTCCCTAGTTCAGGAAGGTTTGAAAAAGAGCGGTGATTGGAAATACGAAACATCCGCAGTGAGAAAAAGCGGAATCAAGTTTGGAGGGACAAAATATATGAGTTTTCACATTGTTGCAGACAGCTGCTGTGAACTGACAGCAGATATGAAAAAAAGAGGAAATATTGAAATTGCACCGCTGACCCTGGAAGTCGGCGGAGAATCCATTCTGGATGACGAGACATTCGACCAGAAATATTTTTTAAAGAGAGTAGCGGAATGTCCGGAGTGCCCGAAATCCGCCTGCCCGTCGCCGGATTATTTCCGGAAATCTTTTCTGAACGGAGCAGAACGGTGCTACGCGGTCACACTTTCCGCACAGCTCAGCGGTTCCTATAACAGCGCAGTGCTCGGTGCAAACCTGGCGCAGGAGGAGAACGAGGATCTGAAGATTCACGTATTCAATTCCAGAAGCGCATCGATAGGAGAGACCCTGATCGTGAAAAAAATCGTGGAGTGCGAGGAAGCCGGCATGAGCTTTGAGCGCGTCGTAGAGACAGTAGAACTCTATATCAGCACACAGAACACCTATTTCGTGCTGGAAAATCTCGAAACTCTGCGGAAAAACGGCCGTCTTTCCAAGGCGAAAGCACTCGTTGCATCCGCCCTTAAAATCAAACCGGTCATGGGCGCCACACCGGAGGGCGATATCGTTCAGCTCGATCAGGCGCGCGGCATCAACAAAGCACTGATGAAAATGGTCGATGCCATTGTAAATGACGCACAGCATGTAGAAAACAAAACGCTTGCCATCTCTCATTGCAACTGCCCGGAGCGCGCCGAGATGGTAAAAGAAGCCCTTCTGGAGCGCCTTGCGGTACAGGATGTCTTCGTACTCGATACCCAGGGCGTCAGCAGTATGTATGCAAATGACGGCGGAATTATCATTGCATTATAACTTTTCTCTTCCCTTTTTGTTGAAAATGTAGTATAATTTTCAACATGTTTGAAAGTGCCGCCGAGCACTTTTTAGAAATCAAAGGAGAAGTAGAACCATGAGTCAGGAAAAAGTTGACCGCTATAAAAAGGAAAAAGCGAACCGTGAGAAAATCATGAGACGTGAAAGATGGATCACGAGACTGGAAGTTACCGCTTTCGTCGTTGTGCTGGCTACCCTGATCGGCTGGTTCTCCGTTGCTGTTTACCAGAACTCGGTAGCAGAGAAAAAGGCGAACCGCACGACAGAAACCACAACGATGAACGTGACGGATATTCAGAATTATCTGAGCGAGACCAACACATCCAGCGACAGCAGTGCAGATGACACCAGCGACAGCTCTGATGCTTCCGATACATCTTCGGACAGCACAGCAGATACGGCAAGTGACAGCACAGCAGATTCCATCAGCGAAAGTACAGCGGAATAAGCAGAATTGTTAAAGAAAGTAAAAGCGCTTACCACAGACGGGAAAATCCCGGAGTGATAAGCGCTTTTGTTATAGAGATTTATAGCAATCCCCGAAAATAATGCAAAAAATTCAGCACCGCAGAGCGTGAATTACTGCGTCACAGATTTTCGTCGTACCCCGGTACGCCTTCAAATCTGTTCCTTGCAATTCGCGCTGTGCAGCACTGCCTTTTTTGCATTATTTTCGGGTCTTGCTATAGAAAAAACTATGAGAAACACGCTCCGCGAGTTTCTCAAGTTATCGCGGCAGTCGCCAAGGTCTCGTGCAGGCATGGACTTTGGCTCGTTGCCCGCGTAAATTAAAAAACCGGAGGACATACATCCCCCGGCCTTTCGCTTATGGTTAATTAGCATTTAACAACGTTGGAAGCCTGCATTCCGCGAGCACCCTCGGTAAGATCGTAAGTAACCGCCTGACCTTCGTCAAGAGTTTTGAATCCTTCACCCTGGATAGCGGAGAAATGTACGAATACATCGTTTCCGTCTTCGCCTGTGATGAAGCCATAGCCCTTCTCTGCGTTAAACCATTTCACTGTTCCCTTGTTCATTGTGAGTTACCTCCATAAAATTAAAAAATAAGCATGATGTGGGAATGCATATGTTCCCCCATAAGCGAGTGAACTTTTGATAAAAAAATTCACTAGCTATTACAGATTATATTGAAGGTGAATGCTAATATAATCTCTAATAGCTAGTGACCACGTATTACATCTCAACATCTTCTCGATTGAGACCATTATAATCTTGCAAATCAAAAAAGTCAAGAAAAAACTCTTTATTTCAGGAAAGATTTCGTGTATTATAAAAAGGAATAAATGGTCGGACGACGGCCAGAAGAAAAGAAAGGATCAGAGAACGTAAGATGAGTATCTTAATCAAAAATGGACAGGTCATCGACCCGGCCACCCAAAAAGACGAAATCAGTGATGTTCTGATCGAAAACGGCGTTATTACACGGGTTGAAAAAGGAATCCGCGTAAAAGATGCGCAGGTAATAGATGCAAAAGGCTGCTATGTAATGCCTGGCATCATCGATATGCATGTACATCTCCGCGACCCGGGGCAGACATATAAAGAAGATATTGAAAGCGGTTCGAAAGCAGCAGCAAAAGGAGGCGTGACAACGCTGGTAGCGATGCCGAATACAAAACCGGTCATCGACAGCCCGGACCGCGTCAACTATGTAACGATCAAAGCAGACCGTTTTTCTCCGATTAATGTACTGCAGGCAGGCGCCATCACAGTAGGACAGAAGGGTGAAGAGCTCGCCGATATCGAGGGCATGGTAAAAGCCGGCATCCCGGCGATCAGCGAGGACGGAAAATCCGTTATGAACGCGCTGCTCTACAAAGAGGCAATGGAGATTGCCGCAGAGAAAAACATTCCGGTGCTGGCTCACTGCGAGGACAAGAACCTCGTAAACGGCGGCTGCATGAATGAGGATGCAAACTCGAGAGAGTGGCATCTGCCGGGCATCACAAACTCCGTAGAGAACACGATTGTTGCAAGAGATATCGTACTTGCCGCAGAGACAGGTGCACACCTGCATCTGTGTCACTGCTCGACCAAAGAGAGCGTGGATATGGTGCGTGAGGCGAGAAAGGCCGGCGTTTCGATTTCCGCCGAGGTCTGCCCGCATCACTTTACCCTCTGCAGCGACGACATCGTAAAGGGCGACACCAACTACAAGATGAATCCGCCGCTCCGTACGAAAGAGGATCTCGAGGCACTGCGCCAGGGTCTGAAAGACGATGTCTTCGATGTCATCAGCACCGATCATGCACCGCATGCGCTGACCGAGAAACAGGAGTCCTTCAAGAAAGCTCCGTTCGGCATCGTCGGACTGGAGACGAGCGTGGCTCTTACCATCACCGAACTTGTGGATACCGAGATCATCACCCCGATGCAGATGGCGGAGAAGATGAGCTACAATCCGGCAAAAATCCTGCACCTGGACAAGAAAGGTTCTCTTGCACCTGGCATGGACGCCGATGTGGTTGTCATCGATCCGGAAGCAGAGTATGTGATCGATCCGAAGGAGTTTGTTTCCAAGGGCAAAAACACTCCGTTCGGCGGTAAGAAAGTCAAAGGAAAAGTTATGGCTACCGTATGCGGCGGCAAGATTGTATACGAAGCTGAGTAATTTCTATAAGAAAAGACAGAAGAGGGAGAGTAAGCAGATGATTAACAAACTGATTGCAAACATTAAAAAAACAAATGCACCGATCGTCGTAGGTCTGGACCCGATGCTGAACTATGTGCCGGAGCACGTACAGAAAAAGGCATTTGCCGAGTACGGAGAGACACTCGAAGGAGCTGCAGAGGCCGTTTGGCAGTTCAATAAAGCGATTGTCGACGCAACATACGATTTGATTCCGGCTGTAAAACCGCAGGTTGCCATGTATGAGCAGTTCGGCGTTCCGGGAATGGCAGCGTATGAGAAGACCGTTTCCTACTGCCAGGAAAAGGGTCTCGTTGTCATCGGCGATATCAAACGAGGCGATATCGGTTCTACTTCTGAGGCGTATGCAGTCGGCCACCTCGGCCACGTGCAGGTGGGAAGCAAATCCTATGCCGGATTCCATGAGGATTTTGCAACTGTCAATCCGTATCTTGGATCTGACGGCGTAAAACCGTTCATCAAGGTCTGCAAAGAGGAGAAAAAAGGTATCTTTGTTCTGGTAAAAACCTCGAACCCGTCCAGCGGCGAGTTCCAGGACCGCATCATCGACGGACGTCCGCTGTATGAGTGGGTCGGCGAGCAGGTTGCCGCGTGGGGCGAGGAGCACATGGGCGATGATTACAGCTATGTGGGAGCTGTTGTCGGCGCTACGTACCCGGAGATGGGCAAGGTGCTGCGTAAGGTAATGCCGAAATCCTACATCCTGGTACCGGGCTACGGTGCACAGGGCGGAAAAGGAAAAGACCTCGTTCACTTCTTCAATGAGGACGGACTGGGTGCAATCGTAAACTCTTCGAGAGGTATTATCGCTGCTTACAAACAGGAAAAATATGCCGAGTTTGGCACTGAGAACTTTGCGGATGCTTCGAGAGCAGCTGTAAAGGATATGGTTGAGGATATCAGCGGGGCGCTTGCTGCTGCAAAATAAGAATACAGGGTGAAAAGCTCAGAAGGTCTGCCGGGTAGATGTTATGTCCGCCGGAGGATATTTTGGGCTTTTCGCCGATTCAAGAAAATAAAAGGAGTGTTCAGCTTATGAAAATCAAGGAATGCTGTACTGTGGAAAGTCAGGAGTGCATTGCAAAAGGAATTTACAGCATGTGGATTTCCACGAAAGTGATTGCGAAAGAGGCGAAGGCCGGCCAGTTTATTTCTCTGTTTTCGAAGGACGGCAGCCGTCTTCTGCCGCGTCCGATTTCTCTTTGTGAGATCGACCGAGAGGGAGGAAGACTTCGGATTGTCTACCGTGTGGCAGGTGCAGGAACGGAGGAGTTTTCGCATCTGAAAGCGGGGGATGAGGTTGATATTTTAGGGCCGCTTGGAAATGGATTCCCGATCGAGGAAGGTAAGGGAAAACGTGTGATGCTGATGGGCGGCGGTATCGGTGTTCCGCCGATGCTGCAGACGGCGAAGGATCTTGGAACGGACACGATCATCTGCTGTGGTTACCGCGATGAGTTGTTCTTAAATGAGGAGTTTGCTGCGGCAGGCGATCTTCATATTGCAACGGAGGACGGAAGTGCCGGTGTGAAGGGCAATGTGATGGATGCGGTGCGCGAGGATCATCTGGAAGCAGATGTAATTTTTGCCTGCGGTCCGGCTCCGATGCTGCGTGCGATTAAGGCGTACGGTCTGGAAAAGGGAATTCCATGCTGGATTTCGATGGAAGAGAAGATGGCGTGCGGCGTTGGCGCATGTCTTGCGTGTGTCTGCCAGTCGACTGAGGTGGATGGTCATTCACATGTGCACAACAAGCGGATCTGCAAGGACGGACCTGTCTTTTTAAGTACGGAAATTGAGCTGTAAGTGACGCGAGGAGGAGAAAAAGCGATGAAGACAAGTGTGAATCTGGCGGGTGTGGAACTGAAGAATCCGGTTATGACGGCATCTGGTACGTTTGGCTCCGGCGCGGAGTACAGTGAGTTTGTGGATTTGAAGGAGCTTGGCGCGGTTGTGACGAAGGGTGTTGCGAATGTGCCGTGGCCGGGGAATCCGACGCCGCGTATTGCGGAGGTTTACGGCGGAATGCTGAATGCGATCGGGCTGCAGAATCCTGGTGTTGATGTGTTCTGTGAGAGGGATATTCCGTTTTTGAAACAGTTTGACACGAAGATTGTGGTGAATGTGTGTGGACGGACGACGGAGGATTACTGTGAGGTTGTGGAGCGATTGACTTCGGAGCCGGTGGATCTGCTGGAGATTAATATTTCGTGCCCGAATGTGAAGGAGGGCGGTATTGCGTTTGGACAGGATCCGAAGGCGGTGGAGGCGATCACCAGAGAAGTTAAAAAATATGCGAAGCAGCCGATTATTATGAAATTGAGCCCGAATGTGACGGATATTACGGAGATGGCGCGGGCTGCGGAAGCCGGCGGGGCGGATGTGCTGTCGCTGATCAATACGCTTACTGGGATGAAGATTGATATTGAACGGCAGAAGTTTGCGATTGCGAATAAGACTGGCGGTATGTCGGGGCCGGCGGTGAAGCCGATTGCGGTGCGGATGGTGTATCAGGTGGCGCAGGCAGTGAAAGTGCCGATTATTGGTATGGGCGGTATTGCGTCGGCGGAGGATGCGCTGGAGTTTATTCTGGCGGGGGCTACGGCGGTTTCGATTGGGACGGCGAATTTCTTTAATCCGTATGCGACTGTTGAAACGGTTCGCGGTATCGAAGAGTATATGAGAAGGCATAAGGTTGACGATATTAATTCGCTGATCGGGGCGGTGAGATAAGACGGACGGCCTCGAGCGGCTTCGCATCTGCGGTGCGGCGGGCGAGAAAAAGAGGGCGGAACTGTGGCTCAGAATGGGTACAGGGAAACGGGAACCATCCCATTTTCCTGCACCTGTTCCGGGCTCATAGTTTCTGCCCTCTTTTTCTATGCCCGCCACACGGCAGGCGCAAATTCCAGTGAGGTCTGGTTGTGTGGAGCTGAAACGAAGTAGGTCTGGATCCGCCGGGGGCGGATCGGCGTGAGAGTGTTGTGGTGGGTGCATAGTATATAGAAAATGGAAGGTGGTATGTGAGATGAAGTATGGGATCATTAAAGTGAAGCGGGCGTTTTTGTATGAGGAGAATGGGGTTGATGTGGTGGATGAGGTGTTTTTTGGATGGAGCGTGATGTGGGAAGATGAGGGGGAGTGGATTGAGGTTTGGACGCATTATGGGTATCGGGGGTGGATGGAGAGGAATTTGATTGAAGAGAAAAGCCGGGAGTGGATGGAGGGGAGGGAAAAGGCAGGGAATACGTATGTGGTGACACGCGGGTTTGCGGATGTGATGAGGGGAGCGCGGGTGCAGGCGCGGATGTTGGAGACGCTGGGACGGGGGTGTTTTGTGGAGAAAATGGAGGAGACGGAGAATGGGTATTGCAGGGTGAAACTGGCGAATGGGATCAGTGGGTTTGTGCCGGAGGTGGCATTAAGAAAAAGACTGGATTCGGATCGGTTTTTGTGGGGAAAATCGGAAGAGAGGTTTTTTGTGGAGCAGGGGATTCCGGAGGGGTGGTCGGAAGAGAAGTTTCGGAGGAAGGTTGTGGAGTGTGCGAAGGGGTATCTTGGATGCCAGTACCGGTGGGGCGGGAAGGCGGCGGATGGGATTGACTGTTCGGGTGTGGTGTTTATGGTGTATTTGATGAATGGGGTTTTGATTTGGCGGGATGCGGATATCAGGGAAGGGTATCCGCTGAAAGCGATCTGGAGAGAAGGGGAGGAGATGTGTCTGGTGGAGGAACGGGCGAAGGCCGGGGATCTGCTGTTCTGGAGGGGGCATGTGGGGATGTATCTGGGGGACGGCAGGTATCTGCACTGTACGGGGCATGAGAGGGTGTTTGGGTGCAGGGTGAATAGTCTGCGGAGAGGGGATGAGGATTTTCGGGAGGATCTGGCGGAGGCGCTGAAAGTGGTTGGGAGTGTTTTTCGTGAAATATCTGGAAGCGGAAAGCTGGAGGAAAAGAGCGATGTACCGTGAAAAACAGGCATCGCGGGCGGCACGGGAGTAAATAAGACATATATAATTGACATCAGGAAATATCATTTTTGTATTGGAAATCCCTGAAAAAGTTTGTTATAATAATAACAAAGTCGAAAACAAAAGACAAAAGGCGGCTCAAACAGAGAGTAGGAAAAACAGAAATTCTGCTGATCTGATCTGCCGGAGCTGTCCATCAGAAGCAAAACAAGAAAGGGGTTCTGAACAATGGCAAGATTTACATTACCAAGAGATTTATACCACGGAAAGGGCGCTTTAGAGGCACTGAAAACATTCGAAGGAAAACGTGCAATCGTCTGTGTAGGCGGCGGCTCCATGAAACGTTTCGGTTTCCTGGATCGCGCAGTAGACTACCTGAAAGAAGCCGGCATGGAAGTACAGCTTTTTGAGGGAATCGAGTCTGACCCGTCAGTCGAGACTGTTATGCGCGGAGCAAAAGCGATGGAAGAGTTCCAGCCGGACTGGATCGTAGCAATGGGCGGCGGATCTCCGATCGACGCAGCAAAAGCAATGTGGATCAAATACGAGTATCCAGACATCACCTTCGAAGAAATGTGCAAGGTATTCGGAATGCCGAAACTCCGCAGAAAAGCTCATTTCTGTGCAATTTCTTCTACATCCGGAACAGCAACCGAGGTAACCGCGTTCGCAGTTATCACAGACTATGAAAAAGGTATCAAATACCCGCTGGCAGACTTCGAAATCACGCCGGACGTTGCAATCGTAGATCCGGATCTGGCAGAGACGATGCCGCAAAAGTTAGTTGCTCACACCGGTATGGACGCTATGACCCATGCAATCGAGGCATACGTTTCCACCGCGAACTGTGACTTCACCGATCCGCTGGCACTGTATGCAATCAAGATGATTCAGGCAGACCTGGTAGATTCTTACAACGGAGATATGGCAAAACGTGACAGCATGCACAACGCACAGTGCCTCGCTGGTATGGCATTCTCCAATGCACTTCTTGGTATTGTTCACTCCATGGCACATAAAACAGGCGCAGCATTCGCTGATTACGGCGCTCACCTGATCCACGGCGCAGCAAACGCTATGTACCTGCCGAAGGTTATCGCGTTCAACGCAAAAGACGAGACTGCAGCAAAACGTTATGCAGTGATCGCTGACGAGATGAAACTTGGCGGCGAGACAACGGAAGAGAAAGTAAAACTCCTCATTGACTATCTGCGCGGCATGAACGACAAACTGAACATTCCGCACTGCATCAAGAACTACGGAAAAGACAGCTATCCGACCGAGCAGGGCTTCGTTCCGGAAGACGTATTCCTGGAGAGACTGCACGACATCGCTGTAAATGCCATCGCCGATGCCTGCACCGGATCCAACCCGAGACAGCCATCTGTTGAAGAGATGGAAAAACTGCTGAAATGCTGCTACTATGATACAGAAGTAGATTTCTAAAAAGAAAACATATCAAAATCCCTCCGTTCTCTGGGCGGAGGGATTTTTTGCGTCAGAGAATGAAATTTATTTGTGTGGATTTTATGTTTTTTATGCGAAATCCTGTGTCTGGACTGGAAAAACAGAGGCGTTTATGGTAGTATAGAACAGAATAGAAGTAGAAACGGGCGGCATGCGAGAACCGATGCCTTCCCCTGAAAATATGGAGGAAAATAAAATGGAACAGTATAAGAAAGAGTTCATTGAATTCATGGTCGAGAGCCAGGTATTAAAATTTGGAGAGTTCACCCTGAAAAGCGGAAGAAAATCCCCGTTCTTTATGAATGCAGGCGCTTACGTAACCGGCAGCCAGTTAAAACGTCTCGGCGAGTATTACGCAAAAGCAATCCATGACAACTACGGGCTGGATTTTGACGTTCTGTTCGGACCGGCATACAAAGGAATTCCGCTCAGTGTTGTAACAGCAATTGCGATTCATGATCTCTACGGTGTAGAAGTACGCTACTGCTCCAACCGGAAGGAAGCCAAAGACCACGGTGGAGATGCAGGACTGCTGCTTGGAAGCAAGATCAAAGACGGTGACCGCGTTGTCATTATTGAGGATGTAACCACTTCCGGAAAATCCATCGAGGAGACCTTCCCGATCATCCAGGCACAGGGCAATGTGGAGATCAAAGGACTGATGGTATCCTTAAATCGCATGGAGCGCGGAAAAGGCGATAAGAGCGCACTCGAGGAAATCCAGGAAACCTATGGCTTCCCGGCAAATGCCATTGTAACCATGGAGGACGTTATCACGTATCTGTACAACCGTCCATGCCAGGGCAAAATTCAGATCGATGACAAGATGAAGGCTGCCATTGATGCATATTATGAGGAGTACGGCGTGAAATAAGATGCGGTACACCGGGAAAGGGAGTTTTGCGCTATGAATGAAAAGATTTATAAAACCATGGGACGTGTCGGCGGCGGAAATATCGCTATGGGCGCCGTACTGGTTGTTGTTGGCGTGGCAACCGGTGTTCTGATGATCGTAAGCGGGGCAGGCCTGCTGAAACGACGCGGGGAAATCATGTTCTAAAAGCGCCTTTCAAAAAGAAAAAATGCCGGGATATTTCGGAAGCGCGTGCGCCGATGAGGTATGCCGGCGTTTCTGATAGCAGAGGGGAGAACAACGCAGAAAGGGGAAACGAAGATGAAGCAGGAGACGAAAGCCAGAATCCGCGTTGTGGGACGGATTTTATTTCTGGTGTATCTTCTTGCGCTCGTTTATTTTCTGCTTTTTGCAGAAGAATACGGGAGAAGAAACTTTTTTGAACTGGATTACCGTTACAATCTGGTGCCGTTTCAGGAAATCAGACGGTTCTGGATTTACCGCGAAAAGGTGGGATTCCTTGCCGCATTTTTAAATCTGGCGGGCAATGTGATCGGTTTTCTGCCGTTCGGCTTTATCGTTCCGGTGATGCACAAAAAAATGGAGAGTTTCTGGAAAGTATCGCTTCTTGGTTTTATGTTCAGCCTCTGCGTGGAGACGATTCAGCTCATCACGAAGGTGGGCTGCTTTGATGTAGATGATCTGATGCTGAATACGCTTGGAGCCATGATCGGCTGCGGCGCATTCCTGATCTGCAATAAATTCAGGAGATGGAAATATGGCGAGGAAGAAGTATAATTACAATTTTGTCCGGAAGCCGTCGGAAGGCGGAAAGGAAGCTCTCTATATGGCAGGTGCTTCGGTCTTTCTGTTTCTGCTGGCTTCGGTCGTATCGTTTGCATTCCGCGGAAACGGAGGCATTTTTCTCGGAGCAGCGGGACTGTTCTCATTCCTTCTGTCGGGATACGGCTTCTATGTGGGAATGAAGAGCTTTAAAGAAGAACAGGTCAGCCACAGAATGTCGGTTCTCGGCTCGATTACGAGCGGCGGCATGCTGGTCGCATGGCTGGCACTGTTTCTGATCGGTGTGAGATAAATGTACTCTCGTAAAATCAAGCACAGAAAGACTCCGGGAGTACATATAAAAGAAAAGGGGAAAAAGATGGATCGCGAACGTTTTGAAAAACAGCTGAATTTTATTCTGGAGATTGATAAAGAAAAACAGATCCTGCGCCAGACGCACATCCGCGGCTATTCGCGCCAGGAGGACGACGCGGAGCACGCATGGCACATGGCGGTGATGGCATTTCTGCTGCAGGAATATTCGAATGAGAAAATCGACATCGGCAGAACAATGCTCATGCTGCTGATCCACGACCTCGTGGAGATTGATGCAGGCGACACGTATGCGTACGACGCGGAGGCAAACAAAACAAAAGACGAGAGAGAACACAAAGCGGCCGAGCGCATCTACGGCCTGCTGCCGGAGGATCAGGGAAAAATGCTGATGGATCTCTGGCTCGAGTTCGAAGCGTATGAGACACCGGAAGCGCGCTTTGCTCATGTGATGGACAATTTCCAGCCGCTGCTTTTAAATCATGAGAACGATGGAAAAGACTGGACCAGCCACAATGTGCGGATTTCCCAGCCGTTAAAACGAAACGAGAAGACGGCGACCGGCTCCGAGGAGATCTGGAGTTATATGGAAGAGATTCTCGAACAGAGTATCCGGGATGGAAAAATTATTGACGACCGGGAAGAAAAACAGGAATAAGTTAAGAAGAATGAGGGGCAGATCTGCCCCTCGTAACAGTTAAAGAGAAACAGAAAGGGATTTTTTATGACGGATGAATTATTAAACGAGCGGTATGCGCTTGCAATTGAGCGGATCCGCCAGATTCCGGCGGAAAAAAGCGTTCCGCAGCCGTACCGCGATTTTTTTGCACAGATGGCACAGTACCTCTGCAAAATGGACCAGATCCGGAGCAGAATCGCAGAAGGATATCTAAAAACAGCATCCGAGGAAGAGCTGGCTGTTTTTAACCGCGAGCCGTATGAAGATGTGATCGGGGAGCGGTATGAGACCTCCTACGGAAACCCGGCGTTTGCCGTGCGGGCACTTGGTGAAACGCATGGAAGGAGCCTCTGCTGCCTGTACCGGGAGCTGGGAAATGCTGTTGTCTGGGTCTATGAGGACCGCCTGCTGGAGCTGACTGCGGCGATGGAGCTGTATCTCGAGTTGTATGCGATGTTCGAGGAGGAGACGCTGCCGTCCGCTCAGTATGTAAAAGAGAGCATTTACTGGTATGTGAGCGATTATGCCGAGGAGCGCCAGGAATACCAGGTGCGCGAAATCGTTGACCCGTCGCTGCACTTTGTGAAGGATATTGTGATGGAATCTGATCTGACGGATCTGCGGTATCTGTACCAGTACGGCGAATATATCACCGAAAATGAGAAGGGTACAGCCCGCTTTTTAAATACGTACAGCCAGGAAGAAATCGACGCGATGGCACGCACCTACACAGAAGGCTTCCGCAAGTGCTTTCTCGTGGCGCGAAAAGATCTGTCGAAAAAGAAGACAGTCAGCATCCGCTTCCACATCGGTTTTGAGCGCATGATCCGTGCGGCAATATTACAGTTCCGCGAGATGGGACTCGAGCCGGTGATTTCCCGCGGCGCGCGGAGAACGTGGGTTGCCGGTGCGTCTGCGAATAAGCAGTATGACTACGATCACCGGAACGATGAGGCGCTGTATCTCAACGAGGATCTCGTGAAGAGACGGCTCCGCGCGATGCAGGTGAAATACGACGAGTACAAAGAACTGGCGGATGGCTATGCCGGCCCTGCCGTGGTGGAAACCTTCGGCGAAGTTCCGTTTGAGCCAGTAAATAAAAAACAGGCACTGCACTTAAATGAGCGCCAGCAAAAGCTCCGTGTCGGTTTCCAGAACGAGGCGGGCCAGATTGTAAACCGCTATATCAAGGATGATGAGTACGGCTACACGATCATCGCCTACCCGATGCCGGAGATCGATCCGCGCTACGAAAAAATTTTCCGTGAGATCGTAAAGATCAACACGCTCGATTACGAAAAATACCAGCGCATCCAGCAGTACCTGATCGATGCGCTCGACGAGGGTGTTTCCGTGCATGTGCTTGGAAAAGGAGAGAACAGAACGGATCTGCGCGTGATGCTGCATCATCTGAACGATCCTGCGAAAGAGACGAATTTCGAGAACTGTGTTGCCGACTGCAATATTCCGGTCGGAGAGGTCTTTACTTCCCCGAGTCTTACCGGCACGACAGGCGTGCTCCATGTGACGGGAGTCTACCTGAACGAGCTGTATTACCGCGATCTCTGCCTGACGCTGACTGACGGCATGATCACCGCGTATGACTGCGCAAACTTCGAAAAAGAAGAGGACAATCGTACTTATATAGAAGAAAACCTGCTGTATCACCACAGGACGCTGCCGATCGGTGAGTTTGCCATCGGAACGAACACGACGGCGTACGTGATGGCAGAGCAGTACGGCATCGCCGGAAAACTGCCGATCCTGATCGCAGAGAAGATGGGCCCGCATTTTGCGATGGGCGACACCTGCTACGCCTGGGCGGAGGACAGCCCGATGTACAACCCGGACGGAAAAGAAGTAATCGCGCGCGAGAACGAGGTTTCGGCAAAACGGAAAGAAGATCCGTCGAAAGCATACTTCGGATGCCACACGGACATCACGATTCCGTACCGCGAACTGCAGTCGGTTGCGGTCGAAAAAGCAGACGGAACGACGATCCCTCTCATTGAGGACGGACGCTTCGTCCTGCCGGGAACGGAAGAATTAAATGAACCTTTTGGCTGATTATGGGTTGACATTTCTGCGCCTGCTTAGTATATTATAAGCAGAACTGAATGATTAAAACATAAATATAAGCATAACTAATGAATAACGCTTAGAACAGTTAATCAGAAAAGGAGAACAACATGGCTAAAGTAGGAATTGTGATGGGCAGCGACTCTGATATGCCGGTAATGAGCAAAGCAGCCGACATGCTGGAAAAATTTGGAATTGAGTACGAGATGAAAATCATCTCTGCACACCGCGAGCCGGATGTATTTTTCGAATATGCAAAAACCGCAGAGGAGAAAGGCTTCAAGGTTATCATTGCAGGCGCAGGTATGGCAGCTCATCTGCCGGGTATGTGCGCAGCTATTTTCCCAATGCCGGTCATCGGAATTCCGATGCATACCACATCGCTTGGAGGTCGTGATTCCCTGTACTCCATCGTACAGATGCCGAGCGGCATTCCGGTAGCAACCGTTGCCATCAATGGCGGTGCCAATGCCGGAATCCTGGCAGCAAAGATTCTTGCAACTTCCGATCCGGAACTGCTTGCAAAACTGAAAGCATATACACAGGAAATGAAAGAGCAGGTTGAGGCAAAAGACGCAAAACTGCAGGAAACAGGATACCGTAACTACAGTAAATAAAAACAAAGGACAAGGGAGGTTCACCATGGATTACAAGAACGCAGGAGTAGATATTGAAGCTGGATACAAATCAGTAGAATTAATGAAAGAGCATGTAAAGAAAACCATGCGCCCGGAGGTATTAGGCGGCCTTGGCGGTTTTTCAGGCGCTTTTTCCCTGGCAAAAATCAAAGAAATGGAAGAGCCGGTGCTGCTTTCCGGTACAGACGGATGCGGAACCAAGGTGAAGCTCGCCATGATTCTTGATAAACACGACACCATCGGCATTGATGCCGTTGCCATGTGTGTGAACGATATCGCATGTGCCGGCGGAGAACCGCTGTTCTTCCTCGACTACATCGCATGCGGAAAGAACTATCCGGAGAAGATAGCTTCGATCGTAAAAGGCGTTGCAGAAGGCTGTCTGCAGTCCGATGCGGCACTGATCGGCGGTGAGACCGCAGAGCATCCGGGCCTGATGCCGGAGGATGAGTACGATCTGGCAGGTTTTGCTGTCGGCGTATGTGACAAGAAAGACATGATTACCGGTGAAAATCTGGCAGCCGGAGACGTACTGATCGGCATGGCTTCCACCGGCGTTCACAGCAACGGATTTTCTCTTGTCCGCAAAGTTTTCGATATGACAAAAGATTCTTTAAATACATACTATGATGAGCTCGGCGCAACCCTCGGCGAGACCCTGCTTGCACCGACCCGTATCTACGTAAAAGCACTCCGCGCCATCAAAGATGCCGGTGTAACCGTAAAAGCATGCAGCCACATCACCGGAGGCGGCTTCTACGAGAATATTCCGCGTATGCTCAAAGACAACACCGTAGCCGTTGTACAGAAAGACAGCTACACCGTACCGCCGATCTTTGATCTGATGGCAAAGAAAGGCAATATCGACGAGCAGATGATGTACAACACCTTCAACATGGGTATCGGTATGGTACTGGCTGTTGATCCGGAAGATGTAGACGCAGCGATGAAAGCCATCCGTTCCACAGGAGATACGCCATATGTGATCGGCCACATTGAAAACGGAGAAAAAGGAGTACAGTTATGCTAAGATTAGCAGTTCTCGTCTCCGGCGGCGGCACGAACCTGCAGGCGATTCTGGATGCGATTGACGAGGGAACCATCACAAACGCGGAGGTTTCCGTTGTCATCAGCAACAATGCAGGAGCGTATGCGCTGGAGCGTGCGAAAAAGAAGGAGATTGATGCGGTATGCCTTTCCCCGAAGACCTTTGCATCGAGAGAAGCATTCAACGAGGCACTGCTGGCGAAACTGCAGTCGTACAACGTCGATCTCGTTGTGCTCGCAGGATGCCTGGTTGTGATCCCGCAGAGCATTGTGGATGCTTATCCGAATAAGATCATCAACATTCATCCGTCCCTCATTCCGTCGTTCTGCGGAACGGGCTATTACGGACTGAAAGTGCACGAGGGCGTATTATCCCGCGGCGTCAAAGTGACGGGAGCGACGGTTCATTTTGTGGACGGCGGAACAGACACCGGCCCGATTATTCTGCAGAAGGCAGTCGAAGTGCACGAGGGCGATACACCGAAGGCACTGCAGCAGCGCGTCATGGAAGAGGCCGAGTGGGTCATCATGCCGCGTGCGATTGATCTGATTGCAAATGGAAAGGTAACGGTAGAAGACGGACACGTAAAGATAAAGGAGTAAGAGCGATGAAAGTACTGATTGTAGGAAGCGGCGGAAGAGAGCATGCGATTGCCTGGAAGGTGGCACAGAGCCCGAAGGTAGACAAGATTTACTGCGCTCCTGGAAACGCAGGAATTGCGGAGTACGCAGAGTGTGTCGATATTGCAGCGATGGAGTTTGACAAGCTCGTTGCTTTTGCGAAAGAAAAAGAGATTGACCTGACCGTCATCGGCATGGATGATCCGCTGGTCGGCGGTGTTGTCGATGCGTTTGAGGCAGAGGGACTGCGCGTATTCGGACCAAGAAAGAATGCGGCAATACTGGAAGGATCGAAAGCGTTCTCCAAAGACCTGATGAAAAAATACCATATCCCGACGGCGGCATACGAGACATTCTCCGATCCGGAGGCGGCAGAGAAGTATCTGGAAACCGCAAAATTCCCGATCGTACTGAAAGCCGACGGTCTGGCGCTTGGAAAAGGCGTTCTGATCTGCAACACCTTAGAGGAAGCAAAAGAGGGCGTCAAGACGATCATGCTCGACAAGAAATTCGGCAGTGCCGGAAACGAGATGGTCATCGAGGAGTTTATGACGGGGCGTGAGGTTTCCGTTCTCTCCTTTGTGGATGGAAAGACGATCAAGACGATGAGTTCCGCACAGGATCACAAGAGAGCAGGAGACGGCGACACCGGCCTGAACACCGGCGGTATGGGCAACTTCTCCCCGAGTCCGTTTTATACCGAAGAAGTGGATAAGTTCTGTAAGAAATATATCTATCAGCCGACCGTAGATGCGATGGCAGCCGAGGGAAGACCGTTTAAGGGAGTTATCTTCTTCGGACTGATGCTGACACCGGACGGACCGAAGGTGCTCGAGTACAATGCCCGCTTCGGCGATCCGGAGGCACAGGTTGTGCTTCCTCGTATGAAGACAGACATCATTGATGTATTTGAAGCCTGCATCGACGGAACTCTCGACCAGATCGACCTGCAGTTTGCAGATAATGCGTGTGTCTGCATCGTACTGGCTTCGAACGGTTATCCGGTTTCCTACGAAAAAGGATTCCCGATCCGCGGACTCGAGACGTTCAAAGAGCATGAGGGCTACTACTGCTTCCACGCCGGAACGAAGTTCAAGGACGGCGAGATCGTGACGAACGGAGGCCGTGTACTCGGCGTGACAGCACTTGGCGATACCCTGAAAGAGGCACGTGCGAATGCATATAAGGCTGTTGAATGGGTTGACTTTGACAATAAATATTACCGCCATGATATTGGAAAAGCGATTGACGAAGCGTAACGTGAATGTGAATTTTAATTTTGAGTAAAATGGAGCCGCCAGAATCCCGGTGAAAGGGAAATCTGGCGGCTTTGTCTTTTTATTCAGAAAAGGGAATAAAGCGCCGCCGTTCCGGATACAATAGTAAGGAGATCCTTTGCTTTTTAGCAGAATCAGAACAGGAAAGGCGGTCGGAAAAGATGGGAATCGTTTGTCTGGCGGGGATTTTTGCCGTATTTCTTCTGCTTGCATGGACGCTCTGCCGGGCGGCAGGATGGGAGAAAGAACGGGAAGATCTGGAACAGGAGCAGTACCTGAAAGAGTGGCGGGAGAAAAAGTTGAAAAAATCGAAAAAATTTGAAAATTAGTGTTGACATTTGGCGGGTGGAATGCTATACTAACGAAGTCGGTTGGTGATACAGATAAAAAGCCAACAGATAAAACACTGATGTGGGGTCTTAGCTCAGCTGGGAGAGCATCTGCCTTACAAGCAGAGGGTCATAGGTTCGAGCCCTATAGGCCCCATATTTTATGAAAAACGGTGTTGAAAATGAATATGGCGAGATAGCTCAGTTGGCTAGAGCACGCGGTTCATACCCGCGGTGTCGAGGGTTCGAATCCCCCTCTCGCTACTTATGGAACCCTTGAGAAATCAAGGGTTCTTTTGGCTTTATGGACAGTATGATGATATGGCTGTCATGTCAAAATCGTGTCTTGAAATCCACAGGGATTTGTGAGAAAATAAGACTACCTAAGAGCTTGTTTTGGGCTCTGAAAGTAAATAAAACAGTAATGGATAGAAGAAAGATAAGGAAAAAACAATGATAGAGTTTAATAAACCACCTTTTATTGGAACAGAACTGGAATACATCCGCCAGGCGGCAGAGGAAAACAACAAGCTGTGCGGCGACGGTCCTTTTACGAAGAAATGTTCTGCCTGGATGCAGGACAATTTCAACGTAAAACATGCGATGCTTACGACATCCTGCACCCATGCACTGGAAATGGCAGCTTACCTGTCTGAGATTCAGCCGGGCGACGAAGTGATCATGCCGTCCTACACGTTTGTTTCCACTGCAGATGCCTTCGTTCTGCGCGGAGCAAAAATCGTCTACGTGGATATCCGTCCGGATACGATGAACATCGACGAGACCAAGATTGAGGATGCTATCACCGAAAAAACAAAAGCGATTGTTCCGGTTCACTATGCGGGCGTTGCCTGTGAAATGGATACCATCATGGATATTGCAAAACGCCATAACCTGAAGGTTGTAGAGGATGCGGCACAGGGCGTGAGCGCGTACTACAAGGGAAAAGCCCTTGGAACGATCGGCGATTTTGGCTGCTACAGCTTCCATGAGACGAAAAACTATACGATGGGAGAGGGCGGCGCGCTGCTGTTCCAGGATGAGAATTATCTGGAAAAAGCAGAGATCCTTCGTGAAAAGGGAACGAACCGCAGCAAGTTTTTCCGCGGACAGATCGACAAATATACCTGGATCGACTACGGTTCCTCCTATCTGCCGAGTGATATGAATGCGGCTTACCTGCTTGCAGAACTCGAGGAACATGAGAAAATCGACAGAAAGCGGATGGCCATCTACAACTATTACCATGAGCAGCTCCGTCCGCTGGCTGAGGCTGGAAAGATCGAGCAGCCGGTTGTGCCGGAAGGCTGTGTACATAATGCACATATGTACTTCATCAAGGCAAGAAATCTGGAAGTGCGTACAAAACTGATCAACTATATGAAAGAGCGCGGTGTGATGTGTGTCTTCCATTACGTTCCGCTCCATACCTCCCCGGCCGGACAGAAGTTCGGTGTTTTCCACGGAGAGGACAAATACACAACAAAAGAGAGCGAGCGCCTGATGCGTCTGCCGATGTTCTACAGCCTGTCTGAACAGGATATGGCATATGTCGTAGAGTGCCTCATGGGCTTTAAAGAGTGGTAACATTTCATGTATGAGAAGTTTTTAAACTACTTTACGGACTATATTTTCGTGAAGGATGAGCCGCAGAAAGCCGATGTGATTTTTGTGCCGGGAAACGGATATCCGCAGATGGCGGCGCACGCGGCAGAACTCTGGAAAGAAGGATTTGCGCCGTATGTGCTTCCGTCGGGAAGATACAGTACTGTGCTCGGGCATTTCGCCGGTGTACAGGATCTTGCGGAGCAGTACGGCGGGAACTATGAAACCGAGTGGGAGTTTCTGCGGACGGTACTGCAGAAAAACGGCGTGCCGGAGAAAGCGATTCTGCGCGAAGACCAGGCGACGTATACGTATGAAAATGCACTGCGGTCACGGGAAGTGACAGATGCGGCGGGCATCAAGGTAAAAAAAGCGATCCTCTGCTGCCGGAATCTCCATGCGAGACGGTGTATTCTGTATTACCAGCTTGTCTACCCGGAGACAGAGTTTTTTGTCTGTCCTTCGGATATTGAGTTCACCAGAGAAAACTGGCATACAAAGGGTGAATGGATCGACCAGGTGTTAGGAGAAATGGAGCGCTGCGGCGGTCAGTTCCACAAGATTCTGCGGGAACTGCCGGCGGATTCTGAATTTTAACACCAGTAGACAAGAAGTCCCCCGCTTCTAAAGCGGTGGGATGAATTGTTAAAAGAAACATAACGGCAGTGGTAGGCGGAGAGAAATCGGTATCCTCCACTGACATGAGGAAAGTCACAGTCGAACTATTCTCGACATGTCAGACTCCGTGAAAATACCGATTGTGAGTTGAAACGAAAAGATTTATAAAAAAGAGCGGAAATTGTGGTAAAATTGCGGCTCGTATGGTATACTATCGTTAAGTTAAGTTTCTAATCTAAAGCAAAGGTTGGTGGACAGTATGAATAAGATTGATGAAGTATTAGAGCTTTTAAAACAGAGAGAACGTGAGAACGAAAAACCGAAAAACGTGATTTTATGGGTTCTTGCCATTGTCGGAGCGGTAGCGGCAGTTGCAGGAATCGCATACGCAGTATACCGGTTTGTAACTCCGGATTATCTGGAAGACTTCGAAGATGATTTCGATGACGATTTCGACGATTACTTCGAGGATGAAGACGAAGATAAGTAGGATGGAAAAAAGAAACTCCGGTGCCGGAACGTGGTACCGGAGTTTTTCTGTCCGGAAATCAGTTTGACATAGAAGGAGAAGAGAATGAAAAAAGGAGAAATTTACGAGGGAGTCGTGGAAAGAATCGATTTCCCGAATAAAGGACGTGTACATGTGGAGGGCGAGACGGTTACCGTGAAAAATGCAATTCCGGGACAGAAGATCCGCTTTCAGATCAACAAAAAAAGAAAGAACCGCATGGAGGGCCGCCTGCTCGAAGTAACAGAAAAATCCCCGATGGAAAAGCGCGATCCGGTCTGCAGTATTTTCCCGTCCTGCGGCGGATGCATGTACCAGACGATGAGTTATGAGGATCAGCTTGCAATGAAGGCCGGTCAGGTGAAAAAACTGCTCGACGATGCCCTCGTGGAGGCCGGCCAGGTCAATGAGGCGGGGGAGGCCGATTATCCGTTCCTTGGAATCAAGGGAAGTCCGAAGGAGTTTGCATACCGGAATAAAATGGAGTTTTCCTTCGGCGATGAATACAAGGACGGCCCGTTGTCTCTCGGACTTCATAAAAAGGGAAGCACCTACGATGTCCTGACCGCGTGCGACTGCAAAATCGTGCATGAGGATTTCACAAAGATTCTGACCTGCGTGCTGGCGTACTTTAAAGAGCGGAACGCAAGTTACTACCACAAGATAAGCCACGAGGGTTACCTGCGCCACCTGCTGGTGCGAAGAGCCGAGAATACCGGAGAAATCCTGGTAAATCTCGTCACCACAAGCCAGGAAGAGTGGGATCTGATGCCGCTCGTGCAGGAAGTGCTTGGTCTGCCGCTGGAAGGAAAGGTTGTCGGATTCCTCCATATCATAAATGATTCCCTGGCAGATATTGTAAAGAGCGATGAGACAAAAGTGCTCTACGGACAGGACTACTTCTATGAAGAACTCCTCGGACTGAAATTCAAGATCACCCCGTTCTCCTTCTTCCAGACCAATTCCCTTGGCGCGGAAGTTCTCTACAGCACCGCCCGCGAGTTCGTCGGCGAGACGAAAGACCGCACGATCTTCGACCTCTACAGCGGAACCGGAACCATCGCCCAGATCCTTGCACCGGTCGCAAAAGAAGTGATCGGCGTGGAAATCGTGGAAGAAGCTGTTACAGCTGCAAAAGAGAACGCAGAGGCAAACGGCCTTACCAACTGCAGTTTCCTCGCCGGAGACGTGCTGAAGGTGATCGATGAAATCGAAGAAAAACCGGACTTCATCGTTCTTGATCCACCGCGCGAAGGAATCCATCCGAAGGCTCTGCCGAAGATAGTTGATTTATATAGGTGTGAAAAAATGCTTTACATCTCCTGCAAGCCGACTTCTCTTGCGCGGGATCTGGTAGAGTTTGCAAAATATGGATACCGTGTAGAAAAGGTCTGCTGTGTTGATATGTTTCCGGGAACGGTGCATGTGGAGACTGTGGTGGGACTACATCGCAAAGATATGTAGAAATCCTTGAATTTACGCACTTTGTGGAGTTTTTCAGTTTCAATGAAATTGGTGAAAATCATAAGGAAAAGGTACTTGTAAATAAAGTAACGGTGATTGTAGCCTTAGACCTCGGTACGGGGAACACAAAAAATCCTGAGATATGAAAGTGAATATTTGGCTATCAGATAAATGATAGATTATAGGGATACCTGTTAAATACGGGTGTCCTTATTTTTTATATTTGAACATTTGTGAATGAATGTTCTTTTAAAAATTAAAAATCAGGAGGAATGAAACATGAGAAGCACAGCGGTAAGAGCAAATCAGAAAACAACTTGCACAATTACTTTCAAGAACAAGGAACATGAAAAATTTTATCAAAAGTACCTGTCAAAATGCCGGTATCAGGATGTGTACCATAAAGCATTGGTCTATTGCCTTGGAATTGACCGTGACACCAGAGATCATGTGAAGCAGATTTATGATTTTCAGACAGGATGTGTGAAACCAGAGTGTCTGCAGGAAGGCTGGCAGACCAGCGGCAGTGTAAAAATTATCCGGATGGCATTTAATCTTTACTGCAACGGAACACCCAGTATTTATAATTTTGAAGATTCTGATCTGGAAGGACAATTACAGGAGTGCAGTCTTTATACGGTAGAGGAATTATTCTGCTGTGGTTACGCTCGGTATTTTTGGGAAGCGGTCAAAATACGCTATCCGGAGTATTGCTTTTATGTGGATTGGGAGGATAGTTATGTTGAAAATTAGGATGCAGGGAACCTTAAAGGATATTCGCTGGTTCAAGGGACTCATGGAACGGCACGGGGAGATTAAAGTGAAGGATGTGTCGAAGCCGTTTAAAAACAAGGGAACAGATCAATATGTCCGTGTTTATGCGGAAATAGAAAAAGAAGAGAAATAAAAGACGGAGGAAAGTAATATGTGCAGAGTTATCGCAATCGCAAACCAGAAAGGCGGAGTGGGAAAAACCACCACATGTGTAAATTTAGGGATTGGACTGGCAAGAGCAGGAAAGAGAGTGCTATTAATCGAAGCAGATGCACAGGGAAGCATGGCTGCAAGCCTGGGAGTACAGGAGCCGGATGAACTGGAGGTCACACTTGCAAATATCATGGAAAAAGTAATCAATGACGAAGAGCTGGAACCACAGGAGGGAATGATCCGGCATGAAGAAGGGATTGATTTTATCCCTGCAAATATTGAATTGGCAGGGGTGGAAACTGCCCTGGTGAATGTAATGAGTCGGGAAATGGTATTACGCCAGTATCTTGCCGCCCAGAAAAAGGATTACGATTATATCCTGATCGACTGTATGCCATCCCTTGGTATGATAACGATTAATGCCCTTGTAGCGGCAGACAGTGTTCTGATACCCGTTGAAGCAACATATCTTCCGGTCAAAGGGCTTCAGCAGCTTATTAAAACCATAGGAAGAGTACGCAGGAAACTGAATCCAGAGCTTTCCATTATGGGAATCTTATTTACAAAGGTAGACCGCCGTACAAATTTTGCAAGGGATATTGCCCGGAAGATATGGGAGGTTTATGGAAACCAGATACATATTTTTACGAACTGCATCCCCATGTCTATCAGAGCCGCAGAAACACCTGCAGAGGGAAAGAGCATTTACCGTCATGATCCGAAAGGAATCGTAGCAGAGGGATACCGTTATCTGACGGAGGAGGTACTGGACAATGAATAAAAGTGCAGAGAAAGTAAAGCTGACTTCTTTTGATGATCTGTTTGGCACAGCTTCTTTAGATTCAGGGGAAAGGGTGACAACCGTTCCCCTCTCCCAGTTACATACTTTTAAAGACCATCCGTTTCGTGTTGCGGATGATGAAAAAATGCAGGAGACGGTAGAAAGTATTAAACAATATGGGGTGTTGATGCCGGGAATTGTCCGTCCATATCCGGCAGGAGGATATGAAGTAATAGCCGGACATCGTAGATGGAGGGCCTGTGAGCTGGCAGGTCTTTCTGAAATGCCAGTGATCATCCGGGAAATGGATGATGATACAGCCACAGTAATCATGGTGGATACGAACATCCAGAGGGAAGATATACTGCCCAGTGAAAAAGCCTATGCTTATAAAATGAAGTATGAAGCATTGAAACACCAGGGAAGCAAAGGAAAAAATACGGCAGTCCTTGTGGGGGAAACTGCTGGTGACAGCGGAAGAACCGTACAGAGGTATATCCGTCTGGCGGAACTTGTAAAAGAACTTCTGGATGCAGTAGATAGCGGGAAAATACCCATGATGGCAGGGGAGAAGCTGTCTTATCTGACAAAGGAAGCACAAGGTTGGGTAGCAGGTGCGGTTGCGGATTGCGGTGTATACCCGTCAAAGGCACAGGCAGAGCAGATAAAGACCATGCAGGAGAGCGGAGAGCTGACAGAAGGAAGAGTGTTTGCAGTCCTTATCAGAAAAGAAAAGGGCAGCCAGGGCGTTACAATCCCGGCAAAGAAGGTTCGTGATTATTTTCCACCTTCATACACAAAAACAGAGATGGAAGAAGTGATCTACAGGCTGTTGGAGCAGTGGAAAAAAGAAATGGGAGAGGAGGAACCGGTAAATGGAAAAGATACAGTTTGAGTATTTTCGGGGCATGGAAGCGGAACAGTATAGTTTTTACCGTGTTCCCAAAGTCCTGTTTACGGCAGAGTGCTTTAAAGAACTGTCCTGTGAAGCAAAGGTATTATACGGTCTGATGCTGGATCGTATGAGCCTCAGTATTAAAAACAGATGGTTTGATGAAAAGGACAGGGTATATATTATTTTTACCATAGAGGAGATCATGGAACTACTGGGATGCGGAAGACAGAAAGCAGTCAAGAACCTTGCAGAGCTTGATTCTGAAAAAGGGATTGGTCTGATTGAGAAAAAAAGGCTGGGACTTGGCAGAGCGAATGTAATTTATGTGAAGAATTTCATGCTGAAAGAAACGGTAGAAACAGAAGAAAAAAGCCAGGAAAGCCTTGAAAATACACAGAAGTATGAAAATCAAACTTCAAGAAGTTCCAGAATCAAACTTCAAGAAGTTCCAAAATCAAACTTCAAGAAGTGTGAAAACCAAACTTCAAGAAGTATGAAAATCAAACTTCAAGAAGTTCCAGAATCAAACTTCAAGAAGTGTGAAAATCAAACTTCAGGAAGTATGAAAATCGAACTTCCAGAAGTTCCAAAATCATACTCTAATAATACTGATAATAATAACACTGAATATAGTGATACTGATTTTAGCAAGACGGATATTAGTGATACTGAGGATTATCTATCTTATCCATCTTATGCTGCAGGTAAAACGAAAGAGGAGACGATGGATGAGATAGAGAGGATGAATGCTTACCGCACATTGATCCGTGAAAATATTTCTTACGAAGCTTTTGAACACAGGGGATATGGAACAAAGGAAGAGGTTGATGAACTGGTAGAACTGATGGTAGAAGCCATGATGCTCCCGAAAGGGCAAATGGTACGGATCGCCGGAGCAGACAGGCCGGCTGAGATTGTAAAGAGCCGCTTTATGCAGCTTCGGTATCCGCATATCGAATATGTTACGGAATGCCTGAAAAACAACACAACAAAGGTCGGAAATATTAAAGCATATTTGTTGACCACACTTTATAATTCCGTAATGACAATGGATCACTATTATCACGCAGAGGTCAACCATGACCTGTATGGAGGTGGATGAAAATGACCGCACATAAATTTGCTGGCAAAGTGGTATATCCGGTATTGGCAGCAATACTCCTGTTTTTTCTACTGCGTCCGTTCTGTATGGAGCAGGGGAAATGTGATTATCGGTTGCTGGTTCTGCTGATGGGGATTCCCTTTGGAATAGGGAAAATGCTGGTATGGATTGTACCGGGACGAACCGATCTGGGAGGGACACTGGGATTTCTGGTATTCCAAATTTTGATTGGAGGTGTTGTCGGAAGTATGGTCATGCTGTGGAAACTGGCGGAAGCAGCTGTCTATTTGATATGGGGAATATATGCAGGTATTGTGTGGGTATGCAGGATAAGAAAATCAGGAATGGAGGAATGAGGATGGGATGGACAATGGAACAGTTATTCCGGGACGGAATCATGCCCAGGGAAATGTGCTGTCCAAAGAAGCAGGAATACAAAGATACTATGCACCTGTTGGATGAACTGGAAAGTGATATGAAAAAAGAGCTTACAAAAGAGCAGGCAGACCTGTTGGAAAACTACAAGGAGTATTTCAGTTTGTTGGCAACTCTGGAGAATGAGGAATGTTTTATACAGGGAATGGCACTGGGAACACGGCTGACGGCGGAAGCCTTTCTGACCGGGAAGGATAAAACAGAATAGGGGATTAAAAAAAGGCAGCTAAATGAGAATTTGGTTGCTTTTTTGATTCGAGAAATTTATCTCAGGAGGATGGAAGATGCTTGTATTTGAAATTGCATTTTTAGTGGTGGCAGCATTGATGCTGGCAGTAGATATTATTTTTCTTCTTTCTACCCTTTTTTCAGGACCATGGAAAAGTGAAGAGTGGAGAAGAAAGGAACGGGAATATAGGAAGAAACAGAAAGGAACAAAGAATACATGATTTTTTTTAAAATATTTTTGGTTGTGCAGGTACTAGGAGGATTGGTGCTATATCCAATGGTCATTGCAGGAAAAAGGGCGGATGAGAAAATGACAGGGATTATGCATCAAGAACAAGAGAAAACAAAGAAAATAAAATAAACTTTGCGTCACAGTGTCGCAAAGTTGGAACATGTTGCAGGAGGGTATTGTGTTGGGAAACCGTGTTAAATCCAGAGAACTGATGGAACTGGGAATACGTATCCGCAGCAGACGTATAGAACTGAAACTATCACAGGAGGAACTGGCAGAACGGGCGGGAATCAATTCCAACACAGTGAGCAGGATTGAAGGAGGACAGATGGCAATGTCTGTGGAGACGTTCCGAAAGCTGGTGGAAGTTTTATGCATGGGTGCAGATACTTTATTAGATACTGTTGGACAGTCACCGCAGGAAAGCCATCAGATACAAAATGTGTGCCGTAGAATATGGAAGCTGCAGGAAAAAGAACAGGAGATTGTAGTCAAGACAATGGAAACGCTGATTGATGGATTAGAGAGAAGATAAGGAATTTCTGCGTATTGTGTGTTTAAATAATTTGTTTTCCACTTATCGGTTGAGGAAAACAGGGCTGTTTTTTTCTAAAATAAATACATGAGAACGGACGACGTACAGGCTGTAGAAGAAGATTCCGGCTCCCATTAAAAAAAACGGGTGAGCTGGAATTGTTTTTTTCTGCCTGTGCGGTACAGTTCCAGCCATCCGGGAAAAGGATGGTAGATATGGTAACACTGCAGGAATTAAAACAACTCATTGGCTGCCCGGTTCCGGAGCAGAGAATCCCAACAGCAAATTATCTGAAAAATAATGAAAGGAGCATTATGGAAAGAAAAATCAATGAAACAGCAGCAATCACGGTTTATCCCAATGGGTATGCCCTTTATGAAGCGGATGGATCTGCGACTGTTTTCCCGGTACATCCGTGTGGGGATTATTGTTATGGATTCCCACCTTATGTCTGTACCGTGTCTGCAAGGCTTTTTGAAAAAGAGGCATGGTATATCCGTCTGGTATTGGAAGGGGAGGACCGTCTGTTCCGGAATCTGGAAACAAAGGAACAGAACCATACCGTATCCTACCATTTCGCTGCGGAGGACTGGCAGGAATTGGCTGATGCAGAGGATTCTGTTTTTGACTGTGTGATACAAAGAGAAATGATCAGAAAGGTATTGGGCTGTCTGACAGGACGCCAGAGAAGGGTTATGGAAGCTTATGCTGTAGAAGGAAAAACCATGAAAGAGGTTGCAAAAGAGATGGGGATTACAGTTCCGGCAGTGTCGTGGCTTCTGATCAGGGGAAGGCAGAGGATACTTAGAGAATACCCTTCCTTGGATAGGAAGGGGGCAGCAAAAGGGAGGAATGCCTGATGCGTGGGAAAAAACCAAAAGAACGGGAACGGTATGTGCTTTATTCCAATGGTCTTTTGGTGGAAGTAACAAAGGAGGTTTACCTGGAATGGTATCAATCCAGACGCAGAGAGAAATACCAGATAGAAAAGCAGAAAAAACATGGTGTATGCAGTCTGGAGGCAATAGGGCAGCTTGTACAGGAAAGAATAAACATATGGGATAATAGCCCGGAAGAAGCCTGTATCGAAAAAGAAAAGAAAGAATGGCTGAGACAGGGGGTTCTGGCTTTGTCAGAAGAAGAACGGCTTTTGATTTTTTTGTTGTTCTATGAAGAAAAAACAGTAAAAGAAACAGCGGCACAGCTTGGATACAGTAGAAAAACGATTACAAACAGAAAAAAAGCAGTGCTGCAGAAACTTAGGGAAATATTAGAAAAAGTATAAAAGGGAAAAGGCAGAGCCAGCAAAAAATAGCTCTGCCTGTCTTTTCGGTTTATTTGGTGTCGGTATCATTTGGCTGGATGAGCAATAAGGAATCATCCAGGGTGACTTCTTCAGATGGTTTCAGAAGTTCCGTCAGATCATGCTGCCGGCCCACATTTGTTACATCAATTTTATTGACACAAAGTCCAATCCATGGGAGTTGCTGGCTGAGATCATCCATCAAATCATAAATATCTGCCGTTGTTAATTTTTCATCAGATATGTACCCGGAACCCTGCCTGTGGGAAAAATGATGCCGTTTAAAGAAACGGCGTAAATCATCATAAGCCTGCCGATAATTGGCTCCGGGGTAGTGTTCCTGTAACTGGTGCGTATCTAAGTCAAAATTCAATGCCTTAAAATATTTTCTTTCCAAAGATCAAGCCCCCATTGCCTGTTTTTTCCGGTAATGCGTAAGCAGATCTTCTTCATTGAAATCGTCTGGATTATCAGAATCATCGCTGTCGTACAGCCGCCAGACAGATACATTGTCCATAAACCATGCCTGTTTTTTCAGGAGGTTTACAATTTTCCCAAACAGACTGAAGTCTTTTGCACGTCCGCAGTCACGGTACACCAATGCCCCTGAGTTATCTTCCATGCGGAGAAGCCCGGCGTTATGGAATGTGTTATTGAGTGTATTATAAATGCTTTCCAAATGGTATTTTTGTTCAGCAGCTATCTTTTCATTGTCCATACAAATCATCATCTTTAACATGAAAACAGCCTCCTTTCCGGTTGCTTTTATTATAGCATCAGAAAGGCAGTTTCACAATCTCTCAAAAATTATTTTCAAAAAATTTCATATCCCCGTTTAATTTTACCCCTTTCACTATGCAGTTAGTGAAGGGGTTTTCTTTTGACCTTTCCTGAACCTTGAAAATTTCATACCCTGCCCGGATAGATACCTAGCATTGTGTGTGCATTTTGCGTGCCTTGCCAGTGGTGGGAAACCATGACGCTGCGGAAACATCAGGAACCGGAGCAGGAACGTGTCCGGGAAGAACACAGGAAAACGCTCAAACCTAAAAATAACAGTAGATTGATATGGCGGTGGCTGGTCTGAAAAGAAGCAGTTACCGCCATATATATGTGCTGTTATACAGCAAAAATAAAAAGGAAGGGGGACGCTATGAAGATAGGACTTATTGATTGTGACAGTTACCATTTTCCAAATCTTCCATTGATGAAACTTTCGGCTTATTACAAGGCGAAAGGGAATAATGTAGAGTTTGCCAAAAAAGATGGGGAATATGAGGTACTGTTCGTGAGCAAGATTTTTACGGAAACAAAAGAGCCGGAACTTCCAAAAGCCGGAATTATTTTCCGGGGAGGGAGTGGTTATGATCTGGAAAATACACTTCCAGACCAGATTGAGCATATTTATCCGGATTACAGTTTGTATCCTCAATTTACAAAAGACACAGCATATGGATTCCTGACCAGGGGATGTCCCAGGAAGAATCATGGATTTTGTATCACACCGAAAAAGGATGGATGTATCAGCAGGAAAGCGGCAGATCTTGCAGAGTTTTGGCACAACCAGAGAAAAATCCTTCTCCTCGATCAGAACCTGCTTGCCTGCAAAGAACGGATGGAGCTTTTGGAGCAGTTAGCAGCATCCGGTGCGGAGGTGGAGTTTAACGGTGGGATGGATGTCCGGTTTTTGAATGAAGAAATTATTGAGGTATTAAGAAAAATAAGAGTAAAGGATTATCATTTTGCATGGGATGATCCACGGGAACTGTTAGAAGAAAAATTTCGTTTCTTCAAAGAATCCGGTCTGAAAATAAAAAATCAGTGCAGGGTATATGTGCTGACAAATTACTGGAGTAGTATGGAGGAGGATCTTTACCGGATTTATACACTACGGGCGATGGGATATATGCCATTTGTAATGATCTATGATAAACAGAAATTTGTGGACAGAAACGGACGCTGGTTGCCGGATGCTGCAAAAAGATATTCAAAGAGAGAATTACAGGCATTTAAGGTCTGCCAGCATATGCAGCGGTGGTGCGGACAGATACAGATTTTAACAAAATGTCCACGTTTTGAAGAGTACGAGCCATATAGAAGGTGGATTGAAAAGGGAAAACCGGTACCGGGAGATATTAGGAATAACAATAGATAGATGTGGCGGTAATGCTTTTGAAAAACGTGAGCTTACCGCTGTATTTATGTACTGTTATCGGGACATTTAAGGATAAAACGATACAAATTTATAAAAGAGCGAGAGGAGAGGGTGCCAGTGAAAACATAGCATGGAATCATGAAAAAACAGTAACGAAAAAAATGAAAGAGAGGTTTAAGGATGAAAGGAAGAATGAAGCGGGCTGTATCTGGCTTTCTTACGGCAGTTACACTTATTTCTACCGTATTTCAGCCAGTAAATATTTATGCGGCTGAAAGAGATGCAGCAAAGGAAAAACCACCTCTTTATGAAGAGGTAAAGGATCAGTTGGATGAGGATGAAGTAGTGACTGCCCATGACCTGGAAATCGGGGTAGGGTATTCCCTTGATGTAAAAGCGGATTTTTCCGGCATTAAGATTGCAGACAGAAAAAAGGTAAAAGTGACTTTTGAAGAAGCGTTCAATGAACAGGGAGAAACATTTACTACAGACCATGAGGATACTTATACGGCAGTTTACTATGTGGAGCCGCAGAAAACAGACCATCCAAAATATCAGATCAGCAGAAAACTGATTGTAAAAGAAGGGGCTGCTGTAGTACAGACAAAAGAAAGTGCGGAAGCGGCATCAGGAGAAAACTCTGGCGATGCGGAAGAAGAAAGTGAGGATGCAGATCCAGATCATGCAGAGATGACAGAAAATATCCAGATGGAAACAGGCTTGCCGGAAGAAAACAGCACAGAACCAGAAACGGAGATTCATTCTGAGGAAGAGCTGGATCAGGAGCTGGAAGAAGCAGAAACACAGGAAACAGTAGACTCAGAAACAGGGCTGTCTCTTGGATCTGTCATGCTGCAGGCAGTAGAGCAGGGAGTCAACCTTCTGGAGTTAGAAGAGGGGGAGAGCCTTCAGTTTACTGCCAGAAGTGTAAACCTGTTTTCTGCAAAAGCCTCACAACAGGTAACGGTAACAGCAGGGGAATGGTATCATTATGCAGATTATGGTCTTGGAAGTTATCTGACCTGTCATTATACTGTTTCCTTTGGGAATGTCAAGGCAACAGCATATTGTGTACAGCCATCCAAACCGGGACCAGGAAATGGAACTTATACCATTACAAGGCTGCAAGATGGAAAAACGCTTGCAAAAGTATGTTATTACGGAACGAAAGCAAGTGGAAATGAAGGTTTCTTTGCAGAGAAATATCCGGAGTTTTCAGCAGGAAAAAGATTTATCATTACCCATCTTGCAGCGGCTTATGCAAATGGGAGCAGTGATGCTTTTTCCGGTGCCAATGCAACAGGAAAGGCATTGGCTATGGAACTTTATGATTACTGTGTCAAGCAATCGGATATTCCAGATGTAGAAATGTCTTTTTCCAATGGAAATGTGAAAGCGTATATCGAGGGAAACAGACAGAGGACAGAAGAGGTTACATTCCGTGCAGATGCACAGCAGACGATCACCATGAAACTTCCGTCAGGTGTGAAATTCCACAATGTGACAACCGGGAAGACAAGTAAGGAAGGAGAAAGCGTGGAAGTGTCCGGTGGTACGAAGTTTTATCTGAGTGCGCCGCTGACACAGGCAGAAGATGTGAAAGGATCATGGTCTGCAACTATGAAGGGCAGTATCACAAAAGACTATTCGGCTTATAAGATCACAACCGGTTCGGGGACACAGGATCTGGCACTGGTATTTGGAGAAGGTGTGGATGATGAAAAATATGTAGATTTTAAAGTGGAATGGGTAAAGATGGCAACCGTCAGTATTGTAAAGAAAGACCGTAGAAGCAATGCACTGATAAAGGGGGCAGTTTATGGAATCTACAGGGATGAGGCAGGGAAAAACCTGATCACTGCAATGCCTGCAACAGATGAAAAAGGTGCATCCTCTATCACGATTGAAAAGACACAGGAAACCGTTTACTTAAAAGAGATTTCTGTCCCGGCTGGTTATGTTCTGGATGGAACTTCATATGGGATAAATCTGGTGATTGGAAAGCCTACAAATAAGGTTGTGACAGATAAAGAGCAGCTTGCAGATCTTACTGTCTATAAAGAAGGTGAGGTGCTGACAGGGGCTTCTGTTACGGAAAACGGAGTGGTGTTTACTTATACAAAGCAGAGACAAAAAGGTGCTGTTTACAACGTCTATGCTGGAGCAGATATAAAAGCGGCAGACGGTACGCTTATTTATAAAAAAGGGGAACTTGTAAAAGAAAACCTTACAACCGGGGAGGATGGCAGTGCAGTCCTGAAAAACCTGCATCTTGGAACATATGAGGTTACGGAAGTAAAGGCACCGGAAAACTTTGTCTGTAAAGGAGAATCGAAAACCGTTACATTAAGCTATTCAGGACAAAATGTAGAAGTGGCAGTTGGAAGTGTCTCCTTTGTCAATGAACGACAAAGAGCAAATGTTTCTGTCAGAAAGCAGGATGGTCTGACGAAAAATCCGCTTTCCGGAGGAATTTATGGTCTGTATGCCGGGGAGGATATTCAGGATGTATCTGGAAAAACGGTAGTCCCAAAAGATACGCTGATTGAAAAGGTTACAACAGGGGCAGATGGAAATGGGGCATATCAGTCAGAACTGCCGATCAATCATTCCTACTATGTGAAAGAACTTCAAGCACCTGAAAAATATTATAGGAACAGCGAAGAAGTATTTACATTCAGGTTTGATTATACCAATGACAGGGAGGAAACGATTTCCTTTACCCATATTTTTGAAAACGAACGTGTAAATGCCCGGATTTCTCTGGTAAAGAAAGACAAAGAGACTGGCAGTACACCACAGGGGGATGCTGTTTTTGAAGGTGCTGTCTATGGTTTGTATGCAAGAGAGGATATTGTGCATCCGGATGGAAGCACCGGTGTCCTTCATAAAGCCGGAACACAGGTGGCAGCATTTAACGTAGACAAAGAGGGAAAGGCAGAGATTGGGGAATTGTATCTAGGAAAGTATTTTGTGAAAGAGATCACTCCCCCGGCAGGCTATCTTCTGGATGAAACAGAGTATGAAGTGGACTGCAGCTATGAAGGCGACACGGTAAAAACAGTTGAGCGTAACGTGGAATCGGAAGAACAGGTTATGAAGCAGCCGTTCCAGATCATCAAAGCAGCGAATAACGGGGATACGGATGCAGCACTGTTAAAGGGAGCAGGCTTTACGGCTTACTTAAAAAGCAGTCTGAAAGAGAAACCGGATGGAAGTTATGACTTTGATTCGGCAGAACCTGTTGTGATCGGTGCAGATGGGGCAACAGAAATGTTTACGGATGAAAAGGGTTATGCCTGCAGCATTCCGCTTCCATATGGAACTTATATTGTGAGGGAGACTACCACACCACATAATTATACGCCGGTTCAGGATTTTACGGTGACGATCCATGAAAACCATCCGGACGAGCCGCAGGTATGGAGAGTGCTTCTGGATAAGGAATTTGCAGCAAAGCTGAAGATCATCAAAAAAGACGATGAAACGAAGAAGCCCGTACTGGTTGCCGGTGCAGAATTTAAAATTTATGACATGGATCATAAAAAGTATGTGGAACAGGTAACGACTTATCCGGTTACAACCATCCATAAATCCTATTTCACTGACAGTCAGGGCTACCTGATCCTTCCTCAGAATCTTAAAATTGGAAATTACCGTATTGAGGAAGTGACAGCCCCGGACGGTTATACCATAAATGAAAACTTTGTGGAGATCAAAGTGGATTCCAATACTGCTTACCAGATGGATGCAGTCAGCGGCGATGCAGTGATTGAAGTTTCTTATGAAAACCATCCGGTAAAAGGAAAACTCACAGTATATAAAAAAGGAGAGATGCTTGCTGGATATGACAAGGATTTCCTGTATGAAGAAAAATATCTTGCAGATGTAGAATTTGAAGTATATGCGGCAGAAGATATTTTTACGCCGGATTTCCAGAAAGATTCCGATGGAAACCGTATCCTTGTTTATGCAAAGGATTCTCTTGTAGGTGTAATGAAAACAGGGGAAGATGGAAAAGCAACTTTGGATAATCTTCCGCTGGGTTCTTATTATGTAATGGAGAAAACAGCCCCGGACGGATTCGTGACGGACAAAGAACCTTCAGAAGTTGCATTTGTTTATGTGGATCAGGATACGCCGGTAGTTGAGCAGGAAGTGACCATTAAAAATGAACGGCAGAAAGTTGAAATTACAGTGGAAAAACAGGATGCTGAAAATGAAGCGGTCTTATCTGGGGCGGTTTTCGGAATTTATAACAAAAATGATATTCTGGCGGATGATAAGGTAATCGTGGAGGCAGGAACACTTCTGCAGGAAATGACCTCTGATGAAAAAGGTCTTGCACGTTGTACTCTGGATCTTCCGCTTGGAAAGTATTTTGTAAAAGAATTGGAATCTCCGGTTGGGTATGTCACTTCTGATGAAATTCTGGAGTTTGATGCTTCTTATCAGGGACAGGAGATTGCAACAGTTACTTTAAAAGCAGTAAAGAAAAATGAACCGACAGCCTTTGCGTTTACAAAATCAGATATTACCACAGGAGAAGAACTGGATGGAGCAAGCCTGAAAGTAATTGATAAAGATGGAAATATTGTGGATGAGTGGACTTCGGAAAAAGGGAAACCCCACAGTATCAAACGTCTTGTTGTGGGGGAAAACTATATACTTCGGGAAGAATTTGCACCATACGGGTATCTGAAAGCTGAAGAAATAACTTTTACGGTGGATGATACTGCTCAAATTCAGAAAGTGGAAATGAAAGACAAAGTGCCTACGGGACTTCTGATCGTCAACAAAAAAGGGGAGTTTCTTGATAAAATTACGCTTCTGGATCAGGTAAAAGGAGCTGTGGAACATCTTTTTGAATATATTTCCGGAAACTTAAGCAAAGTAACATTTGAGGTTTATGCGGCAGAGGATATTCATGCGGCAGATGGTGTCAGCGAGGATTACTTTAAAGCAGATGAACTGGTAGGAAAAATTGTTACAGGCGATAATGGGATTGCACAGATGGAAAATCTCCCGGCAGGCAGATATTATGTGAAAGAAGTAGAAACTGCACATGGTTTTGTACTGGATAAAGAACCGAGATATGTGGATTTAAGTTATCGGGATCAGGATACGCCGGTAATTACATTTCAGGAAGAGTGGCAGAACAGACGCCAGAAGGTTCAGGTATCTATCCTCAAGAAAGAAAAAGACGGGGAACGTGTCCTTGCAGGAGCAGTTTTCGGACTTTATACCAGAGATGACATCAAAAATAAAGATGGCAATGTGCTGATGGAAGCAGAGAGCCTGATCGAGCAGAAGACAACGGATGAAAAAGGTCAGATCGTATTCAGGGCAGACTTGCCGGTAGATGGAAGATATTATGTAAAAGAACTTTCTGCCCCAGAGGGATTTGTGGCAACAGAGGAAGAACAGGATTTTACTTTTACATATGCAGGAGCCGGACAGGAAGAGGTCAGCTATGAATTTACGTTTGAGAATGAGCCGACCACAATGGAGTTTACAAAGACGGACCTTACTACAGGAAAAGAGCTTCCAGGGGCACATCTTTGTGTGAAGGATAAAGATGGAAACATGGTAGACGAGTGGGTTTCAGGAGAAGAAGCACATGTGATCAAAGGGCTGGCAGTTGGGAAATCTTATACCATGACAGAGACAAAACCGGCAGATGGATATGTCACTGCTGAGAGCATTACATTTACTGTTGAAAATACAGCAAAAGTGCAGAAACAGGAAATGAAGGATGATGTGACAAAGGTAGAGATTTCAAAACAGGACATTGCAACTGGAAAAGAACTTCCGGGAGCAAAGCTGACTATCCTGGATAAGAATGGGAAAACCGTAAAAAGCTGGACATCCGGTGAGAAGGCTTATTATATGGAAAAACTTCCAATCGGTGAATACACACTGCATGAGGAAGCGGCACCAGAGGGCTATCTTGTAGCAGAGGATGTGAGATTTACGGTGGAAGATACAGGAGAAATCCAGAAAGTTGTTATGAAAGACAAGAAGGAAGCGTCACCGGAAAAACCAAATGAGGAAAAACCGGAAAAACCAGTCCCGGATACTCCAAAGACAGGAGACGACAGACACCCCCTTGTCTGGATGTTCCTGTTGCTGCTGGCAGGTGCGGGGACAGGAAGTTCCCTTTGGTATCTGAAACGTAAGAAAAAATAAGAAAACTGAATGATCGGGAAGGGCGTATATAGGCAGGAGAAGTCTGTATGCGCCTTTTTTTAATGGAGGTGCTGGATGAGCAGAAAGGATAAGTGGAAAGATGGGTAGCCCGCAGTATGCAAATGATAAGCCGGAAGATTGCGAATGGTGTTACTGGTGGGGCGGAAAGAAAGGCGGATGTATCAGAAAAGAATGCTTTTATTTGCTTCCAGAAGGACAAAAAGATATAAAAGAGCAGAAAACCGGGAATTGCGATTTCTGCCCATACGGGAAACATTTTCCGTGTATCGGTTATTGCATGGTAAAACTTTTGATGGAAATGAAAAAGCAGTGACATACCTGTCTGGATATAGCTGCGAGAAAGGAGGGAGCCGGAAAATCCGGCAGATAAGATGCAGGAAGAAGTGAATCAGAAAACGATTGCCTTATGTACCAGATGTGCGAAAATGACGGCGGATGTTTTAAAAGGGTTGATGCGGAAGTATCTTTCAGACAGGGAAAAGCATAAACAGGAGGTAAAACATAAGAAAGCAGAGAAGGCAGCACAGGAGAAGGCTGAAAAAAATGCCCCGGTAAGAGGAAAGCAGACTTTAAAAAAGCTGATGGATCAGGGAAGCCAGCTTACTAATATTGAAGTGACGGACAATAATATCAAATCTTTTGATAAAGTTGCCCGGAAATACGGGATTGATTACAGCCTGAGGAAAGATAAGTCTGTTGAACCGCCAAAGTATATGGTCTTTTTTAAGGCGAAAGATGTGGATGTTATGACAAAAGCATTCCAGGAATACAGCGGCGTGGTACTGAATAAGAACAAACGGGTTTCCATCCGCAAAAGATTGTCTCTTGCGAAAGAGAAAGCAGCAAAACAGCGTGAGAGAGAAAAAACAAAACAGAAAGACAGGGGGCAGAGCCTATAAGATGAGAAAACAGCAGTTAAAAAGAAAGAACGGAGAGGGGAAGGCAGCAAAGAGAAAGCTGCCTTCGGAAAAGACCGGTGGAAGTGCGTGGCTTGCCATGGTTCAGGGAAAAGTAAAAGAGCAGTTTGGAAGGCTTGATATGAAAACGCTGCTCATAAGGAATTTTCCCTATTTTATCATTTTTTATCTGGTAGAAAAGGAAGCCTGGTTATACCGTTACTGCACAGGGGACAGTATGGTAAGGAAGCTTATGAATTTGTTTCTGAATTTTTCCCTTGCATTTCAGAATCCTTTTCCGAGCCTGCATCTGCAGGATATTACAGTAGGTATCATAGGAGCATCAGCGTTCCGTCTGGTTGTGTATTTTAAAGGGAAAAATGCAAAGAAGTTCCGGCAGGGAGAGGAATACGGTTCTGCCCGTTGGGGAACGGCAAAGGACATAGAACCGTTTATTGATCCTGTTTTTGAAAACAACGTACTTCTTACACAGACAGAGAGGCTTACCATGAACAGCCGTCCGAAACATCCGAAGTATGCGAGAAATAAAAATGTGATTGTGATCGGCGGCTCCGGCAGTGGTAAGACACGCTTTTATGTGAAACCGAATCTGATGCAGATGTCACCAAACGTCAGCTATGTGGTCACTGATCCGAAGGGCACGATCCTGGTAGAGTGTGGGAAAATGCTCAAGAAAGGTTCCCCCAAAATGAAAGATGGGAAGCCTGTCCGGGACAGTAAGGGGAATGTAGTGTATGAACCCTATAAAATCAAGGTACTGAACACGATCAATTTCAAAAAAAGTATGCACTATAACCCGTTTATGTATATCCGTTCCGAAAAGGATATTCTGAAACTGGTAAATACAATCATTGCAAATACCAAAGGAGAAGGGGAAAAATCTTCGGAAGATTTCTGGATAAAAGCCGAAAGGCTTTTGTATTGTGCCCTGATCGGCTACATTTACTATGAAGCACCGGAGGAAGAACAGAATTTTTCTACTTTACTGGAATTTATCAATGCTTCCGAAGCAAGGGAGGATGATGAAGAATTTAAAAATGCAGTGGATGAACTTTTTGAGGAACTGGAGAGGGAAAAGCCGGAGCATTTTGCAGTACGCCAATATAAAAAATACAAACTGGCGGCAGGAAAAACAGCAAAAAGTATTTTGATTTCCTGCGGTGCAAGACTTGCTCCCTTTGATATTGCAGAACTGCGAGAGCTGACTTCTTATGATGAGATGGAATTGGATATGATGGGGGATCAGCGTACTGCGATGTTCGTAATCATTTCTGATACGGATGATACCTTTAACTTTATCGTAGCAATCATGTACACTCAGTTATTTAATTTATTATGTGACCGGGCGGATGATGTGCATGGGGGAAGGCTTCCCTATCACGTCAGGCTTCTGCTTGACGAGTTTGCTAATATCGGTCAGATTCCAAAATTTGATAAGTTGATTGCCACAATCAGAAGCCGTGAAATATCGGCTTCTATTATTTTGCAGTCACAAAGCCAGTTAAAGACAATTTATAAGGATGCTGCAGAAACCATTCTGGGGAATTGTGATACGATGCTGTTCCTGGGAGGAAAGGAAGGTTCTACTTTAAAGGAAATTTCGGAAACGCTGGGGAAGGAAACCATTGATCTGTACAATACTTCCGATACCCGTGGGCAAAGCCGATCTTATGGTCTGAATTACCAAAAAACAGGAAAAGAACTGATGAGCCGGGATGAACTGGCGGTAATGGACGGAAATAAATGTATCCTGCAACTTCGTGGTGTGCGTCCGTTTTTTAGTGATAAATTTGACATAACCAAACATAAGCAGTACCGGGAACTGGCAGATTTTGACAAGAGGAATACCTATGATGTGGAAAAAGATTTAAAGCACGAGCTTGTAATGACGGTCAATGATGAATTTGAGATGTGGGAGGATGATGGGGAAGATTAAGTACAGAACATGTCAGCATTTTCGTCCGCCAGTCAGGGCGGAGCCTGTAAGAAAAAATAAAAACATAAGCACAGGAATTACAAAAAATAAGAAAGGAAAAGAAATCCAGAGACAGAGTCGCTGCAGAGTACAGCGGCTTTTTTAATCCTGTGCAATAACCATGAATAATCTGGATTTCAGGTAACGATATGCAATTTTTTAGTTCAGCAATTACCATTCTGCAGACGCTTGTTGTGGCGATTGGTGCAGGTTTAGGTGTATGGGGTGTTATTAACTTGATGGAAGGTTACGGCAACGATAATCCGGGTGCAAAATCACAGGGAATCAAGCAGCTTATGAGTGGAGGCGGGGTTATCCTTATCGGAACTCAGTTGATTCCGCTGCTTTCCGGGCTATTCGGATAAATCTGAAAGGAAAGGAGTACATCCATGTTCGATAGTATTTTTGAAGCAATCGAGGAGTGGATGAGGGAATTACTGACTGGTATGGTACAGTCCAACCTGACCACCATGTTTACGGATGTAAATGATAAAACGGGACAGATAGCGGCTCAGGTTGGACAGACACCGCAGGGGTGGAACAGCAGCATTTTTAACATGATACAGGGGCTTTCAAATTCTGTGATCATTCCTATTGCCGGGATGATCATTACATTTGTCCTTTGTTATGAACTGATCTCCATGCTGACAGAACGCAACAATATGCACGAAATTGATACCTGGATGTTCTTCAAGTATTTTGTGAAAATGTGGATCGCTGTGTATCTGGTAAGCAATACGTTTACTATTACAATGGCTGTTTTTGACGTAGGGCAGTCGGTGGTCAACTCAGCCGCCGGGGTGATCAGCGGGGATACAGCCATTGACATCAGTGAAGCGATTGCGGATATAGAGACAACAATGGAAGCGATGGAGATTGGGGATCTTGTTGTGTTGGCACTGGAAACGCTGATTGTCAGTTTTGGTATGAAGATTATGTCTGTTGTGATTACGGTCATCATGTATGGGCGTATGATTGAAATTTACCTCTACACTTCCGTTGCACCAATCCCGTTTGCAACTATGTCCAATAAGGAATGGGGGCAGATCGGGTTAAATTATTTCCGGGGGCTGTTTGCACTTGCATTCCAGGCATTTCTGATGATGGTTTGTGTTGGAATTTATGCGGTACTGGTATCTGGTCTGCAAATGTCTGGTGACCTAAGCTCGGCACTTTTTGGGGTGGCAGCATATACAGTAATTTTATGTTTCAGCCTGATGAAAACAGGAAGCCTGAGTAAGAGTATTTTTAACAGCCATTAAAAAATGAATGGCAAAGGATAGTTGTATGGAAGGAAGTGATTGAAAATGGCTTATGTGCAGGTTCCAAAGGACTTGACAAAAGTAAAAAATAAAGTGGCGTTCAACCTTACAAAACGCCAGATTATCTGCATCCTGCTGGGGGCAGCACTGGGCATCCCTTTTTATTTTCTTACAAGAAACACACTTGGGACAAGCAATGCCGCCACAGGCATGGTGATTTTGATGCTCCCGGCATTTTTGTTTGCCATGTACGAAAAGGATGGGATGCACCTGGAACAGATCTTATCCAATATCATCCGGGTAAAAATTTTGCGGCCGTCAGTCCGCAGGTACGAAACCGTGAATCTATTTGAAGGGGGAATGCCGGACCATATGGAAGAAAACAGGAAAACGAAGGGAGGGACGAAGCATGACAAGACGGGAGAAGCATCTCCGAAAAAGAGAAAAAAGACTTAAAAAAGAAGAGAAACTCCGTAGAAAAGAGGATTTAAAGTGGGAGAAGATCAATAAGAAAGAGCAGAGAAAAAGGGAGAAACGTAAGGCAAAGGAAGAAGCAAAACAACTGAAACGGCAGAAAAAGAGAGGCGGAAGAAACTATCCCTTGGAACAGAAAAAGCCGGCAGGCAAAAAAACAGCGGGAAATACAAAATCCTCCCAAAAAAGGGAAAGAGAGAAGAGCCTGTCTGTCCAGAAAACTATTGCATATAAAGAAATGGGGAAGGATGGAATCTGCCGGGTTCAGGACAGGGTTTATTCCAAATGTATCCGTTTCTACGACTTGAATTATCAGTTGGCACAGAATGAGGATAAAAATGCAATCTTTGAGAATTGGTGTGACTTCCTTAATTATTTTGACAGCACAATCCATTTCCAGCTTTCTTTTATCAACCATAAAAGCAGTATGAAGGAATTTGAACAGGTGATCCGTATCCAGCCACAGAATGACCAGTTTGATGAAGTGCGTATGGAATATGCACAGATGTTAAAGAACCAGTTGGCAAAAGGGAATAATGGTCTGGTCAAGACGAAGTATATCACGTTTTCTATTGAAGCAGAGAATATCCGTGAAGCAAAGCCAAAGCTGGAGCGTATCGAAGCAGATATTCTGAATAACTTCAAGGTGCTTGGCGTGACTGCTTATCCTTTAAATGGAGAGGAACGGCTGCAAATTCTCTATGAAACCTTTAATCCGGAGAATAATGTACCGTTCCGGTTTGATTACAGCCAGCTCGTAAAAACTGGGCTTGGGACAAAGGACTTTATCGCACCTACCAGTTTTGTGTTTAAGGATGGAAAGACATTCCAGATGGGGAACACCATCGGGGCGGTATCTTATCTTCAGATCCTTGCACCGGAGCTGACTGATAAAATGCTTGCAGAATTTCTGGATATGGATAAAAACCTGATCGTTAATCTCCATGTGCAGTCTGTAGACCAGATGAAGGCAATCAAGCTGGTGAAAAGTAAGGTTACAGATATTAACCGTATGAAAATTGAAGAACAGAAAAAGGCAGTACGTTCCGGGTATGATATGGACATCATCCCCTCCGACCTCAATACCTATGGAGGGGAAGCAAAACGGCTGCTTGAAGATCTCCAGTCCAGAAATGAGCGTATGTTCCTTGTAACAGCGCTCTTTTTTAATACAGCGAAAACAAAGCAGGAGCTTGAAAATGCTGTATTTCAGACTGCGGGAATTGCACAGAAATTTAACTGCGTGTTAAGGAGGCTGGATTATCTGCAGGAGGAAGGGCTGATGAGCAGCCTTCCCCTTGGTGTGAACCATGTTCCGATCAAACGGGCACTCACGACAACTTCTACGGCAATCTTCGTTCCATTTACTACACAGGAGCTTTTTATGGCAGGGGAATCCCTGTATTATGGATTGAATGCACTCAGCAATAACATGATCATGGTGGACAGAAAGAAACTTAAAAATCCGAATGGACTGATCCTTGGTACGCCGGGTTCCGGAAAGTCATTTTCTGCAAAACGTGAGATTACAAATGCGTTCTTTGTTACGCAGGATGACATTATTATCGGAGATCCGGAGGGTGAGTATTATCCACTTGTCCATGCACTGGGAGGGCAGGTAATCCATATTTCTTCTACCAGTCACGATTACATCAACCCTATGGACATCAATATGGATTATTCGGATGATGATAACCCATTAGGGGTAAAAAGTGATTTTATCCTCTCCCTGTGCGAGCTGATCATGGGAAGCAGGAACGGGATCGAAGCAGAAGAAAAGTCTGTCATTGACCGTTGCCTGCCCATTGTCTATCAGAAATATTTTGAAAATCCGATTCCGGAAAATATGCCGGTATTGGGAGACTTGTACCGTTGTCTGCGTGAACAGGAAGAAGTGCAGGCACAGAGGATTGCGACTGCATTGGAGATTTACGTCAATGGTTCCTTAAAGGTATTTAACCATCAGACGAATGTGGAATTGAATAACCGGATTGTCTGTTTTGACATCAAGGATTTGGGCAAGCAGCTTAAAAAGCTGGGGATGCTCATTGTACAGGATCAGGTCTGGAACAGGGTAACGATCAACCGTTGTGCCCATAAGTCCACCAGATATTATATAGATGAGTTCCATTTGCTTCTGAAAGAAGAACAGACTGCAGCATATAGCGTGGAAATCTGGAAGCGCTTCAGAAAGTGGGGAGGTATCCCGACTGGGATCACGCAGAATATTAAAGACCTGCTGGCAAGCCGGGAAATTGAAAATATTTTTGAAAACAGTGACTTTATCTATATGCTCAATCAGGCTGCAGGGGACAGACAGATTCTTGCAAAACAGCTTAATATTTCCCCACATCAGCTTTCCTATGTGACAAACAGCGGAGAGGGCGAAGGCTTGATTTTTTATGGCAATGTAATCATTCCATTTATTGACCGTTTCGACAAGTCATTGAAGCTGTACAGCTATATGACAACCAGACCGTCTGACCTTGAAAAGCAGGAGAAAACAGAAGAAGTCAAAGCGGAGGATACAGAATGAAAAAGTGGCTGGCTGGTTTGCTTCTTTTTTCTTCCATTGTGCTGCTTACACTTAGTATTTATTCCCTGATGGGGATGTATATGGAAGAGAAAAAGGACAACCAGATTTATGAAACGATACGGAATATTTATGAAAAGCCGACAAGGACAGAGCCTTTTCAGGAAGAAAAGGGCAATCCTATAGAAGCGGTGGATGAAGGACTGCTTGCCCTGCACGGAGAAAATCCCGATTGTGTTGCGTGGCTTGCGGTAGAGGGAACGGTTATTGATTATCCGGTTATGTACCGCCCACAGGATAAGAACTACTATCTCAAGCGTGATTTTTATGGAGAATGGTCAGCAAATGGTTCCTTATTTGTAGCAGAGCATTGTGATCCGGATGCCTGTGACAATCTGATCATATATGGTCATCACATGAACAGTGGGAAAATGTTTGCGGCGTTGGAGGATTATAAATCAGAAACTTTCTATCAGGAACATAAATATATTTCCCTGAAAACACTTCATGGGAACGAGAAATATGAAATCATGGCGGCATTTTCTACATCGGTTTATACCGAAAGTGGCTTTGCCTACTATACATTTGCCGCAGCGGATGAAAAGCAGGAATATGATACTTTTGTTTCAGAATGTAAGGAACGTTCTCTTTATGAGACAGGCTGCCAGGCGGGGTATGGCGAGAAGCTTCTGACGTTATCAACCTGTGAGTATTCACAGAAAAATGGAAGGATGGTGGTTGTAGCGAAGCAGATCAACGACAGCAGGAGAGGGGGAAATACAGATGGCAGGGAAGGAATATAGAGCCAGGGAGAAAAAGGTTCAGAAAATGAGCAGGGATGGACTTATGGAAGAAAATCTGTCAGATGGGAGCCAGACATCAATCAGCCATAAGGCAGAAGCACCCCCGAAAATACGCTCCCCGGAGGAAAAATCGGATACCGGGGACGAAAAAGAAGTTTCCCCAAATAGAAAAAGGAGACTTTACAGAGAAAAGGAAACAAACGGACAGAAGCCAGAGGAACATGAAACGCAAAAACTGGATATGGAAAAAGAGTGCGAACCGCCTGAAAGGGCGGTTTCTTCTTTGCCCAAAATGAGACATAGAAAGCCTGTATCGGATCAAAAGATAAAGGAAAAGAAAGAATCCATAAGAGAAAGCTCCAGACGGATGGAACAGTTTCAGGAAACAGAAGAAATTTCTGATGATGAATATAAGGAGAAAAAGGAAGCGGTTATTCATAACCGGAAAAAACGTCTGGTTCAGGAATATGCAGGAAAGAAAGCGGCTTCTGATAAAGGAAAGAATTTTTCGGATGATGGAGAGGAAGCAAAAAAATTCCATGAACATCCAGGACAAGATGGGAAGAAAAAAGGCAGCCGTCTTTCCTTTGATGATGAAGATACAGGTTTTGTAAAAGGTGCAGGAACGGGGTTCGGAAAAAAAGCCGTCAGTGTGACTGCAATGGCGGCAAAGGCACAGCTCCGTGGAAAAATCAAAGAAGACGCTTCTGATAATGCAGCAATAGAGGGTGTGCTGGAAAGTGAACTTGCAGCGGAGCAGGCAGCAAAAGTGCTGAAAAATGTCCAGGAAAGGAGAAAAAAGCATTCGTCTTATGCAGGGCGTCTCAAGGAAAAACAGATGCCGGAGAGCAGACCGAAGACTCTTCATTTTGGAATGTCAGAGGGCGGAAAAGAAGCAGAAAGGATGTCCGGGAAAGCAGCACAGAGTGAAGCAAAGAAGAAAGCACAGATAAAACGATTCTGGCAGAAGCGGCGTATTACAGAAGCCTATGAAGCTGCAAAAGATGGAAAGAAGTCCGCACATACAGTAAAAGCAGTACAAAGTATGACAGTAAAGGCAAGACAGGTAGCGAAAGAGATTTTCCAAAGGAACAGCGGTCTGCTTGTGGGACTGGGTATTTTTGCTCTTCTATTTGCCCTGATGTCTACTTCTCTTGCAAGCTGCGGGGCAGGGATACAGGGATTTGGAACTACTTTTGTAGGGACAACTTATGCCAGCACGGATGCTGATATTTATGCAGTGGAAAATGCTTATGCGGAATTGGAAGCGGCATTGAATGAACAGATCAACAGCATGGAGAACCGCCATGAGGGACACGATGAATACCGTTACAATATTGATGAGATCAGCCATAACCCATATCATTTGATTTCCTATTTTACAGTGAAATATGGTGAATTTACCTATGCTCAGGTGGCAGAGGAGCTGCAGGAGATATTTGAAGAACAATATTCCATCCGTACACAGTCGCACAGGGAAACTGTGACAGAAACAAGGACAGTGCGGGTGGGAGAATCCCTTGGAAATGTAGTGACCAGCGGCTATTGTAATTGTTCCATCTGCTGTGGTCAGTGGTCAGGCGGACCAACTGCAAGCGGTGTTTATCCTACAGCAAACCATACGATTGCAGTGGATGCATCCAATCCATTTGTACCTATGGGGACAAAAGTTGTGATGAATGGAGTGGAGTACACCGTAGAGGATACAGGAGCTTTCGATCAGTACGGTGTTCAGTTCGATGTTTATTATGGCAATCATGCAACGGCGTCTGCACATGGACACCAGACATGGGAAGCCTTTATTGCAGACGATAATGGAAACCGGGAGGTGGAAGTGACGCAGACACATGAAATTAACCGTATGGATGTTACCCTTACCAACCATGATCTGGATACAGTGCTGAGAAAACGTATGACAGATGCCGAAGAAGAGCGATATGACCTCTACAATCACACCTATGGAAACCGTTCTTATCTTTTTGATATTCAGTCCCTTCCATCTGGCGGAGGTGGCTTTGGTTATGAAATACCGCCGGAGGCATTATCGGATGAAAAATTTGCAAATATGATTCGTGAAGCAGAAAAATATCTCGGTTACCCGTATGTATGGGGAGGTGCATCACCGAGTACCAGTTTTGACTGTTCCGGTTTTGTAAGCTGGGTGATCAACAATTGCGGGAATGGATGGAATGTAGGGCGGCAGACTGCAGACGGACTGCGGGGGTGCTGTGCACAGGTTCCTTCCTCACAGGCAAAGCCCGGAGACTTGATCTTTTTCCAGGGTACATACAATACGCCGGGAGCGAGCCATGTGGGAATTTATGTAGGAAACGGCATGATGATCCATTGTGGCGATCCTATTAAATATACCAGTATTGAAACGTCTTACTGGCAACAGCATTTCATGGCGTTCGGACGTTTGCCATGATGGAAAGGAGAAAGGGTACAGTGAACAAAAAATTAAAACGCTATCTGGATGAAACAGAGAAAACAAAAGAAAAGATTGCACAGCTTCAGGAGCATCTGAGGAATGTGCAGGCAATGCAGAAACAGGATGAAGATATGGAGATCATCAAAAGTATCCGTGGGATGAAACTTCCGCCCAGGGAATTATTTGAACTGCTCTGCGGACTGCAGGAGGGTTCCTTTGTGATCGCAAAAGGGAAGGAGCCGGAGGATACATTGGCTCTGGATAAAGAGGATGAAGAAATGGTGCAGGAAGCATCAGAAAGTGAGGATTTAGGATATGAAATGGAAGAAAATTCGTAAGATACTGGTTCTTATGGCAGTAACGGCTGTGTGCCTGTTTGGGGCAAACGGAGTGACCGCATATGCGAATGTGGATGAAAATGCAGTCGCAGAGGCAGAAAAGCAGGCACAACAGACGGAAGCGCCGCCGGCAGAAGAGAAACCGGTTGTGGAAGAAGAGGAAGTTACACCAGAAGATGCTTTTTCTGTACCCGGAAATGGAGAAGTCGTAGACCATATCACAAAGGATTCCAGCAAAGAATTTTATACAATCCGTACAGCTAATAACAACACCTTTTATCTGGTGGTAGACAAGGCGCAGAACACGCAGAATGTCTATATGCTTTCTACGATTGATGAAAATGACCTGCAGGAATTTTTAGACGAATCTGAGAAAAAGGAACCAGAAACAGAGCCGAGTGTAGTGATTCCGGAAACAGAACAGCCGCCAGAGGAAAAGCCGAAGGAAGAAGAGCCGCAGAAGGATGGCAGTAAAAACATGATGGGTGTGATCGGTCTTGTGGCGCTCCTGGGACTTGGTGGTTTTTATTTTCTGAAGATACGTTCCAAAAAGGAAACAGAGGAAGCACCCAGTGAAAACCTTGAAATAGGGGATGGTCTGGAAACGGTCAATGAAGATGAGGATGAATAAGGATATGGAATGACAGGAAACGGGCAGTCCAATAAGGCTGCCCTTATTTTAGTGAAGGAGGATATGTTATGTATTTGGTAATTGGAGAAAAGCCGAGTGTTTCACAGGCTTTGGCAAAGGTGATCGGAGCTTATCAGAAGAAGGATGGATTCCTTTTGGGAAGAGACTGCATCGTAAGCTGGTGTGTCGGGCATCTTGCAGAATATGCACCGCCGGAAGTTTACGGGGAAACGTATAAAAAGTGGAGGTTTGAGGACCTTCCGATTCTGCCGGAAAATTGGAAAATTCTGGTATCACAAAGTACCAGGAAACAGTTCGAGGTATTAAAAATGCTTTTGAACCGGAAAGATCTGGAATATGTAGTAAATGCCTGTGATGCAGGAAGGGAAGGAGAACTGATCTTCCGGAGAGTCTATGAATTGTCAGGCAGTAAGCTTCCTGTCAAAAGGTTGTGGATCAGTTCTATGGAAGATGCTGCCATTTCAGAGGGCTTTGCTCATTTGAAAAACGGGACAGAATATCAAAATCTGGCAGAGGCGGCTGTCTGCCGTGCAAAAGCAGACTGGCTGGTAGGTATGAATGCAACCAGGGCTTTTACTACGACTTATGGCAAAACTTTCCGGGTTGGAAGAGTGCAGACGCCGACACTTGCCATGTTGGTGGAACGCCAGGAAAAGATCGAGCATTTTGTAAAGGAAACCTATTATAAGGTCAGGCTGATGGCTGGAGATATGATATTTGTTTCGGAAAGTATCAAAGACCGGACAGAAGCAGAACAGCTTGCTGCATTATGCAGTGGAAAATCCGCAGAGGTCATAGAGGTAAATCGTGAAAAAAAGAGAGGTTTGCCACCGAAATTATATGACCTGACAACGCTCCAAAGAGAAGCAAACCGTCTGTTTGGTTATACGGCAAAAGAAACACTGGACACACTGCAGGAATTGTACGAAGAAAAGCTGCTTACTTATCCGAGGACAGACAGCCGGTATGTGACCAGTGATATGGAGGAAACACTTCTGGAACTTGCAGGGGATATGATGGAAGAATTTCTTGATTTTTCCTTTTATGCGGATGTAAAGCGTGTGGTCAATCCGGCAAAAGTTACAGACCACCATGCGATACTGCCGACAAAGCAGGCAATGAAAGCAGAGTGGACAGGACTTTCGGAAAAGAAGAGGAGTCTTTTATATCTGACTTCCATGCAGGTGTTAAAAGCTGTGGCAGAAGATTTCCAGTATGAGCAGGCAGAAATTACGGTTACCTGTGCCGGACATGAGTTTTATGCAAAGGGAAAAAGAACAGAGCAGATGGGATATAAAGAGGTAGAAGCAGCTTTTCAGAAAAAAGTATCAGCAGGGGCAGAAAAAGAGGATGAAGAGGAAGAAGGAATATTCCCGGAATATCTGAAAAAAGGTCATGTGTTCCCGGAGATACAGGCAGCATGTAAGGAGTGCTTTACAGCACCGCCGAAGCCATTTTGTGAAGATACACTTCTTGCTGCAATGGAGACTGCTGGAAATAAAGAGTTTGAAAAAGAAACGGAGAAAAAAGGTCTGGGCACACCGGCAACCAGGGCTTCAATCATCGAAAAACTGGTATCTTCCCATTATGCTGTCCGAAAAGGAAAGCAGATTCTTCCTACTACGGAAGGGAGGGAACTGGTATCTATCCTGCCGGAACAACTGAAATCAGCAGCCATGACAGCACAGTGGGAAAATGAGCTGCTTGCGGTTGAAAGAGGAAAGGCAGACAGTGAAAGATTTATGGAGGGGATCATAAAGCTGCTGGAAGAAATTCTTGCGGATTGCAGGAGCATATCTTCAGAAGAACGCAGACAGTTTCAGGACAAAGAAGCAATCGGTATTTGCCCGGTATGCCAGAGTCCGGTTTATGAAGGAAAACATAATTTTTACTGTGACAGTCGGGATTGTTCCTTTGCACTTTGGAAAGAAAACCGTTTTCTTGCCGGAATGAGGAAAAACATGGATAAACGTATGGCAGCGGAACTTCTGAAAGAAGGCAGGGTATTTGTGAAAGATCTGTATTCTGTCAAAAAGGACAGATACTTTAATGCGTATCTGATTATGGGAACGAAGGATGGAAAGGCAGAGTTCAACCTGGAATTTCCCAAAGGAAAAAGTAAAAGGGAATAAAAATCTCCGCCGGTCAGGGCGGAGACATTTGTTTTGTCTTATTGTAATGGGAATCCTGTTTTGAGGATGGATGCCCAGTTACTTTTGGCATACAAAAAACGGACAACAGTTACCTGTTTCTCTATTTCTGAAATGCGGTAAAAAGCGAGATAGTTATTCACGATGGTAAAACGAATCCCCCAGGAAGAAAGGATGCGGTCATCGACCAATGGGAATTTCTGCGGAAACTGGGAAAGGGCATTGATCTTTTCCTCTGCAGTATCCAGCAGATGGTCAGCGGCTTCTGGATTTTTGAGTGTAAATTCAATATAATCGGCAGCACTTATCATATCCCGTTCTGCTGTCTGTGTGATGTGAATGTGATAATTCACCTTTTCCTGCGGCTCCTTATATCAGACATGGCTTCGGAAAACGGGCGGGTTTTACCTTCTGCAATATCGGTAAGACCTTCCTGGATAAGCCCGTATAACTCAAACTTACCGACCAGATTTTCATAGGCTTCGATGCTCATGACTGCAAGATCACCTTTTCCATTTTTGGTGATGAATACCGGTTCGGAATAATTATGACAAAATGTGGAAATTTCATTGTAGCTGTTCCGTAGATCAGCACTGGAACGAATGGTTGGCATATCCTGCACCTCCTTTTCTTTATAACAAAATTATAACTAAATTTCTTTATATAGTCAACGGGTGCAGGAGAAAAAACAAAAAGAAAGAAGGGAATATATGGCAAAAATAAATGATATAAGGGTTTTAGCAGAAGAAACCGCTTCGGATGTGGCAAGTTCTCCAAGAGACTGGATGGCGTATCTGGATACAGCGGCAAAATTGTACCGCTATCCTTTTGCAGATAATCTTTTGATCCACGCACAGCATCCACAGGCTACTGCCTGTGCGGAATTGGAAACATGGAATGAGAAAATGGGACGGTGGGTAAACCGTGGGGCGAAGGGGATAGCTCTGATTGACGATACTGGTCCGAGACAGAGACTCCGCTATGTATTTGATATAGAAGATACCCATATGGTAAGGGGAGGAAGGACACCATATCTATGGAAAATGGAAGAACGGTATGAAGGCAGACTGCTGGAATATCTCACCGACGCTTATGGGGTGGCAGGATATGATACAACAGGGCTTGGAGATGCCCTGCTTGCAGTAGCTTCTGAAATGACAGAGGAAAATCTGGAGGAAGCTATGGACGGACTTTTTTATGAGGTGAAAGGCAGTTTTCTGGAGGAGATGGATGCGGATTCTATCCGTGTGAATTTCCGAAACCTGATGGTGGACAGTCTTTTTTATACATTGGCAAGGCGGTGTGGTCTTGATCCGATGGACTATCTGGAAGCAGAGGATTTTGTAGGGATTACAGACTTTAATGATTTGCGGGTACTGGCATTCCTTGGAAATGCTGTCTGTGAGTCGGCAGAAACCGTGCTGAGGGATATAGGAAGGACAGTCAGAAAATTTTATCAGGAAGAATTGTCCCAACAGCTTGCTTTTTCGCAAAATCCTGTGTATAATAACAATAAGAAATTTAACACGTTAATTCGTGAAAGCGAAGAGAAAGGAGAACTAGAGAATGGAACTGACATATCATCGCAAAGGAGATTATCTGTTTCCGAACCTGACCATAGAGGAAGAACCGACGACCATCGGGAAATACGGGATGCTTCGGAGGACTTATCTGAAGGAACACAAGAAGAACTGGTATCAGAGTATGCTGCTGAGCGGGAAGCTGAACAGTCATCTGATGGAGATCGAGAAAACAGCACAGGAGAGGATGGAAGTCCTGATGGAAAATCTCCTGAAGACTTATCCGGCACCGGACAAAGAACTGGATCAGATGAGGTGGGCAGCCCACATGAACAATCTGACAGCGATGGCAGAAGAGAGCATCTTGAAGGAATTGGTGTACAGTTAATCGAAGAAACAACAGAACGGGATTTGAGTGAAGCAGAGGAAGAAATTGCCTCTGCTTTATCTTTGCCTGAACTGCCTACAGTAAAACAGCAGATACGATCTATCGAAGAACGGCAGGCAGCTCTATATGCCGGAGAAATTTCCGTTCCTTCTGATGTGGTGGATGAAGTTTTGAGAAAGGGCGGTAACAAAGATAGAAGCCATCTTCGTATGATTTATAATTTTATGATAGAACAGACACCGGAAGAATACACAGAATTTGTCCGGCGGGAATACGGTGAGGGCGGTATTGGCCTTGTGATAGGCGGGAAAGAATATTCTGTCTGGTATGATGAACTGGGGATGCAGATTGCAGTTGGACACACCATACACGACCAGATCTTGGATAAGGCTTTTTTATCATGGGAGGAAGTTTCCGGACGGATTCACCAGCTTTTACGCCAGGGTGAATATGCACCACAGTCTGTTTTGGAAGCTGCCAGGGCAAATGCAGTCAAAGAACATGCAGAGGTACTGGCGTATATGCAGCGTGATATGGCAGAAGGCGTATCAGAACTTGTGTTTGAAGATAACCAGATATTTTATGGCGGTTTTCCAGAGATGGTTGAGCGTATCGGAAATTTGTTGGAGCAGCCGGAATTTCTTACAGACCTTAATGAACGTTTGGAAGGACTTGCAGAAGCATATGAAATGGATAAAGAAATTATGCGTTTCCATTATTACCGTCCGGACAGAGTATCTGCACAATTTCAGAAATTTGCGAAAGAAGCGGTTCCCTATCAGGCAAGGGAAGGGTTTCAATGGCAGGAACATGAAATTTTTATCACGCAGGATGAAATAGATGCTTTCCTTTCCCGTGGCGGGACTTATTCGGATGGAAGGCTGACAACCTATGCCTTTTTTATTCAGGATAAATCAGAAAAAGAAAAGGCGGAGTTTATTAAGGAGCAATATGGGATTGGAGGACAGAGCCATGCACTCAGCGGTGCGGATCATTCCCATGCAGAATACAACGGAAAAGGGGTGAAACTGGAACGGGGGGATTATGGAAATCCAGATGTGAGCATTCTATTAAAGTGGCCTGCGGTTGCAAAACGTGTCCAGTATTTGATCGATCATGACAGCTATTTAAAAGTGGGGGATTATACAAGGATGCCCTCCTATGAACGGGAACGGATGGCAAACCGTGTGATCAGTTTTTATGCCCGCCTGCCAGAAGAGATAGAGCGTCCCTTTGAAGAAGATTTTTTTTATGAGAAGGCAAGAGAAGAACTTCCGGGGATATTGGAAGATCCAGATTCAGCAGAACAGCTTGTTGCAGGCATGGATGACGCACTTGCCGAGCTTCCGTTGGATTTTGATGGATATGAGAACCGTGTGCAGATTTTATCAGAAATTCATCAGTACATAGAAGGAACTTATACGATTTTTCCACAGAAGAAGCAGGAGATAGAAATAGAAGGAACCGGCAGGCAGATGAACTTGTTTGATTTTATGAAATCAGAACCGGAACCTGAAATAACGCCGAAAGTTCAACCAGAGATGCAACAAAAACTAAACGGAGAACAAGGGCTGGAAGAAGCAGATAGAACAGAGGATACCGATGCGGGATTTTATGAAAGCGTGGAGGAACAAATAGATGTACATGTTTTAGAGGCTATGGAAAAGGCAGGGACTTCCTTTGATGAGTTTTCTCCTGAGCAGATGGATGTAATCTATTCTTCGGCAGAAAATGGGATGGATATTACGCTGTTACTGAATCCGGAGTTTTCGCCGGCACAGATGCAGCTTATCGCAGATGTGATGGAACGCATATCAGCAAATGAACGCTACCGTTTTGAATCGGAAATTGAAAAATTGACTTCTGTAGTAATGACACCAGAGGAGATCAATGCACAAAGACAGGAAAGTCATCTTCCGTTGGAGGACTTTTCAGATGGTTCAGAAATCGTTCCGGGGGAAACGGAAGTAAAAGGGAATGCTGTAGAATGGAAGCCAGAAAAACAGGAAGGGAAAGCGGAACGGGTAAATTTCCGTATTACCGATGATGATCTCGGTGCAGGCGGTCCGAAAGCAAAATTTAAAGCAAATATGGAAGCAATCCATCTGTTGAAAAAATTGGAGGAAGAAAACCGACTTGCAACGCCCAAGGAACAGGAAGTGTTGTCAAGATATGTTGGCTGGGGAGGTATCCCTAACGCCTTTGATAAAGAAAATTCAGATTGGGCAGAAGAATACAGGGAATTATACGATACATTGACCAAAGAAGAATATGAGGCGGCAAGGGCATCTACGTTAAACGCTTTTTATACTTCCCCGACAGTCATTCATGCAATGTATGAAGCACTTGAAAATATGGGGCTGAAGAATGGGAATATCCTGGAACCCTCCTGTGGAGTGGGAAACTTTATGGGGCTTCTTCCGGAGAGCATGGCAGGCTCAAAGATGTATGGTGTGGAGCTGGACAGTATTTCAGGAAGAATGGCAAAGCAGTTATACCAGAAGAATGAAATCGCAGTCCAGGGGTTTGAGACGACGGAGTACCCAGAGAGTTTTTTTGACTGCGTGATCGGGAATGTGCCATTTGGTGCGTATAAAGTCACTGACCGGAAATATGACCGTTATAATTTCATGATCCACGATTATTTTCTGGCTAAATCCATCGACCTGGTGCGTCCGGGCGGAGTTGTTGCAGTCGTGACGTCAAGCGGGACTATGGATAAACAGAATCCGGCAGTCCGGGAATATCTTGCAAACAGGGCAGAGCTTCTAGGTGCGATCCGTTTGCCAAATAATGCGTTTATGAGAAATGCGAACACAGGAGTTGTTGCAGACATTCTGTTTTTTCAGAAACGTGACCGTATATCATTGGAAAAACCGGGGTGGGTGGAACTTGGAACGACACCGGAAGGTTATACGGTCAATTCTTATTTTGCAGAGCATCCGGAAATGGTGTTGGGAGAATTTGCAACAGAAAGTACCCAGTATGGAAAACAGGAGGTTACAGTAAAAGCTCTCCCTGACAGGAAGCTGAAAGACCAGTTGAAAGAGGCAGTCTGTCATATCCAGGGAAACATTGAGGAAAGGGAATTGGAAGATTCGGAACTGGAGGATGCGGCAGTTTCTGTCCCTGCTGATCCTAACGTAAAGAATTTCAGCTTTACAAATATAGAAGGAAAAGTCTATTACCGGGAAAATTCAAAAATGAATCTGGTGGAGCTGCCGAAAGTGACTGCAGAGCGTGTCCTTGGAATGATAGAGATTCGGAACATCACACAGAAATTGATTGAGCTGCAGATGGACGGAGAAGGGACAGAGAAAATCCAGAAGGCACAAGAAGAACTGAACAAAGCATATGACAGCTTTACCTCCCAGTATGGACTGATCAGCAGTAATGCCAACCGAAGGGCATTTAACCAGGACAGCAGCTATTGCCTTTTATCTTCTTTGGAGATATTGGATGAGAATGGGGAATTAAAACGAAAAGCAGATATATTTACCAAAAGGACGATCAAACGTGCGGAACCTGTTACCTCTGTAGATACTGCAAGTGAAGCACTGGCTGTATGTATCGGGGAGAGAGCAAAAGTTGATATTCCTTTTATGGCACAGCTTATGGATTCTTCAGAAGAAACAGTGATAGAAGAACTGGCAGGTGTAATCTTTAAAAATCCTTTAGATGGGAAATGGGAGACTTCGGATGAATACCTTTCCGGGAATGTCCGTGAAAAACTGCGGATGGCGGAAGCATCTGCAGAACATGATCCATCTTTCCAGATCAATGCAGAAGCATTGAGAAGGGTGCAGCCTAAAGAACTGGATGCGTCGGAGATAGAGGTTCGTCTGGGTGCTCCATGGATCAAGGCAGAATACATCAATCGGTTTATGGCTGAGATTTTCCATACGCCAGCATACCGGTTGGGAAAATCTATCAATGTCACTTATGCAAAGATCAATGGACAATGGAATATTTCGGGGAAAACACAGGATTTTGGAAATCCTTTGATTACGGCAACCTATGGAACCGGCAGGGCGAATGCGTATCGTTTATTGGAAGATGCCCTGAATCTGAAAGATACAAAAATCTATGATACGGTCATGGAGGATGGCGTAGAAAAACGTATCCTGAATAAAAAGGAGACTATGCTGGTTCAGCAGAAGCAGGAAATGATAAAATCAGCATTTAAAGACTGGATTTTTAAAGACATACGGCGCCGGGAGGATATTTGCAGGACATACAACGAACTGTTTAATAGCACCCGGCCCCGTGAATATGACGGAAGCCATATTCAGTTTGCCGGCATGACACCGGAGATTACCTTGATGCCCCACCAGAAAAATGCCATTGCTCACGTTCTTTATGGAGGGAATACCTTGCTCGCCCATTGTGTCGGGGCAGGGAAAACCTTTGAAATGATTGCTGCTGGTATGGAGAGTAAACGTCTGGGGCTTGCACAAAAAAATCTGTATGTTGTGCCAAACCATCTGACAGAACAGTGGGGCAATGATTTTTTAAGGCTTTATCCAGGGGCAAATATCCTTGTGGCAACGAAAAAGGATTTTGAGCCGGCAAACCGAAAAAAGTTCTGCTCCAGAATCGCAACCGGGGAATATGACGCAGTAATTATCGGGCACAGCCAGTTTGAAAAAATCCCTCTTTCAAAAGAACGGCAGATTGAGACAATCAACCGTCAGATCGCAGATATTACCTTTGCGATTGAAGATATGGCAAGGGAAGAGGGGACTCGGTTTACTGTTAAGCAGATGGAAAAAACGAAAAAAACGCTGCAGGAAAAATTGAAAAAACTAAATGACCAGACAAGAAAGGATGATGTTGTTACTTTTGAGCAGTTAGGTGTGGATCGTCTGTTTGTAGACGAGTCACATTACTATAAGAACCTTTTTTTATATACAAAAATGCGGAACGTGGCAGGTATTTCACAGACGGACGCACAGAAATCTTCGGATATGTTTATGAAATGCCAGTATTTGGATGAAATTACAGGAGGTAAGGGTGTGACGTTTGCAACAGGAACCCCGATCTCAAATAGTATGACGGAGTTATATACCATCATGCGTTACCTGCAGTATGATACGATCCAGAAGATGGGATTGGGACATTTTGATGCATGGGCAGCTTCTTTCGGGGAGACTGTTACGGCGATTGAATTATCTCCAGAGGGAACGGGCTACCGGGCAAAAACTCGGTTCGCCCGTTTTTATAATCTTCCGGAACTTATTTCACTATTTAAAGAAGCTGCAGATGTACAAACTGCGGATATGTTAAACCTTCCAGTGCCGGAAGCAGAATATATCAATGAAGTATTAAAACCCAGTGAAATTCAGAAGGAAATGGTAAGCAGCTTTGCAGACCGTGCAGAATTGGTAAGGGGCGGTGTGGTAGATGCAAAAGACGATAACATGCTGAAGATTACGAACGATGGAAGAAAATGTGCGTTGGATCAGCGACTGATCAACGATATGCTGCCGGATGAAGAGGATAGTAAGGTAAACCGCTGTGTAAAAAATGTATTTGACATATGGAAGGAGACTTCAGAGAGGAAGTTAACACAGCTTGTTTTCTGTGATCTTTCGACACCAAAAAATGATGGTTCTTTTAATGTATATGATGATGTCCGTGAGAAACTGGTGGAAAAAGGCATCCCACGGGAGGAGATACGGTTTATCCATGAAGCAGGGACAGAGGCACAAAAAGCAGAATTGTTTGCAAAGGTACGGGCAGGGGATGTGCGTGTACTTCTTGGTTCTACACCGAAGCTGGGTGCTGGTACAAATATACAGGACAGGCTCATTGCTCTTCATCATTTAGACTGCCCTTGGAAGCCATCTGATCTGGAACAGCAGGAAGGTCGTATTCTCCGCCAGGGAAACCAAAATGAGAAAGTTAAGATCTTCCGTTATGTCACGGAAAATACATTTGATTCATACATGTGGGTGCGACACGAAGTCGCTTAATTTAACTGTTTGGCGGTAATTCCGACCAAACCATCCATTCCGTTGGATGAAGCCAATATCCCCGGCTTTGCCAGTAATGGCATTGTTCGGAAGCGGATATAAATGGAACCCTATTTGGAGCAAATCCCGTGAGGGAGAAGCAAAACTGCCAGCTACAAGGCGGTTAGGGTGCAGGCTTTCTGATAGCATGGTTAATTAACTGAATCACCGTAAGCTTCGTTAAGGCTGAACAAGCCAAAGTAGCTGACAGGCTTGAACCAAAAGGTGTGCAGTTGGATATTCCTCTCCACGATAGGAATACACGGACATAAGACTGCCGGAGTAGAGGTGGAACCTAAACTATCAATAATTGTTGATTAAGTGGAACGTGTCAAGCCCGTATTCTCGCCTGCAAAGGCAAGCGGACCGTAAGGGAAGCCGTTGGGAATGCGGGTAAAGGATTGCGGAGGAAGCGAATGCCGACCTTGTAATGAGGACGGATAGGGGTTCAAAATTTGCCCCCCCGAAAGGGGAGCAGAATTCCGCATGGTGCTTAATTACGAGAGAGTTTATAGAATTTTTGAAAGGAGTAAGGCAAATGAACATGAAAATGTGTGCGACTTCTGACGTTGCAAAGGCATGGGACAGCATCGACTGGAACAAAGCGAATGCATACGTTAAAAAACTGCAAATGCGTATCGTAAAGGCTCATCAACAGGGCAGAACCGGCAAAGTAAAGTCTTTGCAATGGCTGCTTACACACTCTTTCTACGGACGTGCTTTAGCTGTAAAAAGAGTAACGAGTAATAAAGGCAAAAAGACAGCAGGTGTAGACAAAATCTTATGGTCTACTCCCAAACTGAAATATGAAGCAATTCTCAGCTTAAAACGCAGAGGCTATAAACCATTACCGTTAAAGAGGGTATATATCCCGAAAAAGAACGGAAAAATGAGGCCGCTCAGTATCCCATGTATGAAGGATAGAGCGATGCAGACATTGTACAAATTTGCACTGGAACCGATTGCGGAAATCACTGCTGACCCTAACTCCTATGGATTTAGAGCAAAGAGATGTGTACAGGATGCAATCGAACAGTGCTTTACCTGTCTGAATAAAGCAAAATCCCCTAAATGGGTGCTGGAAGGAGACATTAAGGGCTGTTTTGATAACATCAGTCACGAATGGATACTGAACCATATCCCAATGGACAGAGATATTCTGCGAAAATGGTTAAAAAGCGGGTATGTCGAGACCGGAAGATTATTTCCAACAGACCTCGGCAGCCCACAGGGTTCGGCTATCTCACCAACTATCTGCAACATGGTGTTGGATGGTCTGGAAGTCCAGATTAGGAAGAAATACCACAAAACTAAAAGGGATGGAAAAGCATATTTTCCAAAAGTGAACTTTATACGTTATGCTGACGATTTCATCGTCACAGGCGAAAGCAGAGAGCTTTTGGAAGCAGGTGTTCTCCCGATTATCCGGGAATTTTTATCAGAGAGAGGATTGGAACTGTCAGAAGAAAAGACAGTGATTACCCATATCGAAGATGGTTTTGATTTTCTCGGATGTAATATACGGTGGTATAAAGACAAGCTTCTTACAAAACCATCCAAAAAGAACTATAAAGCCATTGTGAATAAGATACGGGGGATTATAAAGCAAAATCCATCTATGAAGCAGGAAGATTTGATAAGAAAGTTAAATCCGGTCATCAGAGGATGGGTAAATTTCCAAAAGTATAATGTCTCCTCGCAGGCGTTTGACAGGTTTGATTTCGATGTATGGAGATGTCTGTGGAGATGGTGTAAACGTAGGCATCCGAAGAAAAGCCACAAATGGATAGCAAAGAAATATTTCAGGAGAGTCGGCACAAGGAACTGGACATTCAGTGTAAATATGGCAGACTCATTTGAATTACATCTGATATATGCTACTGATACTAAAATAGTAAGGTGGCTGAAAACAAAATCAGAAGCGACACCATTTGACGAGCGTTTCACAGAATATTTTGAGGACAGAGACACAAAGAGAATGCTTCGAGAAATCAATGGAAGGAAAAAATTAAATGCACTGTACAAAATGCAGAAAGGCATTTGTCCGCATTGTGGTGAACCTATCACAGTGGAACGGGGATTCCGAATCCATACGGAAGTGGGAGCAGATTTTAAAGAAACGAATGTCTTATTACATGCTGATTGCCACAGAGAACTTCATTACTCGAAAAATGTTGATGAACTGGTTCTGCTAACGCAGGGCTTATAAGTGCTTGAGCCGTGTGAGGGGAAACTCTCACGCACGGTTCTTAGAGGGGAAAGCGGTAGTAATACCGCTGACCTACTCGACCAGATTTTAGAGAATAAGCAGAAATTTATTTCACAGATCATGACCAGTAAATCCCCGGTACGTGCCTGTGAGGATGTGGATGATGCAGCGCTTTCTTATGCGGAGATTAAAGCTCTTGCCACAGGAAACCCTTACATAAAAGAAAAAATGGATCTGGATATTCAGGTCAGTAAACTGAAGCTGATGAAGGCAAACCACACAAGTCAGATCTATCGGCTGGAGACAGATATTGCAAACCGGTATCCGATGCAGATTACATCCATGAAAGAACGTATTTCCGGACTGGCTGCCGATCTGGAAACTGCAAAGCCGATTTTAGAACAGGAGAAAAATGCTTTTTCCATGGTCATAGGGGGAAAGACTTTTGTTGACAAAAAAGAAGCAGGAACGGCACTGATTGCTGCCTGTGCGGGCTTAAAGGCAGTCCATACAGAAGGGATTGTCGGGGAATATCAGGGATTCTCCCTGTATTCCAGTTATGATGTGTTTAACCAGCAGTTTAAACTGACGATCAAGGGGAAATGCAGTTATCCCATTGAGATGGGAAAAGATGCCATGGGAAATGTCCAAAGGATTCAAAATGTTCTTGGAAATATTGAAAAGCATCTTGCGGAATCGAAGCAAAAATTAGAAACACTACAGGAACAGCTTGCCACTGCAAAGGAAGAAGTTACCCATCCTTTTGCTCAGGAAGAAGAACTGGCTATGAAACTGGAACGGCTGTCAGAGTTAAATATTTTGCTGGATATGGATGGAAAAGGCTCATCGGATACCCTGGGGATGGATGAAGAAGTTGCGGATGTTCCGAGACGATATTCCAATCTGGCAGGGAGAGTATCAGATGCGTCCCGCATGACGGAGGAAGAAAGAAAACCATCTGTCTTGCAGAAACTTAGATCAAAGCAGGTGGAAGCTGCACAGAAAGAAAAGAAAATGTCCAAAACCCAAAGAAGAGGACAGGAATTGTAAAACAACCATATATCCCGTCGCAGGTTACATGTGGCGGGATGATTTTATAACTTTAGAAGGAGGATGTAATCATGGCAAACAAACGTGAAGAACAGCTGAAAGAAATTACAGAACGGCTGGAACAGGGTGTTCAGGAACTTTTTACATCTGAGCGTTACAGGGAATATTTAAACACGATGGCAAAATTCCATAATTACAGTTTTAACAATACACTTTTGATCACAATGCAAAGACCGGATGCTACTCTGGTGGCTGGGTATCAGGCATGGCAGAAGAAATTCAACCGACATGTGCTGCGTGGGGAGAAAGGGATTCAGATTATCTCTCCCGCCCCGATAAGGGAAAAGGAAGAAGTAGAAAAGATTAATCCAGAAACAAATGAACCAATATTAAAAGCGAATGGACAACCGGAAACAGAGATTATTGAGCATGTGATTCCCAGATTTAAAGTGGCTACTGTATTTGATGTTTCACAGACAGAGGGGGAGCCTTTACCTGATCTGGGAGGGGCGGATCTGACAGGGCAAGTTGCAGATTTTACGGTATTTATGGAAGCAATCCGAAATGTTTCTCCGGTACCGATCCGGTTTGCAGAAATTGAGGGGACATCCCATGGATATTATCACAATACGGATAAGGAGATTGTGATTAAAAGCGGGATGAGTGAAAGCCAGACCATGAAAACAGCTATCCATGAAGTTACCCATGCCCTTTTGCATGACAGGGATCTGATGGAGGAACAGGGCATTGAAAAAGATAAGATGACGAAAGAAGTGGAAGCGGAAAGTGTTGCATATATTGTATGTCAACATTTTGGACTGGATTCTTCGGAATATTCTTTTCCGTATATTGCCGGTTGGAGCAGTGACAGGGATATGAAAGAACTTCGTACATCCATGGATTTGATCAGAAAAACAGCGGGAGATTTTATCGAAAATATGACGGAGCAGCTTCACATTTTACAGAAGGAACATTCGTTAGAAAAAACATTTTCAGAACAGGAAACATCAGGGTTATCTTTTGAAGAATACCAAAGAGTGGAATTATTTGATGTACCGGCACTATTTGTAAATGAGCGTGTGGATTTGGAAACACTTCCAGAGGGGATTTATCGCTATGAGCTGCGTGGAGCTGATTATGATCCGGGCTATCCTCTTACCATTGAAAAGAATGTAACGGTCAATCATGCAGCAACAATCCTGACTGTTGTCCCGCTGAACATCCCAGAACAGGGGTATTTGAGGATTGGGGAAGAATTGAATATGACAGGAGGGATGCAGAGTATCCCTGAGTATCAGTCGGAAATATCCGAGCATGATCTGACTGTGGAACGTAAAAAAACTGAAAATGCCATAGGCAGAGCAAATGAATCCCTCTATCTTTCCGGTACAGATAACCGCTATGCCATTTATCAGATTGCCGGCAATACGAAAGGAAGAGAGTATGCGTTTATGGGAATGGATTTTGTGACTTCTCACGGTATGACTGTACAGGGGGCAGATTATGCGTACATTTATGGCGGATTGTTATCAGAGAATGATACGTTGGACAGCCTGTATCAGACTTTTAACATCAATCATCCGGAAAATTATACCGGACATTCTCTTTCTGTCAGCGATGTGGTTGTGGTACAAAGAAATGGAGAAGCAAAAGCATATTATGTGGACAGTTTTGGTTTTAAGGAGCTGCCAGATTTTGTACAGCAGAGAATCCAGGAGGCAGAAATGAACCGCAAAAGGGAAGATTCTATGATTACACTTGATACAACCGGTGTGGAAATAGAACAGCATGAGGGTTTATGGCATACGGTTGATAAGATGGAAATTGAAAATGAAATATTTTATTTGATGCGTCACAATGAATATGGAGATTCTGTGGCGGCGGTTATTTTAAATGCAGATGGAGAGCTGGTAGCACAGGATTTAGAGAATGGATTTGATCAGGGTGCTATGGAAGCAATCAGAGAGTTTTTTAAAGAAAAAGGCATTGACTGGCATCCAAAACAGGAAAATATCGCAGATGGACAAACAAGTTTTTCGCCGTTATATATTCATAGTCTGACATATGCAATGGAGCATGGGGAAGCAGATGCGTACCTTGATTCAAGGAAACTTAATATTGAATGTAAAGGTGCGATTGAAGAAACAATCCGTCAAAACTTTGATGGTATGCATTTGAACCGTAATGCGGCGGATTCTGTTCTTGAAAAATATGGATTGGAGAGATGCTCTTTTATACTTGCCTGTACAATACAGGAAAAATCGTGGGATGGACGTTTTTCCGGGAAAAATAAAGAATGGGCAGAAACTATTTTTGTGCCTGAAAATATCAACCGTGGGGTGAATGCGAATCTTGATTATGTAGTGGAAAGTCATCCGGCAATACTGGATGGTTTTACTGATCTGGTTCGTGAAAAGATTGCAGAACTTGAGAAAATAGAAGTATTTATTCGCAGGTATTATGTTGTAAGTGATATAGAAGGTACAGAAACAGGACAGCAGTACCGGTATTTTGTGGATATAGAAGAAGCAATTCAGGCATATCATCAGTTACCAGGGCATCTGAACAAATATCTTGGTATAGAAAGTACAGAGAAATCTCCGATGCGAAGAAATTTGCTCTCTTGTGAAAATGGTATTGATGAAGTGGAATATATTGGTTTTAATCCTCCGAGTGAGAAATGGATGAATCCGGAAATGGAAGAAGCTACGGAAAAGGTGCAGATATATCTTCAGACATGTGATAAGGATGCTGCATATTGGTTAGAGAACGAAAGAAAATATTTATATGTGCAAACGGTATCGGATGGATATGACTATACGTTTTATGATGAAGAATATAAAGAATTGGATGGCGGTTTATATTCTGATTCCGAACTGACATTTAAAAGTGCTTTGCAGGAAATCATGCTTGATGAGTTTCGTTCATCTATTGATGAGTGTAAGGTCATTAACAGTGAGGAATTTCTGGAAAAAGCAGAAGAAATTGCTGAGAAAAAGCTGCTTGAACAGGTGGAGAATATGGAACACACAAAACAAGAAAAAAATATTACAGCAGATACCGTGACCAATCTGCGGGGAAAAAGCCGGGAATATGATTCCAGTTCAAGAGAAAGCATTTATACATTTGAGTGTTCCATCAATGGTAATCCAGGAGTACTTACATATACAATAGGAAAGAGGGAGTATTTTTATAGTCCTTTATCTGATCGAGGTAAAATGGAGGACATTTATTCTATTCACACAGATGGCGATGATATATGGGATCAAATGTCAGAAGCAGAATTATCTAAATTAGAAATTAGATTAGCTGGTGAAGCAGAAGTATTCGATTTTCAAGAAAAAAGTAAGCAGGCAGTTTCCGTATATGATTTAAAAGAAATCAGCTTTGAGTTGATGGAAAGAGAAAAGAGTTCTATGACCAAAGAACAACGAGAAAGGGTTTGGGATGGGCTTTCTGAAAAAGGGAATGAATTATTGGCAGTTGCTATTGCGGGTGCAGATAATAGAGTGAAACTGCAATTTGCTCAGAATCTTCTCATAGAAGCACAGGGTATTTTGAAAGAATCGCAGTATGATAACTGGAAATATGTCATTAATAAAAGGGAAATAGAAATGCCGGCAATATCAAAACCACCACTTATCTCAGAAAAGACTGAACCGGAAAAAGCATTTGCAGGAAAGAGTTGTGCTGAAATAGAAGAAACGGTCCTCTGCCTTGCACAGGCCCAACTGGAAGAAATGGGATTGGAGAATGAAGTGGTGCTGCTTGGGGCACGAGTTTATGGAAGCCGGACAAGAGAAGGACTATATACCGATCATTCAGATTTGGATGTTGTTCTTTCTTATGATGGAAACATCAGGGAAGATACATTTTTTAATTGCCTGAATGAAGTTGGAATGTCTGTAGCCGGCTTGAAACTGGATATTAACCCGATTTCGGAAGAAAAAACTGGTACACTGGAAGATTATTTGAAAATAGCAGAAAAATATCTGGATGATAAAGAAGTGGAAAAACTGGCGGCTGACATAGATCAGTTTTCCTATGACTATGACCAATATGAATATGATGATTCTGTTACGGATAGAGATAAAAATGTAAGAAGTATATATACGGCACTTACGACGGGGAAAGCAGATGGTATCAGAGAATGGCTTGCGGAAATTGCCGCAGACGAGAATGATGATCTTCCGGAAAATGTAAAAGATGCAAAAAAATTGATAGAAAGAATGGATCAGGTTCAGGAAAATAGCAGTGTAGAAATAAATCATGAAATGAAAAAAACAGAAGCAACAATTTCATTTTATGCAGCAGAATGTATGGAATTTCCAGTGTTGGGAGAGTACCATGAGAATCTTACTTTAGAGGAAGCACTGGCTGTTTATGAAAAAATACCGGCAGAGCGGATGAATGGAATCAAGGGAATTGGTTTTGTCTTACACGATGGAAGTGCTTATGATAATGCAGAGTATGAGCTGATGTCAGCTGGACAGATCAGGACAGACATGATTGAGCTGATTCCCCATTATAAGGAGAGCCTCCTTGTACAAAAAGCTGTAACAGATGTAAAAACGTATCTTGAAAATCAAACGACAAAGGAAACTGATAAAAATTTGTCGAAAAACAAGGAAAGACAGACGGTGATTGAGAAAAATGAAGTAGACAGACAAGAAATTCCACAACAGAGAAATAACAGCAGAAAGGAATCCGTTCTGCAGGCACTCCGGGAACGTCAGGCAAAGCTAAAGGCACAGGAACAGGCAAAACATAATGAAAAATCGCATACGAAAAAGAAAGGGGAACAGGAGTTATGAGAAACGTAAAATTTGAAGAAAACGAGCTGTTGGTTATGGCAATGTTTGATGCAGGAAACCGCAGAGAAAGTATGGAGAGGATTGAAGAAATCATTCCCCATGTGGAAGAAGACCAGGAAATATATTCTCTTGTTCTCCAGACCATTGAGAAATTGAAACGGATCACAGATATGGATTATCATAGGATTGATCTGGAGGAGTATAAGCAGGAGCCGGAGGAGGAAGAATGAAGTTAAACCAGTTTGCAGTTTATCAGTTGAAACAGGATGCACAGGGCAGAAAACTTGCTTTCCGGTCTTATCAGAGTATAAAGGAACAGGGAATTGCTGTACGTGTAGAGTATTATGATCAGGTTTATCTGACAACAGCTCTTCCACATGATACGATAGAAGCTATCTGGAAGCGGCTGTCTTTAAAGATGCCGAAGAATTTTAAAGGATACCATTCCCCGAGTACCAGTGATGTGATTGTGTATAATCATGAAGGGACTGTTTCTGCTTATTATATAGATAAAGAGAGATTAGTGCCGATTGCAGGATTTATACGGCTGCATTCTTCCAGTACTATGGTGTCTATGGAAACGACAGATTTTCATGTGGAAGGTAAAAAAGGAAACTGGATTGCTGCAGATGAAATTATTATTGACGGCAGACAGTTCTTTTTGATGGAGAGTGATACTTACAAAAATTCTGCACAATACCTGGTTGTATCACAAGAGGGAGAAATTGTTTCCCAGGAGAGCAGGGGATTTGATGAGCAGACAATCCAGCAGATCAGAAAATTTCTTAACTCTTCACATTCAGAAAATTTCATAGAAAAGCCGAAGCTGGAAACGTATCAGAAATATTATGAGAATGGCGAGTATCTTCGGAGTGCGGAACTGACAGAAGAACAAAACTATAATATGATTGACGGCAGGATAAATAATATTTCCGGAAAGAAAAAACAGGAACGGGAATCCGTATTAAGAAAATTGCATCAAAAGCAAAAGGAGATAGCTGCCAGAAGCGGAAAACAGCAGCTACAGGATTTGGAGCGTAACAGGAAATAGTGGATACCCCAGTCAGCAGATTCAAGGTTGCTGGCCGGGGTGTTTTCATATTATGAACTCTTCTATAATTCAGATGCTTTCCATTTTTCCTGGGTTCTCACTGGTTCTTTTCCTAGAATAGTATCTACATTGGTACAAACAGTACGCAGCTCTTGCTGGTAATCTTTAAAGTAACGGTAAGTATCATACTGAGCATTTTTCTGTGTGAGTAGTTTCTCCTTTTCTGCTTTTAAGTGTTTCATAGATGGCATTTTTCCATCAGGGTTTTTGGTTTTTAAGTATCTGGCAGCGGTTTCATAAGTTTCGATTTCGGTTAGATGTTCTTGCCGGAATCTTTTTTTGTTCTTTGACTGTAGCATTTGAGTAAAGACAGATTTGTTGGAAAAATACTGACCGGTGTAGTGAATCTGTTCATTGATGTCATGCAGGTCAGCCTCAGTTTTTTTTACAGTACGCCTTGCCTGAGATAGCTGTATGGTAATATCATCATATTCATTCTGTAGATTGGCTCTTGTATCAAAATGATGTTCCTCTATATAGGCAACGGTCTTTGCCATTTGCTGAAGATTGGAAATTTTTACTTTTTGTGCGTATGCCTGATTTTGTTGAGCCTTTATGCAGTTCTGCAGATCGACGACAAGCTGGAGGTCAGATTTGATAAATAATATTTTAAGTGTTTCGGTATCCATTTCTTTTTCAAAAGAAGATCTCAGGAAGTCGGCAGGCATGGAATCAAAACCTTTCTGACAAGGATTTTGTTCAGAGGGAATTATTTTTTTGCGGATTTCAGGACGAACAGTATGAGCTGCGAATACTTCAAGTAAATGTGCTTTTCCATAATCGTTTCCCAGTGTTCGCTCCGAAATATGTTTTTCACGTTCTGGATGTCTATAACTGAAACGTCCTCTTTTATCAAATACTTCAATTTCATATTTTTCCCATAATCGTCTCTTGAAATCGGAGAAGGAGTGGACAGAGGTAGAAATATCATCGACAGCCTCACGGATAAATTGTTTCTGTGTAAGGTAGCGGGTATTCATTGGTGTTAAACCATCGGCAAGGATTTCCTGATTCAGTTTATTCAGGGCTTTTTGCCCCTTTCTGGACGCCCAGTATTCTTTTTCTGTAATCTTCTTGGAAGCAGGAGAGAGCAGATCCACCTGATACAGATTTTCACGCTGGCATATATCCATAAGAGACTGTTGGAGATATTTCAGATAATCTTTTGTCAAATGATGTTTATATCCGGCACGGCTGTCACAGGTACGTTCCATAAAAGGCTGTGGCTCTACATCCAGTTTCCGCAGACTGTTGATTATGATATGTACATGAATATTGCCACTGTGGTTATGTCCATCTGTGTGTGTACAGACAAGTGCCTGATGTCCGGAAAAGTTTTTGCTGGCAAATTCCATACCGAGAGCCTGAGCCTGTTCTCCAGTCAATCCGTGATCTGCACAGTCTTGCGGATCAAAACTGAGGATATAATGATGTGACTTGATTTCATTATAAGAGTGATTTTTGTGATACTGCATATTTAGTTCTTTACATTCTATGTCAAAAGTAAAAGGATCACAGTTTATTCCTTCAAGATAGTATTCTTTACGGGGAATCAGCCGTCCGCTTTCATCAAGAACCGGTTTGTTTGTATATTCATCGTATTGGAAAAGAAGGTAGCGTTGGGCTTCTCCGTAATCTGCATTTTTACTTGCTATGTGTTTTAGTATTGCCATGTGAGTTTTCCTTGGAATGATTTTGGGCAGGTGATGAAAAGGCAGTAAAGTCTCCAGTCATTTTTAAAACTTTATATTTCATTTCATAAATATCAGCAATGCATTGGTTGATTTCTTTCCGCATTTCCTGTGAATGAATACCGCCAAAGTTGAAGTAACGGGCGATTTGGTTTAAATTACTGCCGATTTTTCCAAACTCTGCAATCAATTTTTTTATTTCTGGAAGATCTGCTACAATTTCATATTTCACAATCACTTTTTTATTCATAAGCTGTTTCCGGGCATATACAGCCAATGGAAGCTGTGCGTTTTGGGCATTGGTTGAAATCAGTTCGTATTCTATATCTGTGAGACGGAGCATAATCTGATGATGATGTTTCAATTCCTTTTCTTTTTTTGGTCTTGCCATTTTTATCCCTCCCCCTACTAATTTAGTGATATATATAAATAAGCCAATTGGAGAATTGTGTGGGGAAAGGTTTTATAGAGAAAATGTTTCTGATTTTCCGTGATGGAGACAATCACGCTGCGACTATTTTTATAGGAGCTAATCTGCATATTTGAAAATGTGCACTGTTCGAGGGAATGGGGAGCGAAATCCCCATCAAGATCGCCAGGTAAACAAAAATCACGAAGTGAGTTTTGAGTTACTCGGGCGAATCTTGCTCTGGTTTAGAAAAAACTGGAATTGATTCCCGGAAGTCAGCATTATATTCGCATCATAAAGAGTGTTGATACGGAATTAAACTCGAGTGACGTTATTATCTAGATTTTAAAGAGCGGGGGATGTAAATGCGATGAGAAAACTGAACTGACAGTGGACGAATATAGACTTCTGCGTCTACTGATGGAAAAGTCTGGAGAGGTGCTTCCCTCAGGGCAAATTTGGGCAAAACTTTGGAACTGTAGGGATGATTATGTGGATAGCAATACGCTAAGATAAAGATGTTACAGGAAATGAATCAGCTGGATTTCCAAAATAGGACAGCAGATACGGATTTATACGGTAATTCGTTTATAATGAGTTCTCCATTAGAAAAAACATCTGCCTAAAGGTCAGAACCGCTGTAACCGTAACCGAAAAAATTCGCACGATAGGTCATAGGCCAACGTGCGAATGTGAAAGTTCTATGTAGTTTTATTGTACATGTGCTTAGACGAGACAGTGGCATGTTAGTGATAGGAAAAAGGTACCGCGAGACCGTTGCAAAAAATGCGACATGTCAGTAAATAATAGATTACATTTGTCTCAGCTATTGACTAAAGCGTTTATTTTTTTAACTAAATCAAAATCTGTTTTGCAGCAGAAATCACCATAGTACCGTTTGACTTTTTGTTCTAATGTCTTACTGTCATCGCCAGACATAAGCAGAAATGGTGTTTTTAAACCATTTTGACGGATTTTTTCAAGTAAATCCAATCCTGTTCCATCTTTCATATTAAAATCGCAACAAACGGCATCTATTGTGGTTGTTTGAAGTACATCCAATGCGTCCTTGACACCCGTGACCTTAATCGTATCAAATTTACCCGATAATACGGATGATAGGATTTCCAGATATTCCGTGTTATCATCTACTATTAATATTCGTTTCATATCATTCTACCTCTTATTCCACGGTAATATGGATAGCTCCTGAATAGTCTGTGCCGGTGATTCCGATGTAGTTTGCTCCTGTTTGAAGCTGAACGGTAACGCTTCCGCTGGCAGATTCAGAAAGCACTTGTTCCTTCAAGTTTGGGGAGATGTAAATGAGCTTACAGTCCCCATCAAGAGAATCAAACTTGTATCGGATCACAATTTTACGGCACTCATTTTCTTTGAGTTTAGTGTCTGCAACTAAAATATCCTGTCCGTTAAATCCAGTTACAGAAGCGTTATAGGTGGCTCGAAAAGCATCGTTGTCCGAAGTCCGGCTACCCTCAAAGGACTGATAAGGCGTTATGAGAGCATTGCTTATCCCGATCACCACATCGTCACTTAACTGCTCTGCTCCATCCTTGAGATTTTCACTTAACCTATTGAGGCCGGAGCAGGCAGTACAGGATAACAAAGAAACAGCAACCAGGCAGCATCCGATAATTTTCCGCATAGCAATTTTCTCACTGAACGAAAGTAAGGAACATGGCAAGCGCAACAATTCCCACCATCAGCAGCGCCCAAAAAACGCTGATCGCTGTGGATGCGATATTGATAACGCTGCGGCTTTCCTTGCTCCGCACACATACCACCGAAAGGATCAGGCCCAGCAGGACAAAAACGATATTGGCCCCGGCCCAAGCGGTTCGGATTCCGTCCGATAGCGAAAGGTGCAGGAACGACGGGGCAAGAGCTGCCAGCGGAAGGATGCTCACAATAAGCGCAGCGATACTAACTGATTGAAGTTTTTTCTTTTCCATAGTCTTACCTCATTTCTTTTTTCCCAAATTGGGTGACAGCCAGCGCGAAAAACAGACCAAACACGACTATCGCGCACGGCAGGAACGGAAACATTGAGAAAGCGGCATCGGAAGTTTCTGCTGTAAAGTCATGGAGAGAGCAGGAAACGAGATAACCGCTGTAACAGTACGGGTAGACGATCCACAGCGGCGTATTTGCAACCAATACTCCGGGAATCACAAGCAGCAAATTCAATCCGACAGAAAGAAGCGGCTTTTCAAACAGCACGGTGATGGCCCACATAGCTGCAATGCATGGCAGCATGGTTAGAAACAGCCCTAAGCACCATTTCAGAAGATACAGGAGTGGCAAGGTTTCTGTTACTCCCATTGTCTGTGTTGCAATCAATCCAGCAATTACAAACACGACAAGAAACACTACCATCTCCATGAACAGATAAAAGGTAAGTACACAGAATTTAGCAATGGAAAGTGTGTAGCGACTGATTGGCAACGCCAACATTTTCAGAATCCCGTTATTTCCTGTTTCACGCCCTGTGATCATTACACAGACTACAATCATGCTGAACGGCAGCAGATAGTAGGCATAAACAAGCGCACTTTGAATGAACATGGCAGGCCATGCATTGGTGTATTCTGGTGTAAAGTAATTGCTTAAACTCGCAACACCGGAAACCACCACTAATAAAGGTGCAATGAAAATCAGGGGTATGATTTTGGAACGTTTTACTTTCATAAACTCGATTTTAAGTAAATCCCAAAAGCTCATTTTTATTATCCCTCCTTACTCGTAGCGTTTGTACTTTGCCAGCCACAAGCCCACAGCAAGGAACAACAGTGTTTCCGACAATGCGACAAGGGCAACCGTTGGATCAGGCTGGGCGTTCATGGCAACCGCGGGTTTCAGAATAATCACAAAAGGATGCACCAGCAAAAGCGCTAGCCCCGAATTTGCAAGGGCCATACCACTTAGAAAACCGGCGACGCCAATTCCAAGCGGCACCCACATATTTTCAAAGCGCGAAGAAATCAGCAGCATAAACGATAGTACCGGCATGGATGTGAGAAAAGAATATCCGGCAAAGCGTACCAGTGTACTCATTTCAAATGTTCCATTTGGCAAATCTGTCATGCCAATCTGTGCAAGTGCTAGGTTTTGCAGCATGATTGCAATCAAAAACATGACTGTCAGAATCAGGAATTTGCACAGATATATGGCCGGGACGCTGACGGGAAGCATATACATCTTTTTTACGGCACTTCCCTTGAACTCCATGTTATAGATCATGCAAGTAGCAACCACGATACCGAACAAATTCAGCACCATAATCATACCATAGAGCTGTGTTAATAAGACATCCATCGGGGCCAGAGGCAGATTCAGAAGTGTGTCTTTCCGCACGAGGAAGTTGACAAATGCGTAGGCGGCTCCCAAGATACCAACAGCTAGCAGCACGGGAATCACGCCGGTTCGCTTTTCTTTCCGAAGTTCGATTAACAGTGTTTTCATAATTTTGCCCTCTGCTTTCTGCTCATGTTGTCTTTCTCAATCATAGAAAGGAACACATCTTCCAGATTGTCTGCAGCGAAGCCAGATTGCATGGCGTATTGACGTAGATCATTCATGCTGCCCTCAAACAGCAGCCGCCCGTGGTTGAGGATTCCAATGTCATCCGCAATCAATTCAATTTCAGACAGCATATGGGATGAAATCAGCACCGTGCAGTCGTAAAGGTCGGGCAAGGATTTTACCAAATTACGGATCTCGTGGATGCCGGACGGATCAAGGCCGTTGGTGGGTTCATCCAAAATTAGAATCGGTGGACGCCCCAGCAGCGCCCCGGCAAGGCCCAATCGCTGCTTCATTCCGAGCGAATACTTCTTTGCCAGCCGGTCGCCAAATTCGGTCAGTCCTACCAGCTCCAGAGCATCTTCCACATCGGCTTTCGAAAGTCCCAAAATGCGGCGGATAATATCAAGATTTTCCCGCCCGGTGAGATTTGCGTAGAAAGATGGCGCTTCGATAAAAGAGCCGATCTCTTTAAGAATAGCAATCCGATCATTCGGAAAATGTTTCCCATCAATGGTAAAGCTGCCCTTTGTCGGTGCGGTTAGGCCCAGTAGCATTTTCATGGTCGTGGATTTTCCCGCACCGTTGGGGCCGAGGAAACCATAAATGCTGCCCTTGCGAATGTGAAGCGAAACACTGTTGACTGAAGTAAAGTTCTTGTATTTTTTCGTCAACTGCTCCGTTGTAATAATATAATCCATAAAAACATCTCCTTTCGGTGTTATTATGATATAACTTCAACCTGACATTTACATTCTCTTATCCTTACTTTTACCTTACTTTTTGCAGGACGAATTCGCAGGATGATCTTATTGTGATATAATTGAGAAAAAATGATGAATGGAGAGAATGCTATGGATAATTCTTTTTTGCATAGTAAAAGACTTCTGTTAGTAGATGATGAGCAGGAGTTATTGCATATGGTAACAGATATATTGAAAGATGCGGGATTTGAAACTATCCTAACCGCTATGTCGGTAAAAGAAGCCGTTATGACAGCAAAAAATGAAACTCCTGATTTGATTGTTTTGGATGTTATGCTGCCGGATGGGGACGGTTTTTCTCTGATGCAGCAGCTCCGCACTTTTACCAATGTGCCGATCATTTTCCTAACAGCAAAGGACGAGGCAGCAGACAAATTATCAGGATTGGGGCTTGGGGCAGACGATTACATTTCAAAGCCCTTTATGCCGCAGGAATTATTACTGCGTATCTATGCGGTGCTGCGGCGAACCTACAAAGAGGATTCGCCTCTGCTTGTTTTAAATGGGTGTACGATTGATTTCAGCCGGGCCGAAGTCCATAAGGACAGCGAGATTATCTCCCTGACAGCCAAAGAACACATTTTACTTGAAACGCTTGCTCGTAATGCTGGAAAGATTGTTACCGTAGATGCGCTTTGTGAAGCCCTCTGGGGAGACAATCCTTTTGGTTACGAAAACAGCCTCAATGCCCATGTCCGGCGCGTCCGGGAAAAGATTGAAACCGATCCATCAAAACCCGTGTCCCTGATAACCATTAAAGGTTTGGGCTATAAGCTGATAGCAAGGAAGTGATGCCATGAGATCATTCGGAAGTTATATATCTAAATATCTTGTGTCGTTCGCTGTCTTTATCTTGATACTGCTGTTTCTTAACGCGGTGATATTCGGTCTGACATTTCAAAAGATCGTAACCGAGGATTATGGAGATTCATCCCCGCAATTTATGTTGGAAATGACTGCTGCTGCCGCTACGCCGGAACAATTATCGAATGATGTAGTGGAAAAACTCCGGCAGAATCATATTTGGGCAATCTACCTGAACGCAGATGGACAATGTTATTGGTCGGTTGATTTGCCGGACAATGTGCCAGAAAGTTACACCATTCAAGATGTCGCACTATTTTCAAAAGGGTATATTGAGGATTACCCGGTTTTTGTATGGAACACCGATGATGGGCTGTTGGTGTTGGGTTATCCCACAGACAGCTATACAAAACTCACCAGCAATTACTATTCCATTGCGGCACTTCGACGGCTTCCCATCTTTGTTACGGGAATGCTGGGATTGGATGTGCTATGTTTCTTCTTAGCTTATTACTTTTCCAAACGCAGAATCGTTCACAATACCGAACCGATTGTATCCGCTGTGGAAACTCTGGCAGACGGAAAGCCGGTTTCACTTCATATCAGCGGAGAACTGTCGGAAATTGCAAACAGCGTAAACAAGGCTTCTTCCATTTTGAATAGGCAAAATGAAGCAAGGGCGAACTGGATCAGCGGCGTTTCCCATGATATCCGTACACCGCTCTCCATGATTATGGGATATGCGGGCCGTATCGCAGAAAGTGAAGCTGCCAGCAAGAGCATTCGGGAACAGGCGGAAATAGTACGGAAGCAAAGTGTAAAAATCAAAGAGCTGGTACAGGATTTGAATTTAGTATCGCAGTTGGAATATGAGATGCAGCCGCTTCATAAAGAGGTGATTCGCTTATCGAAGCTGTTGCGAACTTATGTGGCAGATCTATTGAACACGGGAATCCCTGATAGCTACAATATAGAAATTGAGATTGCCCCTGACTCCGAAAATGTCGTCTTGGAATGTGATGCCAGATTGATTTCACGGGCTGTGAACAATCTTGTCCAGAACAGCATGAAACACAATCCGCAGGGCTGTGATATCTGTCTTTCTCTTGCAGTGTCAAAAAGTCAGCTTATCTTGTCGGTTACAGATAACGGAACAGGGTTATCTGAGGAAAAGCTGCAAGAGTTGGAAGAAAAACCGCATTATATGGAAAGCATAGATGATCGGCTTGATTTGAGGCATGGGCTTGGATTGCTGATTGTCCAACAAGTTGCAGCAGTTCATAATGGTAGTTTTAAACTTGCTAATGTTTCTCTACATGGATGCGAAGCTGCTTTAATTTTTCCGCGCTGAAAAAAGGGAGATTTTAAATTCCTGTAAAACCAATCTTCCGAGATAAGCAAAAAGATTAAACCCTTCATCACAACCTTCAAAAGGTCAGATTATACTTAAATATGGATTAATTTTGCATTTTTTATTAAACTGGTTATAATAGTTTATTCTTAGATTCTTGAAAACAATACCATTCTTTAAAGATATGGTATATTGCTATGAGCATGAAATGTGCAAAGAGTATTGCCTTTCGTCATAGAAATTATTAACATTCAGAATACAATGTACGATAAACTTTAAATGTCCATTAGGAATGCCTCCTATACTAAACTCTGAGGTTGCTTTACAACACCACTCTCAGTTTAGTATAGGAGGCGTTTTATATGATACTACTAATGCTCCTGATTCTTCTATTCTCTTTAGTATAGCCCCAAAATTAGAATTCAAGTTAATTGAACGTGAACCGCTTGACAGAATTGCCATAATTTCTGTTTGAAAACTAAGCAAAAAACGTTTTGATGAAATTCACATGCCGGTAAATGGACTTTTGGGTAATCAAAGAGCATTCTTAATAATCTTTATAAACCATTGAAATTCTTTAAGGAAACACATTCAGAAAATAGGAACAGATTTTGGAGAAGACATGTTCTCATATGCTATGCAGACTGAATTGTTGAATAGTATCCATGGAATAATCACAATCACTTTTTGTGTGCAAGTTACGGATTCGGATACATTTCAGCCTAGAAATAGAATACCTCATTTAAACGATGTGCAATGATTGCAGTAGTAGATTTTACCTTTTAAGGAAAAAGTTACATGAAAATAAGATAATATTACACTATGCAAATCTAGCTCGATGTATATGTTACTATATTGCCAGAATCTTATTTGAGAGATGAAAGGAGAAGAAAATATGAGAAACGATGTATTAAACCTTACCAATCCTATGGAGGAATCAGAACTGGAGCAGATTCTGGGTGGCGGCGATGGCGTCTTCAGAACAATTAGTCATGAGTGCAACATGAATACATGGCAGTTTATTTTTACATGCTGCTAATAAGGAGGAAAAGAATATGAGAAATGATGTATTAAACCTTACTAATCCTATGGAAGAATCAGAACTGGAGCAGATTCTGGGTGGCGGCGATGGCGTCTTCAGAACAATTAGCCATGAGTGCAACATGAATACATGGCAGTTCATTTTTACATGCTGCTAATAAAACCTGTATCATAATAATACTCAAATAAGATTTAACTAGCAGGTCGCTTAGAAAGACAGTAAATCTAGGCGACCTGTTGAATTAATGGCATAAGTTTTCCTGAAACGTATATGCCTTAGATTTTTTATGTATTTAATATACGACAAAATTTATTTTGGAGGTAAATATATGGGTAAGAGATTTTGCGGTGTCTACATTGATCATATTTTCGAGTTCATCATAAGTACATTACAAAAAAATAAAAATGTGAATATAAATAGCAATAATATTATCTATTTAAAAAGGATAATTGAGAAAGAAATATTTCAAAAAGTCTTTAAGTCATTGGTTTATTGCATGAATGTTAAACGCTTGGATGGGGAGTTGATTGGAAATACGCCTGAAGAGCGTTATTTGTATTTTAGTGAAACTGAACAGTGTATCAATGTAATGAATGAAACATTTCCTAATATGAAAGAACAATTATACACGGAATTGGCAGGAAAATGTATATATATTTCTGAAATTTTAAATGAGCTTCAACTCGATAAAGAGAAGATATATCATTATTTTTTTATTTCAGATGATGATATATTAGTCGAACTTAAGAATGGCGGAGATTGGCATAATGATAAATGTGTATTAATTTTCAAATTTGAATCTGGGAAAAAAATTGTATATAAACCAACTAGAGGCGATAATATAACTTTTCTAAAAGGTATTATGGCTTACTTCTTTGAAAATGAATATGTTGACAAGTATGACACTTTGGCTGGAACAAAAGGAGCATGGATAAAATTTGTAGAACATATTGAACTAAAGGATGAATATAAAATAAAAGAATTTTACTATAATTATGGAAAATTATTATTTATAGCCTATATTTTAGGAATGAATGATCTACATTATGAAAATCTTATTGCATGTGGAAAATATCCTGTTATTACTGATGTTGAGACCATTTTTTCATCATATTTATTTTTCGAAACACATGAGTTTAATTACAATGCTCAATATAAGGCAGTTAGAAAACTTTTATATGGAATAATGGCAACTGGCATGGTTCCGATTTTTTCGATGACAGAATATTTCGGAGGAGATGTAAGTTGTTTATCCAATAAAGGTATAAAAGTGCAGATTGAAAAATTAAAAAATGAATATCGTGATGACATGTATATTTATTCTGAATATGAAATTATAAGAGAATATAAACATTTACCATCTCGTAACGTGGAACCTATGTGTTTTAGCAATCAAATAGCTGAAGGCTTCAAAGAAGCCATGGACATTTTTAATAAAATAAAGGTAGAACTTATTAATTATATTCTAGATAATATGGAAATAGTTGAATCTAGAATAATTCTTAATATGACAAAAGGGTACTCGAAAATTTTAAGAATTAAGAGTGATCCAAGATACAGAAATAATCCTAACTTATTTGAAAGGTTATTAATTACCTTAAAACAGAATAATCAATTTAATAACAATGTTTATGAACATGAGGTAAAGGAATTACGTAGAGGAAATATCCCAAGCTTTTATTGGAAAAAAGAGATTAATGGTGTTTATGGATATTTAAATGATAAGCTTGAAAGAATCACAGATTTACAAGTATTTACAACAGAAAGACTTCATCAAATAATTCAGTATCAAACAATGAACTCTGTACTTGTAGAACAAATACAACTTATATTTGATTCTATCAATACAAATATTGCTTTAGGAATTGAATATAAAAATTTGGATCAAAGTATTAAAAAGTATATGACTGATCATAAGAGTCCATTACTTCTAGAAAACATAAATAAAACTTGCATTGATGGGAATGATGGGACGATTAGTTGGATAGGTCTGATGGTTAATGACAAAGAGCAATTAGAGTATGCTATTTTAGATTGGTCGATATATTCAGGAATTATCGGCGTTGGTTATATGTATCTTTCAGAATATGATAAAAATAAAAGTCCACAAATTAAGGAAAAAATAAATAGGATTTATTATACAATCGTTAAGGCTTTTAATGCTGGTGTTTTCGATACATATGACATTTCTTATTTTTGTGGGCTTACAGGAATCTATGCATTTCTAGTACAACTTAAAGAGAAAAATATAATTGACACTTATGAAATAGAATACTTTATTGAAAAAATAGTATTTCTCATAAAAAATAATATATCAAAAACAAGTATTTATGATACTCTTTCTGGAATCCATTCGGCAGTTATCTACTATTATGGTCGATATAAAATAGATGATAATGCAGGGAAGATCATCAGCCTCATTAGGGATTTTTTTGAAAAAAAGTTTGAAATTGATTTAATGAGAAAAAATTTTAACTTTGCCAGTTTTGCACACGGATATTCAGGTGTTTTGACTTCTGTTATGTGTATGCATAAAATTAAAAAAACGATAAAAACAAAGAGTCTTATATCAGAACTCGTTAAAGCCGAGGAAACATTACATGTTAATAATTTTTTGTGGAAGGATATGAGAAGTAATGAGCAAAAATATTCTCACTATTGGTGTCATGGATCGTTAGGTATTATGTATTCGCGTTTGATATGGAAAAACCTGAATCTTACCGATGAATTAAATATAGGAGAATCTAATTTTACCATGATTTTGGAACAATACAAAAAACAGATCACTTCCGGAGTTTTGGATTCACAGAATTACTCATTATGCCATGGCAATTTTGCTTTTGTAGATTTCCTTATTTCCTATATGAAAATATTTGGCTATGATCAAAAAATAAGCGATTACATATCAAAAATAAAAAATAAAGGGGAAAAATATGGATATAGCTGTATCGGTGCTCCTGGTGCAATAAATTCTATCGGATATATGGTAGGCGAGGCTGGGATTCAATATTTACTTAATAGAATTGAAAACTTAAACAATCCTTCAATTTTGTCAATCGAAACTATTTAGAAAGGTGTGTGATTCTTTTGAAAGTTATATTACAAACAAATCAATCTGATTGTTTATTAGCTTGTGCTGCCATGATAATGGAAACATATGGTTGTAAGATTCCGGTTTATAAACTAGTAGAAAAAGTTGAACTTTCTATGGCTGGAAGTACAGTATTGCAATTGAAGGAGACACTAGAAGAATTTGGATTCACCGTCAATGGATATAGATTGGATAAAGAAAAATTAAATCAAACCCAATTTCCGCTAATTGCATATGTAAATAATGGGCATTTTATAGTGATCAACAAAGTAAGAAAAAACCGTATAATAGGAATTGATCCTGCAATAGGGAGAATAGGGTATACAATTGATGAGTTTAGCAAAATGTACAGTGGGGTAGTTATAAAAATACAAAAGTCTAATTTAACTAGCACCCAGGTAAAATCATATCAGACAAATATTTTGTCTCCTTTTAAAAATAAAAAAATTGTCCGCATACTAATTGGTTTGTTCGTAGCATCCATTTTTACACAAATTGTAGCGATGTCTTATTCTTATATGTATTCTGTAGTGGGTGAGGGTGGGACATATTATGAACTTGTTGTTTTAATATTATTGGCAGTTTTATTACTTGGTGTGGGCAGTGTTTTACAAGGAATTCTTACAAAAAAATTTAATATACTTTATGAACAAATTTTTGGTAACAATTTGATTGATAAACTAATGGATAAAAATTTCAAGTTTTTTTCTTTTAGAAGTAATGGAGATTTATTATACCGTATAAATGCAAGAGGCACTATTAAGGATGCTTTATTACTGAAATTAGTTCCCTCTTTTATAGCTCTCTGTACTATTGTCTTTGTTCAAGGAATACTATTTGTGCAAAGCTTTTTTTTAGGCACCATTTTTTTATTGGCCGTTCTTTTGTATTTGTTTACCTACATCGGGATCAGTCGAATTGCGTATATGGAGAGTAATAAATATACGCAAAAAATAATACAACTCAATACGACAAGTGAAAATATAATTCGGGGCATTTCGACGATCAAGGTATTAAATGTTGAAAAAATATTTATGGATAAATGGCACAACGAAAATCAAACGCAAGCAGAGTGCTATGGACAATTGGTTATTATACAAAGTATTCAGAGTGTTATAACCAATATCTTCACATATATAGTTCCTATAGCAGTAAGTATAATTAGCATTATTAGTAATGAAGATAAAAGTATTTTTAGTCAGATTGCTTTGCTCCCTTTACTCTATTTAGTAGTTCAAAATGTTGTGGTTATTGGTCAGGCTTGTAATTCAATTTACACTGTTTTACCTAATATAGATAAAACAAAAGAATTAATAGATGATGAGTTTATGAGAGATAATGAGAGACATTTCAAAAATCTCAATAATAATATAGAAATTCAAGTAAAAAATATGTTTTATCATTACGGAAGTTTTAAATGCCTTGATAATGTAAATATAACAATTGAAAAAGGGAAAAAATATGCTGTTGTCGGAGTGTCTGGAAGTGGAAAATCCACATTGCTAAAAATATTAGCAAATCTCTTAAATGATTATCAAGGAGAGGTGTCATTTAATCTAAGCAGCACTCAAAAACCTATATATTTGGATCAAGATACGACAATTATGGATGGAACAATCTTGGAAAATGTATTGTTGGGACAAAAATGTACAAATGAAAGATTGCTAGCAGTTAGTAATGCTACAGGAGTAGATGAAGTAGTGAAAATGCAACCACATAACTGGGGAACCGAAATATCAAAAGGCAAAAATCTGTCTCGTGGTCAAGAACAAAGGGTATGTCTTTCTAGATGTTTAGTTAAAAATGCAGATATATATCTATTAGATGAAGCGACCAGCAACATTGATGTAGTTGATGAGGAACGTATTATGAAAGCGCTTATTGGAGAAGGAGGATTATTAGAAAAAAAGACAGTACTAATTTCAACTCACAAACTCAATATGATCAATTATGTTGACGAAGTTATATACATAAAAGATCGGAAAGTCTATCAAGGATCTCATGAACAGTTACTGGAGAGTCTACAATCATACAATGCATTTATAAATGGTAAAGTTAAGTAATTTAATCTATACTGATTGGCACACTTCAGATGTAAATGACTGAATCCGGATTTCATTGCAGCTCATTTGATGTCAACTATTTTTTGGACAATGTTAACCGCACATTAATTCATTAATAAATAGCTGAGTTTTTTCCCTTATTCATTAGGAATGATGTTATGAGTTTCAAAACTCCAATCCAATTAAGTGAGTTTAATGAGTGCCCAGAAAATTATTATAGAGCTTCAAATGGTTGGTCTGTTAAGATATGTGATTATATCACCAGACAATCTCAAGGGATTTTTTCATGTTTTTTAATATTGCGAATTATAACAAATGATTTTGTTATCCCAGCAAGATGGAATAATTAAGGAGATACCTTTTGGAAATAATTACAATAGTTCTCGATAAAATTACATGATTAAAAAAAAGAGTAAAATACAAGATATAATAATGAACAGATTAAAAAAAGTGACACTTTCAGTTTTGAAGTGGTATTTGAAGTAAGTGAAAGGAGTAATTGGAAACTATGAAGAAAAATCTATTACTTATTTTGGCATTAGTTGGAACACTGGGAATTGCCTCGCCGTTAACAGTCTTTGCAAGCAATGGTAATCAGAAATTAACTGTGTCTGATAGCATAAGTCAATCCGCATTCGAAGAAATGATTAATGAAATCGAAACTATCAAATCTGAGAATCCTGGATTATCTGAGGATGAAATCCTGGAATTGATGGACAATAGGCATTCATCTTCTCTTGAAGAGAGAGGAATCATAGATATATGGAATGCTCTTACGGATTCTGAAAAAACTCTTTGTATTCGTTATCCTTTTGATGCATTAAAAGTGAACACTGCAAGAAATATTGCAACAGAGCAGACAGAACGAAAATTTGGCTGTAACGGTTTGGGCGATCGGAGCGATGCATTTCGACATGGAATTTGGAATGCAGAGATGACAGTCCTTATCGGATCGGAAAAGGCTGAATTATTTGCGACTGCTCATGAAGATAAAGATGTCACCGGTAATGAATCGGATGGATATCCTAAAACAGCACATCGGGATATGGATTTACATAACAACGAAGTGGGAAGAGCAATAGGAGAAGAGAATAGTGAAAGGTCAGAAGATGAAATGGCAGATATTATTTATCAGGACATCTGTTCTGAAGAAACACAATTTATATGGTTGCATGATTAGGAGGTGAGCAGTGCGTTAGCGCTGCTCATTTTTGTTCGATAAAATGATGTAATTGAATACCTCTATTATTTGTATTGTTGTCGGCTAGTTAGGGTAGCATATAACTACAATATGATTAAGAGGTAATCAACTATGGAGAGTCGAATCAAACAGCTTCGTCAGAAACGGGGAGTAATACAGGAAATTCTTGCGGCAGAATTAGGAATAACACAGCAGATGCTTAGCAAATATGAAAGGGATGTTACTTTAATTAAGGTGGATATTCTTAAGAAGATAGCTGCGTATTTTAATGTGACGACAGATTATTTGCTGGGTGTTTCAGATGTAAAAAGGGATATAAAGGGACAAATGAAAGTAAATGAAACACTGGATGCATACTATGATCTGGTAGAAGTCTATAAGGACTTAGATTCATATGATCAGGAAATGATATGGTCAATTATTCAAACAGTTAAAAAAACAAGTGACAAGCGAAAAAAGGATAATATGCAGACAGTAGAGAAATAGAAGAGAGTGAATAGGAATGCTGAACATAGCAATTTGTGACGATGATATTCAAATAGCAGGGCAGATGGAAATGATGATCCAGAATATTGCAAAAAGAAATTATGTTGATACAGATATAGAGGTATTCTGGAATGGTAAAAGTCTAGCGGATACCGTGGCATCAGGCGATAGTTTTGACATTATTTTCTTAGACATTGAAATGGATAAAGAAGATGGGATTTCAGCAGCGAAAAGGATTCGGATATATGATAAAAATGTTTTGATAATTTATGTTACTAGCCATGAAAACCACATGAAGGAATCTTTTACGGTCCGGCCGTTCCGGTTTCTGGTAAAGCCGGTAAATGAGAACCAAATGGAGGAATGTTTTAAGGATGCCTACGAAGACATATGCAGTGAAGATTTTTACTTCCGTTTCAGTTACCAGCGTATCAACCATAAGGTGCTCATCCGGGATATCTTATATTTTGAGAGTGATAAGCGGAAAGTGCATGTTGTGACGGAAGATGAGATTTTTGAATTATATGGAAAATTGAACGAGATAGAGAATAGTTTAAAAGAATGTAAAGTATCGTTCCTGCGTGTCCATCAGTCTTATCTTGTAAACTATAAACATGTAAAGGGACAGTCTTATGATTTTGTAGTTATGGATAATGAGAAGAAGATTTCCATTAGTGAGGATAGAAGAAAGATGATTAGTGAGCAGTATTGCTCGATGGAGGATACGTTTTATGTGGGTGAATAGCATTCTAGGTTATGGGGCCGATATATTACTGAGCTTTTATGCAGTATATCTGTTCTTTTGCTATTTTGACATTTTTTTCAAAAGAAAAAAAGATAAAAGATTATCAGTAATTGGTTTGGTGGTATTTGTTTTATGGCAGATGGGAATATCTACAATTATCAACTTTCCCGTGTATGTTAATATTGTGGTTACGATTATTGTTACATGGTTCGCAGTTTTAATTGTTTATGAAGGGATGTGGTGGAACAAGTGTGTGTTTGTGATTGCTTTCAATGCAATCTGGATGTTCATGGAAACGCTGTGCAATTACATCCTGATGATTTATTGTGAGAAATATGCCTATGTTCAGCCGCTTGGATCACTGATATCAAAGACCTTTTTCTTAGTATTGATTATTGCGTTGAAAGCAGTATTTATGGACGATGAGATAAAAGAACTCCCGGTCAGAAATAGTATCATGCTCGTTTTAATTCCGATAGGAAGCATCTATATTATGAACAATATATTTATGCTTGGTTTTTCGGTAAATAATAATCAAGCCCGCATTAATTCCGCAATTACAGTAATCATTTTGTTGGGGATGAATGTGTTGATATTCTATATTTATATGAAACTGGCAGATGATCTGCGACTGAGAAGGATGACAGCAGTATATGAACAACAACTGGATCTGTGCGAACGGCATCAGCAGGAAAGGGAACTTTCTACTCTTCAGCTGCGGGATGTACGGCACAATATGAAGAACAATCTTGTATCAATCCTTGCTTATGCAGAAAATGGAGATTGTGAAAAGATTATTGGTTTTGTCCATGAAGTCTTGGGTGAGAGTGGAATGAAAATTGCCACCGTTTCGAATAGTGGGAATATTGTAATTGACTCGTTGCTTGGTTATTGGTATGTAACCGCTCAGAAGATGGGAATAGATTTTAGGGTTGATATATGTATCCCCATGATCATGCCGTTTAGGGGAGCGGATATTTGTCTGATTCTTGGAAATTTATTGGAAAATGCTGTAGAAGCGTCACAAAAGGCAGATGGAAAGAAATATATAAAGGTCAGGATGAAGTATGACAAAAATAATCTGTTGATATTTGTGACGAATAGTTATAAAGGTAAATTGATCAAAACAAAAAACCAGAGACTGAAATCAACAAAACTTGATGCAGGAAATCACGGCGTTGGACTGTCCTCTGTATACCGAGCGACTGCAAAATATAATGGAACTGTAGTGATTGATGATTCAGTGTCTGAGCGGTTTGGAATCCGCATATTACTATATGGAAACCAGGAATAATTACATCAACACTCGTAATTATTACATGAAAAATTGTAAGGGGGGAAAAGTGGTAATATAAAATAATAGATTGGTGTTTTGGGTATTGTGGGGATTTAATATGGAGACAGTATTGTTATTTTGTGATGATGAGAAATTATTTGATATTACAAAACGAATAACAGAAGGAAAATATAAGTTGGTAAGGCGGACTTATCACAATTTGAAAACAAACAGGTATCCATTTGCGGATGTTGTTATTATGTACTTTGACAGAGCAAAGATGAAAAAAAGCACTTTTGAATTTATAGTAAAGGTAAAAGGGGAATTGGGACAATTAGTACCAATTCTTGCAGTTATAGAGGAAGGAAGTGCGCAGGATATTTTTTCAGTACTGGAAGCAGGGATCTTTGATTATATAGAAGTAACGGACAACTTACAGAAGTATGCAAAAAAGATAGAGGAACTTTTTCTATGGGGCTGGTATTTGAGAAAATATGAATTTTTGGAAAAAAGGGGCTGTCGGGAAATAGATAACCTCAAACAGGAGCAGTGATCTGGATAGATCATTGCTTTTTTCGTATAAATATATTTTTAGGAAAAAATTACATGAACACTCGTTTTTTTTACAAGAGAAAAAAGATATGAATCTTTTGTGTTAAAGTATTGAATATCAAATGAAAGGAGATTTCTATTATGAAATTAAAAAAAGTAAAGAATCAGTCAGCAAAAGCATTGGCTAATGTATCCCTGAAACTTGGTAAAATGTCAGCAGACAGCGCATGCTGCTATATCTATCATCAGCCAAAGATGCCGGAGGCGCTGAAAAAGATGAAGCGTTTTTAATATGAAGCGTCTATCGGAAAAACTGACGGCGTATGTTATCAATGCCGGTGTAGTTTCTGAGGAATTATATGCAGTATATCAATATGGTTTTCAGATAGGGCTGGAAATGTTGTGCTGCTTTGCATTCTGTTTAGGCATAGCGATATATCTGCATATGATTTCACAATTTATTGTTTTTACCGGGATATTTATGTTGTTGCGCACCTATGCAGGAGGGATTCATCTGAATAGCTTTGGTGCATGTTTTTTCTGTTCGGTGGCTGTACAGACGGCGGCTTTGCTGGTTAGCGCTAGGTTCCGGTTCCCTATATGGGGAGCATGGACTATCATTATAGTAATATTTATTTTGATTTGGAAGCTGGCTCCGGTAGACAGTATCAGCCGAGAACTTGACAGCGAGGAGAAGATACATTGCAAAAAGGTGACAATGAAAATTATTGTTGGAATTTTGATATTTACAGGATGTTGTACTGTCTGTAGAATGGATGAAATTGTGTCCCTGATCGCATTGACAGCATTAGTTGTATTTATCTCCCAGTGCATGGGTATAGTAAAATATGGTGTAGAAAAAAATAGTATCAAAGAATAACCTGGATTCTTTTCAAAGTATCGGGGTTATTTTTCATGCAAAGCATTGTTTGGTTATGTGACAGATTGTAAAGAACTGTAATCTAAAAAACTTCGATAATGGGATATAGAGCAAAGGAAACTAGAAGTAACAAGATGAGTCTTTGCCCTACTGGTTTCACTCTGAATTATCACTGTGATTATGCTGAAGCGTTAGGAGTTGCTCCGCCAGATAATCCAGTGTGCTTAATAGAATTTTGCGGTTTTCAGGGATACAGGCTTGGAATTTTCCTATGAACCGCTGGATCTCTTCGTCCGTATCAGATATTTCCGGGTTAAACAAAGTATTGGCAGAAATACCAAGACGTTTGATTAAGGGATAGAGAATCTCATAGGAAGGATTTATTTTTCCTTTTTCAATCATTTGGATTGTTTTAATCGCCACATGGGACTGATCTGCGAGATCTTGTTGCGTAAGATTACAATCCTTTCTTGCCTGACGAATACAGTTTCCTAGATAATTCAGCTTGTCTTTCGGCATAATCATTCACCTCATATCTATTTTATCTTGCCGATTTTGGTTTTAACATAACATAATGTTTCGTATATAATAGGCAATATTATGCCGATATAAAAAGAAATAAATGTAGCCATGCGGAAGGCAATAAAAAAAAACGGCTTTTCACAGCATGGCTTATTTGTATTTCATGGCCATCTATGTTCTGCCGTTGGAAGGAATATAGGTGGTATTTGTTTTAAAGAAAAGGCAAAGTCTTAGTCTAAATAAAGTATTAAAAAAACTCTGTCTGCGGGTGGGCTGCCTTATATCTTTCAAAGAGTATTATTATACCTATTTTGTTGGCATAAAATTTCATGTGTTCAAAACTTAGTAAGCAGCGCCAGGAAGCTTAAAAAACTTCCTGGCGTTATTTTTTGTCGAAATTTGTGGAACTTTCTCCATAAACCACGAAACCGTGGGCCTCCAATCATCAGAGAAAAATTCTGATGAAAGGTTTTGGAGAAGTTGGAGAAAAATTTTTTAAAATATTTTTTCGCTTTTTCGATTTTTTATCGGTTTCTCTTCTGTCCTCGCTGTGAAAGGGAGGATCAGGAGTCTTTTACTACGGCTTTAAGCAGAAGGGAGGTGATCCCTTTTGAAACTGAACCGTCAGGAAAAAGAAATCGTGCAGAGAAAATTTTGCACTTATTGCATCAAAGTTCTGCATGGAGAGGCACTGAATTATCTTGATGAGCTGGAACGACAGAGAGAACGGGAAGTGACTTTTTCTGAACTTCTGCAGAAAGATCTGGATGCTCTGTATAGCTGTGACGAGTATGATATGGCAGATTATTTCACCGTTATGGGCAGGCAGGTGCCTGTCCGTGACGAGTGGATCAGCATGGCACTAAAAAAACTTCCTGTAAAAAAGCGGGAAATTATTCTGATGCTTTATTTTCTGAATATGACAGAGAAAGAAACCGCTGATTGTCTGAAATTGGTACAGAGTACCATCCATTATCATAAAGATGATTCTTTAAGGCTTTTGAGAAAATTAATGGAGTGATTTACATATGAAATCAAAGCAATACAGAAAGATGCCGGAGTTTGAAGTTATCCAGGCAGCTATCGAAGGTGATGCCGAAGCAATCAATCAGATACTTTCCTATTTTCAGCCATTTATCAAAAGTGAATGCAGGAGAGAATACAAGGATGAATTTGGGAGAATCCATTATGTGACCGATGAATATATGAAAAGGCGGCTGGAGACAAAGCTGATTACGAAAATTTTGGATTTTAAAATCCGGCTTTAAGTTGAAAGGCAGGAATATTCCCTTTCTATTCCTGCCTTTGAAGGCGTTGTACCTTGATAAGTGAATATTTTAACCTGCAGGACGTAAAGAAACAGTGGAGCCGGGTAGCAGATACGCCAGGATGATTCAACATCAATGCTTACTTTGCGACATCATGTCGTAAAGTTTGTACATATAGACAGGAGAGAAATTGAAGATGGATAGGAGCGAGAAAATATCATGCTATGAGCAGAGGGTGGGAACTTTGTGGCGAAGATTCTGTTTCTAATAATGATACTTCCGGAGAGGCTGTTCCGGTCTGAAAAGATGGTGAGATACCAATGAGGCTGTTCCCCCACAGCCGCCTGCAGGATTTTTTGCGATGAAAGGGGAGAATGAAATGGATACAAAAAAATTACTGCGATATACAATGCAGTTGGCTATGTTAAAGCAACTTTTAACAAAAAAATTGATAGACGAAAATGAGTATTTGTTGATACAGAAAAGACTGATGAAAGATTATGGTGTCGTTTCCAATATTACCGCTTGACGAATCGTTTGTGCTGATCTATAATAAACTCAACACTACGATAGGAATACAAAAATGAAGGAGCGGAAAATGGAAATAGAGTTGATTAAGGCAAATGACTTTTCTGACGGTTCTTCCAGAAGGCGTATAGAACGGTTGAGGGTTGCTGCCTATTGCCGTGTGAGTACGGATGATGAGGATCAGATAAAAAGTTATAATTCTATGGTGAGATATTATACAGATCTCATTCAAAATAACAAAGAGTGGGTTTTTGCAGGTGTTTATGCCGATAAAGCTATTACAGGAACTAAAACGGATAAAAGAGATGAATTTCAACGGCTAATTCAAGATTGTATGGATGGGAAAATTGATTTAATCATCGCAAAAAGTATCCCACGATTTGCTAGAAATACGCTGGATACTTTAAAATATGTCCGTATGCTAAAAGAGAGAAATATCGCAGTCTACTTTGAGGTAGAAAAAATCAATACCTTAAAAGATGGTGAATTTCTAATGACAATCCTAAGTTCTGTGGCACAGCAGGAAGTCGAAAATACTTCTGCTTATGTGAAAAAGGGATTAAAGATGAAAATGAAACGGGGAGAGCTTGTTGGTTTTCAGGGGTGTATGGGATATGATTATGATGTGGCTACAAAATCTATTTCCATTAACGAAGAAGGGGCAAAGGTTGTCCGCTATATATTTGAACGTTATGTAGCGGGAGCTGGAAGCACTATGATAGCCAGAGAGCTAAATGAACAGGGGATAATGACAATAAAAGGAAATCCCTGGGTGTCATCCAGTATCATGGGAATTATAAATAATGAAAAATATAAGGGCGATATTTTGCTGGGAAAAACATTTACAGTCGATCCTATCTCAAAAAGACGATTAGAGAACTTAGGGGAGGAAGATCGGTATTACATACATAATCACCATGAACCGATTATTTCTGAAGAAATGTTTGCGAGAGCACAGGAGATCAGAAGCCGCAGAAACGGAAACCGTAAGCATGGTGCTATACCGGGGAAACGGGAGAAATTCAGCCGACAGTATGCTTTCAGCTGTTTGTTGGAATGTGGGTTCTGTGGGGGAAATCTTTCACGCAGACGTTGGCACAGCAATTCAAAGTATAAGAAAACCATATGGCAGTGTGTGAAGGCCACCAAAGAGGGGAAGCGGTTCTGTCCGGATAGTAAAGGAATCCCGGAGCAGGTAATAGAAGAAGCTTTTGTGGAATCATATCGGATGCTTTGTAGAGATAATAAAGATGTAATAGAAGAATTTCTGAAACGTACGGAAAAAGCGCTTGAAGAAAATTCTACAGAGGATCAGTTGAATAAGCTGCAAAAAAAGATTGATAATCTTTCATATAAGAGAAAGAAGCTCTTGGATAATTATTTGAGCGGCATTGTTGAAAAGGATATTTATGAAGAAACAGATGTAAACCTTAAGACAGATTTAAGCAATACAAAAGCTAAGTTGGTGTATTTTCAACAGCAGGCGGATGAAGAAGGTTCTCTGCAAAGGAGAATCGCAGATTTTAAGAAAGCACTGTCTCAAAATGAGGTGTTAGAGGAGTTTGACAGAGGTATATTTGAGAGTATAATTGAAAAGGTAATCGTTGGCGGTTACGATGAATACGGAGAAAAAGATCCCTATAAAATTACTTTCATATATAAAACAGGATTTAAAAACGAAATTGGAAATGCAAAAAAGCGGTTTGGAAAATCTGCTGGTGTCGTGGACAAAGCGAAAAAAATGTGTTCCGATGTCAGTGACAAGGTAAAGGATGTGTATTCCAATGTTAGTGACAACACATGTGGAGACGGTAGTTCTTTTATCCCACAAAAAAGCCGACAGTTATATCCACATTGATGTGGAGTTTGGAGAGGGCGAGGGCAAGATTCCGGTAGATAGTATTGCTAAAAGAGCCGAAGCGTATAAGCCCAAAGAAAAAGTGACCTACAAAATGATTAAGGAGTACATAGAAGCGAAATACGGCTTCAAGGTACATACCGCATATATCGCAGAGGTAAAGCGAAATTTGGGATTGCCGATGTATGATGCTCCTAATGCGGTAGAAGAATTGAAACAGCCGAGGAAACATCCGACACCAGAAAAGGTAGAAGCAATCAAAGATGCACTTCGTTATTTTGCAGTGATATAAAACTTTACTTACAATCGAATATTTCTTACATAGCCGTTTATTCATTTATTTGAGTAAGCGGCTTTTTTCATCCCTATTTTTCGGAATAGGGATATTTTTTGTAGAAGGAGGAGGTTTATTTGAACACGCAAATCATCGCCATCGCCAACCAGAAAGGCGGCGTTGGCAAAACAACAACCTGTGCGAACTTGGGAATAGGTCTGGCACAGGCCGGAAAGAAAGTGCTTCTGATCGACGGGGACCCACAAGGAAGTCTGACAATCAGCTTGGGAAATCCGCAACCGGACAAGCTGCCATTTACACTGTCGGATGCAATGGGCAAAATTCTGATGGATCAGCCTATACGCCCCGGAGAAGGTATTCTGCATCATGCAGAAGGCGTTGACCTGATGCCTGCGGATATTCAGCTTTCCGGTATGGAGGTTTCTCTGGTAAACGCCATGAGCCGTGAAACGGTTTTACGGCAATATCTGGACACACTGAAGGGACAATATTCCCATATCCTGATTGACTGTCAGCCCTCGTTGGGGATGCTTACGGTCAATGCGCTGGCGGCTGCGAACAGGATCATAATTCCCGTTCAGGCAGAGTATCTGCCCGCCAAAGGACTGGAACAGCTTTTATCTACGGTCAGCAAGGTAAAACGGCAGATCAATCCAAAGCTCCAGATTGACGGTATACTGCTGACGATGGTGGATAACCGCACCAACTTTGCCAAAGAGATTGCTGCTTTGCTGCGGGACACCTATGGAAGTAAAATCAAAGTCTTTGGAACGGAGATTCCACACTCTGTCCGTGCAAAGGAAATTAGCGCAGAGGGAAAAAGCATTTTCGTCCATGACCCTGGCGGTAAGGTGGCAGAGGGGTATCGAAATCTGACGAAGGAGGTGTTGAAACTTGAAAAGCAGCGCGAAAAAAGTAGAACTGGCATCGGTAGATGATCTGTTTTCTACGGAGGAGAGCCGTGCCGATGCTCAGAGAGAAAAAGTAGTAGAAATCCCGCTGTCGGAACTGCACCCGTTCAAAGGGCATCCATTCAAAGTCAAGGATGACGAAGCCATGATGGAGACCGCAGACAGTATCAAGCAGTATGGCGTTCTGGTTCCGGCGATTGCTCGACCGGACCCGGAGGGCGGTTATGAGCTGGTAGCCGGACACAGGCGGCACAGAGCCAGTGAGCTGGCAGAAAAGGAGACCATGCCGGTCATTGTTCGGAATTTGGATGATGATGCCGCCACGATCATTATGGTTGACAGCAACCTGCAACGAGAAAGTCTGCTCCCCAGTGAAAGAGCATTTGCCTACAAGATGAAGCTGGATGCCATGAAACATCAGGGAGAGCGAGTTGATTTAACTTCGTCCCAAGTTGGGACGAAGTTGAGAGCCGATGAAATATTGGCTCAGCAGGCTGGTTCAAGCAGAAATCAAGTTCAGCGCTATATCCGTCTGACAGAGCTGATTCCTGAATTGATGGATATGGTGGATGAAAAGAAGATTGCCCTGAACCCTGCCTATGAGCTGTCCTTTCTCAAAAAGGAGGAACAGGTAGACCTGTTGGACGCGATGGACAGCGAACAGGCTACCCCTTCTCTTTCTCAAGCTCAGCGGCTCAAAAAATACAGTCAGGAGGGGCATCTGACCCTCGATATGATGCGTGTCATCATGGGTGAGGAAAAGAAAAGTGATCTGGACCGAGTGACATTTACCTCCGACACTTTGCGGAAATATTTCCCCAAAAGCTATACGCCCCAGCGGATGCAGGAAACCATTATCAAGCTGCTGGAGGCATGGCAGAAAAAGCGTCAGAGAGACCAGGAACGATGAAAGGAGCCGCCTATGAGGGATATTTCAGCCCGTGAGCTGAAAGGACACAACATTCTCGCCGTAGAGAGGTTTTGGGATAATACCCGCTGGATGATCGAGTTTTCCGTCCTGCGTCCCAGCACTGCTTACGGCAGCCCCGGAGATGAAATGCGGTTGTTTTTGACTGAGGACGGGTATCAGGCCGCCCTGCAAAGCCAACAGCGCCGGGAGATCAAAATCAAGCGTTACGCTCGTGTGATTGAGGGACATATCCTCGATTTCAAACCGGGAAAACGCCGCCGCTCATAAACCCATACAACGAAAGGAAAGGAATGACTATGTGTACGGTAAAGGAAATTCAAGAAGCAATCCGGGAAGATTGCAAATCTCAGCATGACATGGATTCAACGGATATTGACCGCGTGATGCAAACACTTCCTTTCGCCCAGGAGGAGCCATTTACAGAGGCGCGTCCCCAAAAGCCGCTGTTTTGGTTCTATGCAAGAAAATTTGAAAAGCGCTGAACACCGCAATTCTTTGAAATGAGGATTGCGGTTTTTTTGTACCCAAAATTCGGAAGGAGTGAGGTCGATGGCCGTTTTTCGCATTGAACGGACCCGTGATTATACCGTGATGAGCAATCATCATTTACGAAATGCAAATCTGTCGTTAAAAGCCAAGGGGCTGCTTTCCATGATGCTGTCTTTGCCAGAGGACTGGAATTACACTACCCGTGGCCTTGCAAAGATCTGTAAGGAAGGCGTGGATGCCATCGGTGCTGCCCTGCGTGAACTGGAAGGAGCCGGATATATCGTGCGCCATCAGAGACGCGATAAAAGTGGGCGGATTACAGATACCGAGTATGTCATCTATGAACAGCCCCAGCCAGATATGTCCCAGCCGGATACGGCTTCACCAGATACGGAAAACCCGGATATGGTAAGACCGGATATGGAAAAGCCCGCAGAATTAAATATAGAGAAATCAAATACAGAAAAATCAATTACTTATGGATCAAGTACCGATTCCATTCCCTTCCGGGAAACAGCGGCGGCAAGACCGCCGGAACGGAAAGGAAGGGATGCGATGTCTGTCACAGAGATAGAAAATTATCGGGAGTTGATTTTGGAGAATATCGAGTATGACTGCTTGAAGCAGCGTTATCCTCTCTACCTGGATGACCTAAATGAGATCGTAGAGCTGTTGGTCGAAACGGTCTGTGCCAAACGAAAGACCACCCGGATCTCTGGGGCAGACTTCCCTCACGAGATCGTGCGTTCCCGTTTTTTGAAACTGGACAGCTCCCACATCGAGTTTGTCATGGACTGTCTGCAAAAGAATACCACCCAGGTACGCAACATGAAGCAGTACCTGCTTGCAGTGCTGTTCAATGCGCCTACCACCATGAACAATCACTTCACTTCATTGGTCAACCACGATATGCACGCAGGCGGCTGGTAAAGGCCGCCTTTTATCATGCAAAAGGAGGCACGACATGAACCAGATGGAAATTTTCAAAAACCCGGAGTTTGGCAGTATCCGGGTCATCGAAGAAAACGGCAAATACCTGTTCTGCGGAACGGATGTGGCCGCTGCGCTGGGGTACAGCAATCCCCGCGATGCAATTATCCGCCATTGTAGGTATGTCGTGAAACGCGACGCACCTCACCCACAAAGCCCCGACCGCAAAATCAGTATGACTTTTATCCCCGAAGGAGATTTGTACCGCCTGATCGTTCACAGCAAATTGCCATCGGCAGAGCGGTTTGAACAGTGGGTATTCGATGAGGTCCTGCCTACTATTCGTAAGCACGGGGCCTATCTCACAAAAGAGAAGCTGTGGGAGGTTGCCACTTCCCCGGAGGCTCTGATGAAGCTCTGCTCAGACTTGTTGGCTGAGCGTGAAGCGAATATTTCTCTGCGTAAGGAAAATGCACAGCTGGAGGGCAAAGCCGCTTTCTATGACCTGTTCATCGACTTAAAGCACAGCACCAATCTCAGGACTACCGCCAAAGAGTTGGATGTCCCGGAGCGCCGGTTTGTTCGGTTTCTGATAGAACGGCGGTTTGTGTACCGCACGGCATCCGGCAATGTGCTGCCTTATGCCAATGTGAAAAATGCAGGGCTGTTTTGCGTCAAAGACTACTGCAACCACGGTCATACCGGTTCCTACACGCTGGTCACGCCCCAGGGCAAGCTCTATTTTGCTCAGCTGCGGGAGATGATCTTGCTGGTCTCATAAGAACGGAAAGGAAGTGGGTTTTATGCAGGAAGGTAAAACAATCGGGCAGCTGATGGAGGAAATGCGCCAGAAAGCCGGGGCGCAGAACTATCACGGTCATGACTACATGGATCTCCAGCGATTTGCGGAGAACACCCGGCACATGATTATTTTTGATGTACTGACGCATGACTCCCCGGTTGGCTGGAAAGGAGAACGCACCCGCCTGTTTTTGTCAGATATAGGCTATGAAAAAGCTCTGGACAGTCAGGCAAATGGGCAGATCAAGATTCTCAGCCATGCAAAGGTCAGAAATGGAGATTTGTTTTATGACCACAAAGAACAGATACGATAGGAGGAATCCGATATGAATGAGGAAAAGAAAGTACCCTTTAAGTGGGAATATGGGGAAGAAACCATATCGCTGCAACTTGGAATGTATGCGAATAATCAGCGGCTTTATATCGGCATGATTACCCATACAGAAGATGGAGCAGAGGCGTTTGCAGATATGACGGTGAACCTACCAGGATATTCCCTGGACCCCGGAGAGGCGTTTATTTCCGGTGACATCAGCAAGGATTTGCTGCGATTCATCAAAGAGAACAAATTGGGGAAGGTGCTTCCCTATCAGGTTCAGTCCGGTTATGGAAAATATTCTGCTGTTGCCTTTGATCTGGAGAAGCTGAAGGCATTTGACCCCAAAGGTGTGGCAGAGTTCCGGAAAGAGTGGAATCTGCCGGATAAGAAGCCGGTAAAGAAAAAGAGCCGCGGGATGGAGCGATGAAAAAATACCTCCTCCGGCGGCTGGTGGTTCCGCCTTAGCAAAAAAAGAGATTCCCTGCAAACTTCGTGGAAAGGAGGCGAGAAAATGCAGGAAGAAGTGGAAAACAGAACTTTGACGCTGGTTGTCAGTGGAACAAAGTTTACCGGCAGAATGTTTAAGGCTGCCATAAGCAAGTACATGGCACATCGAAAGGAAAAGAAGCTGGAAAAACAGAGAAGCCGTGATGCGCCGGTTGTTCCGCATGGAAAACAGACTGTGAAGCAGCTTGTCGGGCAGAATCAGGGAATATCCAACATTGAGATCACAGACCCCTCTATCAAGGAGTTTGAGAAAATCGCCCGGAAATATGGTGTGGATTATGCGGTGAAAAAGGACCGCAGCAGTTCTCCGCCAAAGTACCTAATTTTTTTCAAAGGCCGTGATGCAGATGCTTTGACAGCAGCTTTTACAGAGTACACCAACAAAAAGGTCAAAAAGGCAACGAAAACAGAGCGCCCGTCCGTACTGGCAAAACTTAACCGGTTCAAAGAGATGGTTAAAAATGCTGTGGTGGATCGCACCAAGCGAAAGGAGCTGGAACGATGAAAAAGACATTGGACATCAAAAAGCTCATTTTGCTGAATATGCCGTATATCCTGATGGGACTGTTTGCTACCAATTTTGGAGAGGCATGGCGAATGGCACAAGGGGCGGATGCTTCAGAAAAGTTTCTTTCGCTGATTGCGGTTCTGCCTGGGGCGCTGCAAAGTTTCTGGCCAAGCCTGCATCCATTGGACTTGTTGGTAGGACTGTGTTGTGGAGGCAGTCTGAGGCTGGCGGTGTATCTTAAAAGCAAGAACGCCAAGAAATATCGACATGGTTTGGAATATGGTTCGGCCCGCTGGGGAACCCGTGAGGATATTGCACCTTACGTTGATCCTGTATTTCAGAACAATGTGATTCTGACGAAAACGGAGAGCCTGACCATGAACAGTCGCCCCAAGGACCCCAAGACTGCCAGAAACAAAAATGTACTGGTGATTGGCGGCTCCGGTTCCGGTAAGACCCGATTCTGGCTGAAACCAAACCTGATGCAGATGCACAGCTCCTATGTTGTGACGGACCCGAAAGGAACAATTCTGGTGGAGTGCGGAAAAATGCTCCAAAGGGGTGCGCCCAAGCTGGGGAAGGACGGAAAGCCCATGAAGGATAAGCACGGCAAGGTCATTTATGAGCCGTACCGAATCAAGGTCCTAAATACCATCAACTTCAAGAAGTCCATGCACTATAACCCCTTTGCATACATCCACTCGGAAAAGGATATTTTGAAGCTGGTGACAACGCTGATCGCCAATACCAAAGGCGAAGGCAAGGCCGGAGACGATTTCTGGGTAAAAGCAGAAACCTTGTTGTACTGCGCGCTTATTGGCTATATCCATTATGAGGCTCCGGTGGAGGAGCAGAACTTCTCTACCCTCATTGAGTTCATCAACGCCATGGAAGTCCGTGAGGATGACGAGGAGTTCAAAAACCCCGTAGACCTGATGTTTGATGCACTGGAAGCCGAGAAGCCAAATCACTTTGCGGTGCGCCAGTATAAGAAATATAAGCTGGCCGCCGGCAAAACAGCCAAGTCGATTTTGATTTCCTGCGGCGCTCGCCTTGCCGTGTTCGACATTGCAGAGTTGCGTGAGGTCACGGCTTATGATGAGCTGGAGCTGGATACTCTGGGAGACAGGAAAACTGCTCTGTTCCTCATTATGAGTGATACGGATGACAGCTTTAACTTCCTGATCTCCATGTGTTATACCCAGCTTTTCAATCTGCTCTGCGAAAAAGCCGACGATGTGTATGGCGGCAGGCTTCCGGTTCATGTGCGCTGTTTGATTGATGAGTGTGCTAACATCGGGCAGATTCCGAAACTGGAAAAGCTGGTGGCCACCATCCGAAGCCGTGAAATCTCTGCCTGTCTGGTGTTGCAGGCACAGAGTCAGCTCAAGGCGATCTATAAGGATAACGCAGATACCATCATCGGTAACATGGATACATCCATCTTCCTGGGCGGTAAAGAGCCGACTACCCTCAAAGAGCTGGCTGCCGTGCTGGGCAAGGAAACCATCGACACCTACAATACCGGAGAGAGCCGTGGGAGGGAAACCTCCCATTCACTCAACTATCAAAAATTGGGGAAAGAGCTGATGAGCCAGGATGAGCTTGCTGTTATGGATGGAGGCAAGTGTATCCTCCAGCTGCGCGGTGTGCGTCCTTTCCTTTCGGATAAGTACGACATCACCAAGCACCCCAATTTCAAGTACACTGCCGACGCGGATGATAAGAACGCTTTTGACATTGAAGCATTCTTGTCTGCAAGGCTGAAACTCAAGCCCAATGAGGTCTGCGATGTATATGAAGTAGACACAAAGGGCGCTTAATTTCGTTCCGCTTTAGAAGGGAGTGATCTTATCTATTCGCCGCACCTGCCCTCTATGGGCCATTGGCGTACAAAGCGGACAATCGCGAGAAAAAATAATGAAAAAGGAGGACAGCCGGAATCATGCCCCCGGAAACCGGGCGGCAGATTGTTCCGGCTTTTGTATGCCTATGAAACATGACAAACATATTTTTTAATCAGATTCCGGCTAACAAACTATATGGCATTTTTTGAACAGGCAATCACCGTTCTTCAGACCCTCGTTATCGCGCTCGGTGCCGGTCTCGGTATCTGGGGCGTTATCAACCTGCTGGAAGGTTACGGCAACGACAACCCCGGCGCCAATGCTCATGTACGGTAAAGAAGCAAGCAACCGAAAACAATAGATAGACCGCCAGCACTACACTATTCCGAACCAAAGACCAAAAGATAAGCATTGTGGGAAAATCTAAACTTTTGGATTTTCCTACAATGCCAACTACGGCGGAATCCCTCCCACTCCTTATATCTTTCTGTATACATTGAATTTGTATTTAGTAAAATGCAGACAACACCACGGATCGGCTTTTGGTTGGACAATTCCAACCAAACACCACAGCAGACAGCAGAAAACATTCTGAACGCTAGGAAGCCGGTATGATTGTTACATATAAGGGGAAGAAAAATTTCTTTTAGGTACTTGCTTTCCTAAAACTGATGTGATATAATAGCTTCATTCCAGAAAAGGAGTAAAAAATATGCGGCAAGGTATTCTTAAATAAAACTATAATCAAATAGTGGGAACAAAGGATTATGATATCTCCTTTTGTAGGGGCTTAGTTTTTTGTACCCAATTTAAGAATACTTTTGCCTTATCAATTTTGACATATCCCCAAAAACAGCAATCACAAACAGGTGTATGCTGTATATGTGTATGTCCGCAACTTATAATCCCCAGTGGTAAAAGTATTTTACTGCTGGGGATTTTTATGCCCTTTGGGGCTGTAAAGGGAGGACAATCACATGAAAATAATCAATATTGGAATTCTTGCCCATGTAGACGCTGGAAAGACGACCTTGACGGAGAGCCTGCTATATGCCAGCGGAGCCATTTCAGAACCGGGGAGCGTCGAAAAAGGGACAACGAGGACGGACACCATGTTTTTGGAGCGGCAGCGTGGGATTACCATTCAAGCGGCAGTCACTTCCTTCCAGTGGCACAGATGTAAAGTTAACATTGTGGATACGCCCGGCCACATGGATTTTTTGGCGGAGGTGTACCGCTCTTTGGCTGTTTTAGATGGGGCCATCTTGGTGATCTCCGCTAAAGATGGCGTGCAGGCCCAGACCCGTATTCTGTTCCATGCCCTGCGGAAAATGAACATTCCCACCGTTATCTTTATCAACAAGATCGACCAGGCTGGCGTTGATTTGCAGAGCGTGGTTCAGTCTGTTCGGGATAAGCTCTCCGCCGATATTATCATCAAGCAGACGGTGTCGCTGTCCCCGGAAATAGTCCTGGAGGAAAATACCGACATAGAAGCATGGGATGCGGTCATCGAAAATAACGATGAATTATTGGAAAAGTATATCGCAGGAGAACCAATCAGCCGGGAAAAACTTGCGCGGGAGGAACAGCAGCGGGTTCAAGACGCCTCCCTGTTCCCAGTCTATCATGGCAGCGCCAAAAATGGCCTTGGCATTCAACCGTTGATGGATGCGGTGACAGGGCTGTTCCAACCGATTGGGGAACAGGGGGGCGCCGCCCTATGCGGCAGCGTTTTCAAGGTTGAGTACACCGATTGCGGCCAGCGGCGTGTCTATCTACGGTTATACAGCGGAACGCTGCGCCTGCGGGATACGGTGGCCCTGGCCGGGAGAGAAAAGCTGAAAATCACAGAGATGCGTATTCCATCCAAAGGGGAAATTGTTCGGACAGACACCGCTTATCAGGGTGAAATTGTTATCCTTCCCAGCGACAGCGTGAGGTTAAACGATGTATTAGGGGACCAAACCCGGCTCCCTCGTAAAAGGTGGCGCGAGGACCCCCTCCCCATGCTGCGGACGACGATTGCGCCGAAAACGGCAGCGCAAAGAGAACGGCTGCTGGACGCTCTTACGCAACTTGCGGATACTGACCCGCTTTTGCGTTGCGAAGTGGATTCCATCACCCATGAGATCATTCTTTCTTTTTTGGGCCGGGTGCAGTTGGAGGTTGTTTCCGCTTTGCTGTCGGAAAAATACAAGCTTGAAACAGTGGTAAAGGAACCCTCCGTCATTTATATGGAGCGGCCGCTCAAAGCAGCCAGCCACACCATCCATATCGAGGTGCCGCCCAACCCGTTTTGGGCATCCATAGGACTGTCTGTTACACCACTCTCGCTTGGCTCCGGTGTACAATACGAGAGCCGGGTTTCGCTGGGATACTTGAACCAGAGTTTTCAAAACGCTGTCAGGGATGGTATCCGTTACGGGCTGGAGCAGGGCTTGTTCGGCTGGAACGTAACGGACTGTAAGATTTGCTTTGAATACGGGCTTTATTACAGTCCGGTCAGCACGCCGGCGGACTTCCGCTCATTGGCCCCGATTGTATTGGAACAGGCATTGAAGGAATCGGGGACGCAGCTGCTGGAACCTTATCTCTCCTTCATCCTCTATGCGCCCCAGGAATACCTTTCCAGGGCTTATCATGATGCACCGAAATACTGTGCCACCATCGAAACGGCCCAGGTAAAAAAGGATGAAGTTGTCTTTACTGGCGAGATTCCCGCCCGCTGTATACAGGCATACCGTACTGATCTGGCCTTTTACACCAACGGGCGGAGCGTATGCCTTACAGAGCTGAAAGGATATCAGGCCGCTGTCGGTCAGCCGGTCATCCAGCCCCGCCGTCCAAACAGCCGCCTGGACAAGGTGCGCCATATGTTTCAGAAGGTAATGTAAAGATACATAATCGTCAAGACGGCAACAATCAGAAGTTATGGAGGGTAACAATGGAATATAGTAAGGAAGATTTAATGGAAGCAAAAAAGCAAATTTGGGGAGTGGGAGAGAACATGGGAACAGAGGAAAGTAAAAAAATCTGGGAGGAGAACGCACAATTTTGGGATAATGCAATGGGTGACGAATCTAATGAATTTCACAGAGAGGTAGTGCGTCCCAAAGTAACGGAACTTCTATCTCCTAATCCTGCGGATTACATTTTGGATATTGCGTGTGGCAATGGAAATTATTCTTCGTATCTTGCACAAAGAGGCGCTTCGGTTGTCGCTTTTGATTACAGCAAAAAAATGATAGAATTGGCTAAAAGACGGCAATCACAATATGCAAAACAAATTGAATTTTGTGTGGCGGATGCGACCGATAGAAAAAGTATATTAGAATTAAAAAGAAATCGAGCCTTTACGAAAGCAGTTTCTAATATGGCAATTATGGATATTACGGATATTGAACCACTTCTTATGGCTGTTTATGAACTGTTGCAGGAAAGCGGAATTTTTGTCTTTGCAACGCAACACCCTTGTTTTGTCACGTTGACTGAAAAATATATGACACCGCACAGTTACTATGATATAGCGATTGAAGGGCAACCGAAAGAGCAGATTTATTATCATCGTTCCATACAAGATATTTTTAACCTTTGTTTTAGAGCTGGATTTGTCATTGATGGATTTTATGAAGAATGTTTTAAAACCAACAAAGAAATTCCTATGGTAATGATAGTAAGGCTTAAGAAGGTAAAACGTGATAGCTTAAAATAAATTCAAGTTTGTCGGGTAAATAGCAAACCCAGCCGAGCCAGTCAACGGTCAAGATGAACGGCGCATATGCGCAGCCGTTGACAGCCCCGCCCGCCTTTGCTGGTAGGCAATCAAGGGGCGACAGCAAGAAGTGCCACCGCCCCGCACTATTATTCAGAGAGGGGGAATTTCCATGACCGAAGATGAAGCCTACAAGGTGCATATCCAGTACACATTCAATGCCTTTTGCAAGGTAGTCATTCGTCACGCAGCCATAGATAAAATCTTGAAGCTGCGCCGGAGGTGGGAACGGGAAGTTTCCCTTGATTATCTGATGAGTGAAAAGTTTGTCCAGCTTGCCGAGCCGGAGTAGCTTGAAGAATATCTTTTTACCGCCTGCGGCCAGACCGCCGTTCTGTATCATGCGGAGCTTGCCGCCGCCCTTGCCCTTTTGCCGGAGCAGACGCAGGAAGAAATTTTTCGTTACTATTTCCTGCGCCAGCCGCAGCGAGTGATCGGCGTACATATTGGCCGGACACGCAGCACAGCGGGGCGGCATATCCGGCTTGCCTTGCAGCGGTTAAGGCGGCTCATGGAGGGAAATGACTATGAGTAAACTTCTCCCCTATGAAACAATCGTCAAAGCCCATGAGGGCGACCCGGACGCAATCGACACCATTCTTTCCCACTATGCCGGATATATCCGCTACTGTTCCAAAGTACACGGGAAAGTCAACGCCGAAGTTGAGGAACATATAAAGCAACAGCTCATTGCCGCCCTGTTCAAATTTCGCTTTGACCGATAAACAAAGAACAAACACTGGCTGTCATTAGCGGTTTCACTCCAGCCAGTTTACAATTCATCTATTCCTAAAGGAAGCAGGTCATAGTATAATAGAACCAACGACAAATATACTTTTAGGGGAGATATAGCAATATGAAAAGTAATAAATACTTAACTATTGGCTTATTAACAGGATTTATTGTCGGTGGTTGCATAGGTGTGTTGGCATGGGCGTTTTTGCAAAATCTTTTTGCTATTTCTATTTGTGCAGGTATCGGAATGTTGATTGGAATTGTTATAGGTACATTGATTGATTATGAAAAAAATAATCATCAAGAGAAATAGAAAAAATGCACAATGCCTTAAAGGGAAAACAGGAATTTATTGTGCTATCCATCATCGGGCCAACCTGACCTGAACTTTCAAAACTGAATATCCACCGCCCATCGGCGGCCAGCGAAAGCAGTAAGTCTGAAAAAGATTTGCTGCTTTTTTCTTTATCCGTTTGGCAAAATCGCAAAGTCATCCGTAGTAGGTAGGTGAAGCCGGAAACAAAAAATTTTCTGCGGCGGTAGCCAAATCTGCATTTTCTGTATTTCTAAGGCAAAGGAAAATTTGAGAAAATTCCCGGCAAGCGGGTAGCTGGCGGCCTTTGAAATGTATCTTTAGCGGAAAGAAAGAACTGCGGGTAAAAATCGCCCCACGCCGTAAGATTTTTGCAGAAATCCGGCCAAAACAGGCGGCAGCTATACGAGTAGTAAGTGCAAGGGGAAATCTACGGCTTACTTAGAGCAAGATTCTACCGAGGTGCCAAAATTCGCTCTCCGCTTATTTTTGCCCCTGCGGGAATCTTGTTGGGGAGTGCCTTCCCCAAACCCTGCTATGCGCCCTGTCGGGCGAGAAAGGAGGTCACAGACCATGCGAAAGAAATACAATACGCCCCACCGCCGTCATGTGGTAAAGACCCGCATGACCGATGAAGAATACGCCGACTTCACCGGGCGGCTGGCGGCTTATGAAATCAGCCAGTCCGAGTTTATCCGGCAAGCCATACGGAAAGCGACCATACGCCCCATTGTCACCGTTTCCCCGGTCAATGACGGGCTGCTTGCCGCCCTCTCCAAGCTCACGGCAGAGTACGGGAAAATCGGCGGCAACTTAAACCAGATTGCCCGGAGCCTGAACGAATACGGAAGCCCCTACCGGGGGCTGGAAAAGGAAGTGCGGGGAGCCGCCGCCGACCTTGCCGCCTTGAAGTTTGAAGTCTTGCAGAAAGTAGGTGAAGCCGTTGGCGATACTCAAACATATCAGCTCTAAAAATGCCAACTACGGGGACGCTGAAAAATACCTCACATTCGAGCATGACGAGTTTACCATGAAGCCCACCCTTGACGCAGACGGGCGGCTCATACCGAGGGTAGACTACCGCATATCCTCTCTGAATTGTGGCGGGGAGGATTTTGCCGTTGCCTGTATGCGCTCCAATCTCCGCTACGGCAAGAACCAGAAACGGGAGGACGTAAAGAGCCACCACTACATCATCAGCTTTGACCCACGGGACGGCCCGGACAACGGCTTGACCGTTGATCGGGCGCAGGAGCTGGGCGAGAAGTTCTGCGCCGAGCATTTCCCCGGACACCAGGCCCTTGTCTGCACCCACCCGGACGGACACAGCCACACCGAAAATATCCATGTGCATATCGTCATTAACAGTCTGCGGATTGCGGAGGTTCCCATGCTGCCCCACATGGACAGGCCAGCGGACAGGAAAGCAGGCTGCAAGCACCGCTGTACGGACGCAGCTATGAACTATCTGAAAGCCGAAGTCATGGAGATGTGCCACAGCGAGGGGCTTTACCAGATAGACCTTTTGAACGGCAGCAAAGAACGCATTACCGAGCGTGAGTATTGGGCGCAGAAGAAAGGACAGGCTGCCCTTGACAGAGCCAACGCCCCTATTGCTGCGGACGGTATCGCGCCCCGGCAGACCAAGTTTGAAACGGATAAGGCGAAGCTGCGCCGGACTATCCGGGAAGCCCTTGCCGCTGCTTCCGGCTTTGATGAGTTTGCCGCCCTGCTTCTCCGGCATGGTGTGACCGTCAAGGAGAGCCGGGGGCGGCTAAGTTACCTCACGCCGGACAGGACGAAGCCAATTACCGCCCGGAAGCTGGGGGACGATTTTGACCGGGCTGCTGTCCTCTCCGTTTTGGAGCAGAACGCCGCCAGAGCCGCCGAAAAACCCGCAGCCATAGCGGAATACCCCGGCAGTATCAAAGACCGCTTACGGACGAAAAAAGAAGCGAAAAACGCCCCGAACAATGACGCTGTACAGCGCATGGTAGACATAGCCGCCAAGCGAGCCGAGGGGAAAGGACGGGGCTATGAGAAGTGGGCGACCATGCACAACCTCAAACAGATGTCGGCTACCCTCATGCTCTACCAGCAGTATGGCTTTTCTTCCCCGGACGAGCTGGACGCTGCCATTTCCGCAGCCAACACCGCCACGCAGGAGAGCCTTGCCGGACTGAAAGGGCTGGAAGCCGCTATCCGGGAGAAAAAGGAATTGCAGCGCAACCTTTTGGGCTATATCGGCACGAAGCCCGCCCGTGACGGTCTGAAAGCGCAGAAATCGGAGAAAGCCCGGAGAGCCTACCGGGAACAGCACGAAAGCGATTTTATCATAGCGGACACAGCCGCCCGTTATTTCCGGGAGCATGGAATAACCAAGCTGCCAGCCAGCAAAGCCCTGCAAAGGGAGATTGAGCAGCTTACCGTCCAGAAGAACGCCGGATATAACGACTACCGGGAGAAACGCCAGCGGGCGCAGGAGCTTCAGACAGTCAGACGCAATATCGACCAGATTTTAAGGGGCGCACCGAGCCAGCAGAAAAAGCGTGAACAGGAGCGTTAAAGACCGCCCCGAAATGATACCGAAACCCTACAAAAATACAGGTATGATATGAACCCTTACCGCAATACTCCCCGACTTCCAAACGGGGCTTACAGGGCAGAAAAAGCCCGAAAATGATACCGAGAACATACAGAAAATGCCCCCTATCCCGCTACACCGATAGGAACGGCAGAAAGGAGCTTACCATTGCCGAGAATGAGCAAGAAGCGGCGGCTGGAATGGTCTTTCTTCCTCAACCACCGCAACCGTATCACTTACAACGACCTATGCCGGGGCTGCACCCGTGACTGCAAACAGAGCTTCCGGGCGGTTATCATACTATGCCCTCGCTATTATTCCAAACGCTGGAAAAAGGAGGACGCAGCCTATGGCAGATAACCGCAAATATTACTACCTCAAGCTGAAAGAGAGCTATTTTGACGATGATGCAATCGTTCTGCTGGAAAGTATGCAGGACGGCGTTATCTATTCCAACATTCTCTTGAAGCTGTACTTGAAATCGCTGAAAAACGGCGGGAAATTGCAGCTTGACGAGAATATCCCCTACACCGCCCAGATGATTGCGACCATTACCCGCCAGCAGGTAGGTACCGTAGAGAGAGCTTTGAAAATCTTTATGAAGCTGGGGCTTGTGGAGCCTTTGCCAAGCGGCGCACTCTACATGAGCAACATTGAGCTTTTAATCGGCCAGTCCTCTACCGAGGGGGAGCGCAAGCGCAGGGCGCGGCTGGCTTTGCAGGAACAAAAAGCCCTGCCGCAGACAGGGGCGGACAAATGTCCAACATATCGAGCGGACATTTGTCCACCAGAGATAGAGATAGAGAAAGAGATAGATATAGAAATAGAAAAAGAGAGAGAGTTAGAAACGGGACACCCCGCCCCCGCCGCCTATGGCAGATACCACAATGTCATTCTTTCCGATACGGAGCTTGACGGGCTGAAAACAGAGCTTCCCGGCAAGTGGGAGTATTACATTGACCGCCTATCCTGCCATATCGCTTCCAGCGGGAGGAAATACAAGAGCCATGCAGCCACGATTTTCAAGTGGGCGCAGGAGGACGCAGCCAAGAAAGCCCCGAAAAAGGGCATACCCGATTATACCTGTAAGGAGGGCGAGAGCTTATGACGAATGGATTTGATGAAATGATTTTGAATATGACCGACACCACGCCGGAGCCGGAGGACTACACCGGCGAGGACGGGCTTTTATACTGCGGGAAGTGCCACAAGCCCAAAGAGGGCTATTTCCCCAAAGAAACCGCCGCATGGCTGGGGCGTGACCGCCACCCGGCAGAATGTGACTGCCAGCGGGCAGAGCGTGAGGAACGGGAAGCCGCAGAGAAACAGCGCAGTCACCTTGAAACTGTCGAGCGGTTGAAGCGGCGGGGCTTTACAGACCCGGCTATGCAGGGCTGGACGTTTGAGAACGACAACGGCAAGTGCCCGCAAATGGAACACGCCCATTTCTATGTGGAGAACTGGGAAACCATGAAAGAGCGCAACATTGGCTATCTGCTATGGGGCGGCGTTGGCACAGGCAAGAGCTATTTTGCGGGCTGTATCGCAAATGCCCTTATGGAGCGTGAAATCCCCGTGTGCATGACAAACTTTGCATTGATATTGGGTGACCTTGCCGCCAGCTTTGAGGGCAGGAATGAATATATCTCCCGACTTTGCAGCTTCCCGCTGCTTATCCTTGACGATTTTGGAATGGAACGGGGAACGGAATACGGCTTAGAGCAGGTCTACAACGTGATTGACAGCCGTTACCGCAGCGGCAGGCCGCTGATCGTCACGACTAATCTCACGCTGGAGGACTTGCAGCACCCGGAGGACACCGCCCACGCCCGCATTTATGACCGTCTGATTGAAATGTGTTCTCCTGTCCGCTTTACCGGGAGCAACTTCCGAAAAGCCACGGCGCAGGAGAAAATGGGACAACTGAAAAAGCTGATGAACAGAAAGGAGAGCCGCCTATGACCAACACCCCAAAGAATGACCGCAGCACCCGCCGCCCGGATTGCGTGACGGAAATCCGCATAGGTAATTCTGTCCTTGTCGTTTCCGGCTATTTCAAGCAGGACACCACCGCCACCGCCGCCGATAAAATGCTGAAAGTGCTGGAAGCGGAAGCTGCTACACAAAAATCGGCAATTTGACGGGACGTAAAGAAGCAGAAAGGACTGTACAGCCAGCCCCGGCGTGTGGTATGATAGTCATACGGAATAGTGGGGCTGGCTGTCGGAAATGGAGGACACTATGTTAAGACAGACCACCCGAAACCTTATTACCGCCCTTTATCCGAGATTATCCCACGAGGACGAGCTGCAAGGTGAGAGCAATTCTATTTCAAACCAGAAGCGTATTCTTGAAACCTATGCGAAGCAGAACGGCTTTTCCAATCTGCAATGGTACACAGATGACGGTTATTCTGGGGCGAACTTCCAAAGACCCGGTTTTCAAGCCATGCTTGCGGACATTGAAGCCGGAAAAGTCGGCACCGTTATCGTCAAGGATATGTCACGGTTAGGGCGAAACTATCTGCAAGTGGGAATGTATACGGAAATGATTTTCCCACAGAAAGGCGTCCGCTTTATCGCTATCAATGACGGAGTGGACAGCGCACAGGGCGACAATGATTTTGCCCCTCTGCGGAACATTTTTAACGAATGGCTGGTGAGAGATACGAGCAAGAAAATCAAAGCAGTAAAACGGTCTAAGGGTATGAGCGGGAAGCCCGTCACGAGCAAACCCGTATACGGCTACTTTATGGACGAGGACGAAAATTTTATCATTGACGGGGAAGCCGCCCCTGTTGTGCGGCAGATTTACAGCTTGTGCCTTGCCGGGAACGGGCCGACCAAGATAGCCCGTATGCTCACAGAGCAGGAGATCCCCACGCCGGGAACGCTGGAATACCGTCGGACGGGAAGCACCCGCCGCTACCACCCCGGCTATGAGTGCAAGTGGGCGACCAATACCGTGGTACATATCCTTGAAAACAGGGAGTACACGGGCTGTCTGGTAAACTTCAAGACGGAGAAGCCGTCCTACAAGACCAAGCACAGCGTAGAGAACCCCATTGAGAAACAGGCGATTTTCGAGAACCACCATGAGCCTATCATTGACACCCAGATGTGGGAGCGTGTGCAGGAGTTACGCAAGCAGCGCAAACGCCCGAACCGCTATGATGAAGTGGGCTTATTCTCCGGCATACTCTTTTGTGCCGACTGCGGCAGCGTCCTTTACCAGCAGCGTTACCAGAACGCCACCCGCAAGCAGGATTGTTATATCTGCGGGAGCTACAAGAAGCGTACCCGTGACTGTACGGCGCACTTTATCCGCACCGACCTGTTGACCGCCGGAGTGACCGACAATCTGCGGAAAGTCACCAGCTATGCAGCGAAGCACGAAGCCCGGTTTATGAAGCTGCTGATCGAGCAGAACGAGGACGGGGGCAAGCGCAGGAACGCCGCAAGGAAAAAGGAGCTGGAAGCCGCCGAGAAGCGTATCAGCGAGTTATCCGCTATCTTCAAGCGGCTGTATGAGGACAGCGTGACCGGGCGCATTTCAGACGAGCGTTTCACGGAGCTGTCGGCAGACTATGAAGCCGAGCAGAAAGAACTGAAAGAGAGAGCCGCCGCTATCCGGGCAGAGCTTTCCAAAGCGCAGGAAGCCACGGTAAACGCAGAAAAGTTTATGAATGTTGTCCGCAAGTACACCAGCTTTGAAGAACTTACCCCTACCCTTTTGCGTGAGTTTGTGGAGAAAATCGTTGTGCATGAGTGCAGCTATGACGAGAACGGCACACGCAGACAGGACATTGATATTTATTACTCTTTCGTTGGCAAGGTAGACCTGCCCGAATGACCGCCCGACCTATCCGGCGCAATGCGCAAACGCCGGATAGGAACGGCAAAATTTTTTACACTTCTACTACTTCTTTATCACACATCAGCAAAGAGCCAGGGCATGAAGCAGCTCATGGCCGGTGCTGGTGTAGCCGTGGTAGGCATGGTCCTTGTACCTCTGCTCTCCGGGCTTTTCTCTGTCTAAGCGTCTCCGTATGAAATCCTTGCCGCTCCCGCAGTTTTGCGGGGGCGGCGGAAAGGAGGTTGACACCGTATGGATTTCTTACTTGAAGCCCTGACAAATTGGCTGAAAGAAATGCTGGTGGGCGGCATTATGAGCAACCTTTCGGGGATGTTTGACAGTGTAAACCAGCAGGTCGCGGATATATCCGTACAGGTAGGCCAGACCCCACAGGGATGGAATGGCAGTATTTTCAGCATGATTGAGAATCTGTCCAACTCCATCATGGTGCCGATTGCAGGCGTGATCCTGGCTATCGTGATGACCGTAGACCTGATCCAGATGATTGCAGACAAGAACAACCTGCATGATGTGGATACCTGGATGATTTTCAAGTGGGTGTTCAAATCAGCTGCTGCCATCCTCATTGTCACAAACACATGGAATATCGTGATGGGCGTCTTTGATATGGCGCAGAGCGTGGTGGCGCAGGCGGCAGGGATTATCAATTCGGATGCGTCCATTGACATTTCCTCAGTTATGACCGATCTGGAACCGAGGCTGATGGAAATGGATCTGGGACCGCTGTTCGGACTGTGGTTCCAATCCCTCTTTATTGGCATTACCATGTGGGCGTTGTATATCTGTATCTTTATCGTTATTTATGGCCGTATGATCGAGATTTACCTTGTGACTTCGGTGGCTCCCGTTCCAATGGCTGCAATGATGGGTAAAGAATGGGGCGGTATGGGACAGAATTACCTCCGATCCCTGCTGGCGCTGGGCTTTCAGGCGTTTCTCATTATCGTCTGCGTGGCAATTTATGCTGTGCTGGTGCAGAACATCGCTCTGGAAGATGACATCATCATGGCGATCTGGAGCTGCGTGGGCTACACCGTACTGCTGTGCTTTACACTATTCAAAACCGGCAGCCTCGCAAAATCAGTCTTTCAGGCGCATTAAAACGGAAGGAGGTTCCCACATTGGCTTATGTACCCGTACCCAAGGACTTAACAAAAGTCAAAACAAAGGTCATGTTCAATCTGACCAAGCGGCAGCTTATCTGCTTCACGGGCGGAGCGCTTATTGGCGTACCGCTTTTCTTTTTGCTCAGAAAACCTACCGGAAACAGTGTAGCGGCTATGTGTATGATGCTGGTTATGCTGCCCTTCTTTATGCTGGCTATGTACGAAAAGCATGGACAGCCCCTTGAAAAGATCGTGGGCAACATTCTCAAAGTAGCTGTGATCCGTCCCAAGCAGCGTCCCTACCAGACCAATAACTTTTATGCCGTATTAAAGCGGCAGGAAATGCTCGATAAGGAGGTGTATGACATTGTTCACCGCAATAAAAAAATGGCTGCATCGGATGTTCGGGAAAACCGAGGAAAAAACTGTGCAGCCGGTAAAGACAAAGAAAAAGCTGTCCCGCGCTGATAAGAAGCAGATCGAAGCGGCCATTGCCCGCGCTAACCGCACGGACAAAAAAGGAAAATCTGCGCAGGACAGTATCCCTTATGAACGGATGTGGACGGACGGGATCTGCCGCATATCGGACAGCCACTACACAAAGACCATTCAGTTTCAGGACATCAACTATCAGCTCTCCCAAAACGAAGATAAGACGGCAATTTTTGAGGGTTGGTGTGATTTCCTCAATTATTTTGACAGCTCGATTCATTTCCAGCTGTCTTTTTTGAACCTTGCGGCATCGGAGGAGACCTTTGCTAACTCCATTTCCATCCCGCCCCAGAGGGATGCCTTTGACAGTATCCGCGAGGAATATACCACAATGCTGCAAAATCAGCTGGCCAGAGGTAACAACGGCCTCATCAAGACCAAATACCTGACCTTTGGTATCGACGCAGACAGCATCAAAGCCGCCAAGCCCCGTCTGGAGCGTATTGAGACCGATATACTTAATAACTTCAAGCGTCTTGGTGTAGCTGCCAGAACGCTGGACGGTAAAGAAAGGCTTTCTCAGCTTCATGCGGTATTCCACATGGATGAACAACTCCCGTTTCAGTTTGAATGGGATTGGTTGGCTCCTTCCGGTCTGTCCACAAAGGATTTTATTGCACCAAGCTCCTTTGAGTTCCGCACCGGCAAGCAGTTCCGTATGGGCAAGAAATACGGGGCTGTTTCTTTTTTGCAAATTCTCGCACCGGAGCTGAATGACCGTCTGCTGGCTGATTTTCTGGATATGGAAAGCTCGCTCATTGTGAGTATGCACATTCAGTCGGTGGATCAGGTGAAAGCCATCAAAACGGTAAAGCGGAAGATTACCGACCTGGACCGCAGCAAGATTGAGGAACAGAAAAAAGCAGTCCGTGCCGGATACGACATGGACATCATTCCATCTGACCTTGCTACCTACGGCAGTGAAGCGAAAAAACTCTTGCAGGATTTGCAGAGCCGCAACGAGAGAATGTTCCTTTTGACCTTTCTGGTGCTGAACACAGCGGACAATCCCCGTCAACTTGGTAACAACATCTTTCAGGCAGGCTCTATTGCCCAGAAGTATAACTGTCAGCTGACCAGGCTGGACTTCCAGCAGGAAGAAGGGCTGATGAGTTGTCTGCCTCTGGGTCTCAATCAGATTGAGATTCAGCGAGGACTGACCACCAGTTCCACAGCTATCTTTGTGCCCTTTACTACGCAGGAACTGTTCCAGAACGGGAAAGAAGCTCTGTACTACGGCATCAATGCTCTGTCCAACAACCTCATCATGGTGGACAGAAAGCTGCTGAAAAACCCCAACGGCCTGATTCTGGGTACGCCGGGTTCCGGTAAGTCCTTCAGCGCAAAACGAGAAATTGCCAACTGCTTTTTGCTTACCAGTGATGATGTTATTATCTGTGACCCGGAAGCGGAGTACGCACCTCTTGTTGAGCGTCTGCATGGGCAGGTCATCAAGATCTCACCTACTTCAACCAACTATATCAATCCGATGGATCTGAATCTGGACTATTCGGATGATGAAAGCCCGCTGTCACTCAAGTCTGACTTTATCCTCAGCTTGTGTGAGCTGATCGTGGGCGGTAAGGAGGGCTTGCAGCCGGTGCAGAAAACCATTATTGACCGTTGTGTACGGCTGGTTTACAACGAATATCTCAATGACCCAAAGCCGGAGAATATGCCGATTTTGGAGGACCTTTATAACTTGCTGCGGGAGCAGGAAGAAAAAGAAGCTCAATACATTGCAACGGCATTGGAAATCTATGTAACGGGTTCTTTGAATGTGTTCAATCATCAGAGCAATGTGGACATTGATAACCGGATTGTCTGCTATGACATCAAGGAACTGGGCAAGCAGCTCAAGAAAATCGGTATGCTGGTGGTACAGGATCAGGTGTGGAACCGCGTTACCATCAACCGTGCCGCTCACAAGTCTACCCGCTACTACATCGACGAGATGCACCTGCTTTTGAAGGAGGAGCAGACCGCCGCCTATACGGTGGAAATCTGGAAGCGATTCAGAAAATGGGGCGGTATTCCGACAGGTATCACCCAGAATGTCAAAGACCTTTTGAGCAGCCGCGAGGTGGAAAATATCTTTGAAAATTCCGACTTCGTGTATATGCTCAACCAGGCAGGCGGAGACCGTCAGATCCTCGCCAAGCAGCTGGGGATTTCCACACACCAATTATCTTATGTGACCCACTCCGGTGAGGGCGAGGGCCTGCTGTTTTATGGCTCTACAATCCTGCCTTTCGTGGATCACTTCCCGAAGAATACCGAGCTTTACCGCATTATGACCACCAAACCCCAGGAACTGAAAAAGAAGGAGGATGAATGATGATGAACCCCAACATTTTGAATAAAAACCCGCTGATGTTTTTTGACAGGGCGGTAAATGCCCAGCGCAGCCAGTTGCTTACGGTCATGGCCGATGCGGTAAGTGAGTGCCGCACGGCGGCAGATCAGGCAGCCGAACTGAATGAGACCGGTCAGGTGGGGCTTCTCCGTCTGGCAGAGGTCTGGAGCACCATCCGTGCCAAGGAAGGTATGGGCGGCCTGATTCTGGAAGGAACAGAGGCGAAGATCCTTTCCGATGTGGTGGCACAGTTTTATGCCTACCTGTCCGGCTGTATGTTCAACGATCCTGTGGGAATGGCCATTTATGCAGAGCTGCACTACATGATGTCCTCCCTCATGCTGGGAGAATGGTTTGAATAAAGAGCCGCGCCTGCGCTTTACTGATGAGGAACGGTCTGATCCTGCACTGGAAAAGCCGATCCGTAAAGCGGAGAAAGCTGCGGCCAGAGCAGATAAGGCGCAGGCCAATATCCCAAAGAAAAAGGTCAGGCAGACGGTCATTGACCCGGATACCGGAAAAAAGACCTCGAAGCTGACCTTTGAGGACAAGAAAAAGCCACCTTCCAAAGTTTCTCAAGGAGTCAGGGAAGCTCCCGTCCATCTGGTCGCAGGCAAGCTCCACAAAGAGATCCGGGAAACAGAGCAGGACAATGTGGGCGTGGAAAGCGCCCACAAGTCCGAGGAAGCGGTGGAGACCGGCGCTTATCTGGTGCGGGAGGGCTATCGCAGCCACAAGCTGAAGCCGTACCGCAAAGCAGCCCAGGCAGAGCGTCAACTGGAAAAGGCAAATGTAAATGTTCTGTACCAGAAATCTTTGCAGGAAAATCCCCAGTTTGCCAGCAACCCTCTTTCCCGCTGGCAGCAAAAGCAGGCCATCAAAAGGCAGTATGCCGCCGCCAAACACGCCGGTCAGACTGCCGGAAATACCGCCCAGGCTGCATCTAAAACCGGAAAAGCCGCAAGGACGGTAAAAGAAAAGGTACAGCAGGCAGGGGCATTCGTCATGCGCCACAAGAAGGGTTTCCTGATGGCAGGGGTTTTGTTCCTCATTACCTGTATGCTGATGAATACCATGTCCTCCTGCTCCATGATGGCGCAGAGCATCGGTTCCGTTCTCTCCGGCACCACCTATCCGTCGGATGACCCGGAAATGCTGGCGGTGGAGGCAGATTATGCAGCCAGAGAAGTCCAGTTGCAGGAGGAAATCGACAACATTGAAAACAGCCACCCAGGGTATGACGAGTATCGCTATGACCTTGGTATGATCGGCCATGACCCTCATGAGCTGGCAGCATTTCTGTCTGCCGTCTTGCAAGGTTACACCCGGCAGAGCGCTCAGACAGAGCTGGCGCGTGTGTTTGCAGCACAGTATCAGCTGACGCTTACTGAGGAAGTGGAGATTCGCTACCGCACGGAGACCTCCACCGACCCGGAGACCGGCGAGACCACCTCAGAAGAAGTCCCCTATGAGTATTACATTTTGAATGTGAAACTCACCAGCAAGCCCATTTCCGCTGTGGCGTCGGAGTTACTGACCTCGGAGCAGATGGAAATGTATCAGGTTTACCGGCAGACCATGGGCAATAAGCCGCTGTTGTTTGGCGGTGGTTCCCCTGACATGAGCAATTCCGAGGACTTGACCGGTGTACAGTTTGTAAATGGAACCCGTCCCGGAAATCCGCAGTTGGTGGAGCTGGCCAAGCGTCAGGTCGGCAATGTGGGTGGCTATCCTTATTGGAGCTGGTATGGCTTTGACAGCCGCGTGGAGTGGTGCGCCTGCTTTGTATCCTGGTGTTATAACCAGGCTGGAAAAAGTGAGCCGCGCTTTGCAGGCTGTGAGTGGCAGGGCGTTCCGTGGTTCCAGTCTCATGGACAATGGGGTGCAAGAGGCTATAACAATCTGGCTCCCGGAGATGCAATTTTCTTTGATTGGGATTTAGATGGGACAGCGGACCATGTGGGTATAGTGATCGGTACGGATGGCAGCCGTGTTTATACGGTGGAGGGAAATTCCGGCGATGCCTGCAAGATCAAAAGTTATGACCTGAATTATCAAAGTATTAAGGGCTACGGCCTGATGAACTGGTAACAGACTTTGTGGAAAGGAGTGAACGGTTATGGCAAAAAACAAAATTGAACGTATCGACCAGGAAATTGAGAAAACCCGTGAGAAGATTGCGGAATATCAGGAAAAGCTCAAGACCCTGGAAGCACAGAAAACGGAGGCAGAGAATCTGGAAATCGTTCAGATGGTTCGTGCGTTACGCATGACTCCAGCACAGCTGAACGCTATGCTTTCCGGTGGAATGAACCACGGCAGAGATACGGCACTGTCGGAATCAAATAATCAGGAGGCTACCGCTTATGAAGAATAAAAGAATTTGCAAAACACTTTCCGCCATTTGCCTGACAATGGTTGTGGCATTTGGCTTTACGATCCCTGCTTTCGCACAGGGGTCAGAACAGGCTCCGGCGGCACCGGCAGAGGATTCTACCAATGACAGCAATGTGATTGTGGAAGAAACAGAACCGGCACCGGCACTTACACCGGAGGGGAATGCGGCATTGGTGGATGATTTTGGAGGCAATAAGCAGCTTATTACTGTTACGACCAAAGCTGGAAATTACTTTTACATCCTGATTGACAGGGCGAATGAGGACAAGGAGACTGCTGTTCACTTTCTGAATCAGGTGGACGATGCAGACCTTGCGGCGCTGATGGAAGATGGAAAAGCAAAAGAGGAGCCGCCTGCGGTATGCAGCTGCACGACAAAATGTGAAGCAGGGGCAGTCAATACGGCTTGTCCGGTCTGTGCAACTGATAAGAGTAAATGTACGGGCAAAGCACCGGAACCTCCGGCAGAAATATCGGAGCCGGAAAAGGAGAAGCCTGCCGGACTGAATCCGGCTGCGCTGGTCCTTTTACTGGCTCTGCTTGGTGGCGGTGGCGTATTTGCCTATTTGAAGCTCGTTAAGAACAAGCCTAAGACCAAGGGCAATGACAGTCTGGACGATTATGATTATGGCGAGGAAGATTCCGAGGAATGGGAAACCGAAAATGAGGAGTCGGACGAGCCGGACGCTGACGGGGGCAGCACAGAAGAAGATGACGAGGACAGCGTGAAATGACCCGTTTCACAGACAGTCCCTATGAACGCATGATGACACGCAGGCCGGAGGGCGGGAGGGAAACTTCCCGTCCTCCTTCTTTACCCCACAACCACCCCTGCTATGGCTGCGGGAGTTATGGAAGCCCCTGCGTAGGCATCTGCCATCGTGAGATGGAACGCTGGCTCAAAGAAAGGAAACGAAAAAAATGAGTGTTCTGATTATATTTATCAAGCTGATTGCTGTTTTTGACCTGCTGGTGATCGCCGTGTATTTTGGCGGCGACATTCTTTCTACCATGTTAAACAAACTTCGGAGAAAGCCAAAGCAAGATGACCCCTTTGATTTCTCCTTAGATACCGTGACAGTTTCATTGTCCATAGATTCTATCCGTCAGCTTTATTCCGGTGACGCGGCAGAGTTTGTGGAAGAAAAGATCCTGCCAAATGCGGAGAAAACAATGGCCGTTTTGACGGAACAAGAACAGACGGCGACTCGTCTGCTCTTATCTGCTCTGATCGGTTTTCTTGCAGCAGAAGCTCCTATGGATGAACAGAGCTTTCCTTTGATGATGGAACTTCTGAACTGCATGGAAGGGGAAAAAGAAGATGGTTGCCAGGATGCAGTAGATAGTTTACTTGAAGATGCCGCCTGCAATACCCGCCGTCACGAAGAATATTACAGCAATTATCAACGCTACCAGCTGATGCAGGTGGATAAAACCCGTGTCATTTTGGCTTGTCGTATCATCATCAATGACCTGCTGGGGAAACTGTACCGCTATGACTACCGGTTTGGTTATAACCTGCTACTGGATGAGGAAAACAGCATAGAGAAAAAACTGCACACGCCTGTGCGGGAAGAATGGGAGGCTGAAGATGATGAGATATAAACTGGTAATCGCTGAAAAACCATCGGCTGCACAAAGTCTGGCCGCCGTGATCGGCGCGACTGCTCGTAAGGACGGCTATCTGGAGGGGAACGGCTGGCGTGTCAGCTGGTGCGTGGGCCATCTGGCCGGTCTTGCGGATGCAGACAGCTATGACCCCAAGTACGCCAAGTGGCGATATGATGACCTGCCTATTCTGCCGGAGCATTGGCAGATGGTGGTGGGAAAGGATAAGAAAAAGCAGTTTGATATTCTCAAAAAGCTGATGAACGCCCCGGATGTGATGGAAGTGGTAAATGCCTGTGATGCCGGACGCGAGGGTGAGCTGATCTTCCGCAGCGTCTATGAGCTGGCAGGCTGCCAAAAGCCCATGAAACGCCTCTGGATTTCTTCGATGGAGGACTCCGCCATAAGGGAGGGCTTTGCAAACCTGCGCCCCGGTGCGGACTATGACGGACTTAGGGATGCTGCCCTCTGCCGTGCCAAGGCCGACTGGCTGGTGGGGATCAATGCCACAAGGCTTTTTTCCGTGCTGTATCACCGCACACTCAACATCGGGCGCGTGATGTCCCCAACGCTGGCACTCATTGTCCAGCGAGAAGCTGAGATCGACACTTTTAAGCCGGTTCCCTTTTATACCGTGGCGCTGGAGCTGCCCGGTCTTACCGTATCCGGGGAGCGCATGGCGGATAAAGCTGCTGCCGAACAGCTGAAAGAAGCCTGTCAGGGTGCAAATGTCACAATCAAAAAGGTGGAGCGCAAGGAAAAGTCCGAAAAGCCACCTGCCCTTTATGACCTGACTACTCTGCAAAGAGATGCCAACCGCCTGCTTGGATTTACGGCCCAGCAGACCCTAGACTATCTGCAAAGCTTGTATGAAAAGAAGCTCTGCACCTATCCCCGTACTGACAGCCGCTATCTGACCGGTGATATGGCAGACAGCCTGCCGGTGTTGGTGAATCTGGTTGCCAATGCTATGCCGTTTCGCAAAGGGATCGCCATTACCTGTGATCCGCAGACAGTCATCAACGATAAGAAAGTAACCGACCACCACGCAGTAATCCCTACCAGAAATCTCAAGGATGCAGACCTTTCTGCCCTTCCTGCGGGAGAAAAAGCGGTGCTGGAGCTGGTGGCCCTGCGTCTGCTGTGTGCCGTGGCCCAGCCCCATATCTATTCGGAAACCGTTGTGATTGCAGCGTGTGCCGGTAGGGAGTTTACCGCCAAAGGAAAAACGGTGAAGCACCCCGGATGGAAAGCACTGGAGGACGCCTACCGTGCCAAAATGAAGGATGCAGAGCCGAAAAAAGAGGGCGCAGAGAAAGCCCTGCCGGAGCTGACCGAAGGACAGACCCTTTCGGTTGTTGCTGCAATCGTCAAAGAAGGCAAAAGCAGTCCGCCCCTGCACTTTACGGAGGACACTCTGTTGTCCGCGATGGAGACTGCCGGAAAAGAGGATATGCCGGAGGATGCCGAGCGAAAAGGTCTGGGGACACCGGCCACCCGTGCCGGTATTTTGGAAAAGCTGGTATCTGCCGGTTTTCTGGAACGAAAAAAGAGCAGGAAAACGGTGCAGCTTCTCCCTTCCCACGATGCAGTTTCCCTGATCACCGTTCTGCCGGAACAACTGCAATCGCCGCTTCTGACTGCCGAGTGGGAGTACCGACTGGGCGAGATCGAGCGCGGGCAGCTTGCCCCGGAGGAGTTTTTGGACGGGATCAGCACCATGCTGAAAGATCTGGTGGGAACTTATCAGGTCATCAAAGGAACTGAGTACCTGTTCACTCCGCCCCGTGAGGTGGTGGGCAAATGCCCTCGCTGCGGCGGTGAAGTTGCAGAACTGCAAAAAGGCTTCTTCTGTCAGAATGATTCTTGCAAATTTGCAATCTGGAAAAATAACAAATGGTGGGCTGCCAAGAAAAAACAGCCGACCAAGGCTGTGGTGTCTGCACTGCTTAACGATGGCCGTGTCCGTGTGACGGGGCTATATTCGGAGAAAACCGGCAAGACCTACGATGCCACTGTGGTTTTGGAGGACGATGGACAGTACGCCAACTTCAAGCTGGAATTTGATCAGCGGAAAGGAGGCAGCCGATGAAGCTCTCTTTAGTGGAACGGGAAACCATTCTCCTTTATAACCAGGCAGAACCAATGGCTGAGGTCTACACCCACGATCCCCGTCTGATGGAGAAGCTGGAACTGCTGGCAAAAAAGCACCCCGACCAGATCACCCGAAAGGACGCCCATAACTTTACCGTCCCAAAGCGGTGTGTATCAGTCCGGGAGCCATATAGCGTAGAACGCCGCAAAGCCGCCAGTGAGCGTGCGAAAGCTGCCGGATACCAGCCCCCTGTGAGAAAGTCCAGCAGTTAAAGGCACATGACAGAGAATGTATTTGAAGCAGTCAAGCAGTCGGTCAGCACCAGAGATGCGGCAGCGTTTTATGGGATCGAGGTCAAACGAAATGGCATGGCCTGCTGTCCCTTTCACGATGATAAGAACCCCAGCATGAAGGTAGACCAGCGGTTCCACTGCTTTGGCTGCGGTGAAGATGGGGATGTGATCGACTTTACCGCAAAGCTCTTTGACCTCTCCCCAAAAGAAGCGGCGGAGAAACTGGCACAGGACTTTGGCCTGATCTATGACAGTCAGGCCCCTCCCCGTAGGAGATATGTCCGGCAGAAAACAGAGGCACAAAAGTTTCGGGAGGACCGGCAGCGGTGTTATCGCGTACTGTCCGATTACTACTATCTGCTGAAAAAATGGGAGGCCGACAATTCTCCCCGGACACCGGAGGAAGAACCGCACCCCCGTTTTGTGGAAGCAATCCAGAAGAAAACCTATGTAGAGTACCTGTTGGACCTTTTTTTTTATGAAAGTGAAGAAGAACAAAAGGCATGGATTGCAGAACACACAGCAGAAATCACACATTTGGAAAGGAGATTGAAAATCATGGCTGAGAACAAACCCACCAACCGAGAGCGGCTAAGGGAAATCACAGATGGCATCGAGCAGGGGATCAAGGAACTGTTTGAGAGTGAAAAGTATATGCGCTATCTGTCCGTCATGTCCCGCTTCCACCGCTATTCGGTAAACAACACCATGCTCATCTATATGCAGAAGCCGGACGCTACATTGGTAGCCGGATACAATAAGTGGAAAGACCAGTTTGAGCGTCATGTAAAAAAGGGCGAGCATGGCATTACCATCATTGCTCCCACACCATATAAGAAGAAAATCGAGGAGCAGAAACTGGACCCGGATACCAAGGCTCCGATTTTGGATAAAGACGGAAAGATCGTCACAGAGGAAAAAGAAATCGAGATCCCCATGTTTCGCCCGGTCAAGGTCTTTGATGTGAGCCAGACCGACGGGAAACCTTTGCCTGAGCTTGCTTCCTCCCTTTCCGGCAATGTGCCAAATTATGAGGCATTCATGGAGGCTCTGCGCCGCAGTGCGCCGGTGCCGATCACTTTTGAAGCAATGGCCGCCGATACGGACGGCTATTTTTCTGCCGATCATCAGAAAATCGCCATTCGCCAGGGCATGAGTGAGGTGCAGACGGTTTCGGCCACAGTACACGAGATTGCCCACAGCAAGCTCCACAATCAGAAAAAGATTCAGATTGCCAATGACGAGCAATATCAGGAGATCGAGCTGTTTGATAAACCCGGTCTGTTCTCCAATGGGCGGATTGTCCGTGATAATCTGCCGGAGGGCGTTTATTGCTATGACCTGCGCGGTTCTGACTACGACCCCGGAGAGCCGGTCTGTGTAGAAGAACAAGTGGTTGTAAACCATGCAGGTTCCGTTCTGCTGACAGAGCCGCTGGAGCTGGCGGAAGATGGACGCCTGATGCTGACCGAGGAAGAAGGGCTGAATTTTGTTGGCGGCTTTTCTACCCTCACCCAGTTTTTGCAAGAACAGAGGAAAGACCGCCACACGGAGGAAGTGGAGGCTGAAAGCATCTCCTATGCAGTCTGCAAATATTTTGGCATCGAGACCGGAGAAAACAGCTTCGGCTATATTGCAAGCTGGAGTCAGGGCAAGGAGCTGAAAGAGCTGAGAGCCAGTTTGGAGACCATCAATAAGACCTCCGGCACTTTGATCTCTGACATTGAGCGCCACTATAAGGAAATATGTAAAGAGCGTGGGATTGATCCCCATGCAAAGGCAGAGCCGGAAACCGCCCCGATAGAGCAGCCAACCGGCAATCTGACTTACTATGTGGCAGAGTGCATGGAGTTTTCAAACCTTGGAGAATATCACGATAACCTGTCTTTGGAGGAGGCGGTCCGCATCTATCAGGAAATTCCGGCAGAGCGAATGAACGGGATCAAGGGCATTGGCTTTGAGCTGAAAGACGGAAGCGACTATGAAGGACCGTTTCCAATTTTGACCGGGCAGACCATTGACCTGGACACTATTCAGGCAATCGACTATTACCGTGACAATCCGCTGGTACAGAAAGCGGTAAAGGAACTGGCTGCGGCCATGTCGGAAATGGAGGTACTGGGGGCGGATGCCAACCAGCAGGAGGCTTTGTTTCTGATCAACGATACTACCTATTTTCATATCCAACCTTGTGACAGCGGATGGGACTACACTCTTTACGATGCTGCGTCCATGAAAGAGCTGGATGGTGGTCAGCTGGATATGCCGGAGCTTTCCTGCATGAAGGCAGTTCTCCAGATTTGTGATGATAACGATCTGGACAGCACTTTGCTCAGACGCGCTCCCTTGTCTATGGTTGAGACCTTGCAGGAAGCTGCTTATGAGCAGATGCAAGCAGAGGCAAGTCAGATGACCGCTTCTGCCCAGCTGCCGGAAGCGCAGGAGCAGGCACTGGATGAATACCCCATGCCAGATGAGCAGGTATCCACACAGGATATGCAGGAATACGGCTACTCCTATGATGGGATGCTCCCTGTTACCAGAGAACGGGCGTTGGAACTGGATGCCGCCGGTTTGACCGTCTATGTGCTGCATGAGGACAATACGGAGAGCATGGTGTTTGACCCGCAGGAAATCATGGATCATGGCGGTCTTTTCGGTGTGGACCATGAGGAATGGGAGAAAAGCCCTCAGTTCCACGAAAAGGTCATGGAGCGTCAGGAACATCAGCAGGAACGCGAACAGGCATTTCTCTCCCAGAACAGAGATTGCTTTGCCATCTATCAGGTAAGTCGTGACGATCCGCAGAATGTGCGCTTTATGAATCTGGACTGGTTAAAGTCCCATAACATTTCCATAGACCGCAGCAATTATGACCTCATTTACACAGCTCCTCTGAGGGAGTCTGGCACTGTGCCGGAGCAGCTGGAAAAACTCTATCAGCAATTCAATCTGGAAAAGCCCGTGGACTTTCACAGTCCCTCCATGAGCGTCAGCGACATCGTTGCGATCAGACAGGACGGTAAGGTATCCTGTCATTACTGTGACAGTGTTGGTTTTACCCAGATCCCCGGATTCCTGCCAGAAAACCCGCTGAAAAATGCGGAAATGATGCTAGAGGACGATTACGGCATGATCGACGGTATCATCAACAATGGCGCAAAAGAACCTACGGTGGCAGAGCTGGAACAGCAGGCCCGAAGCGGTCAGCCCATTTCCCTGATGGAGTTGGCAGCCGCCACCCATCGGGAGGAACGGGAAAAGAAAAAGTCCGTCATGGAGCAGCTGAAAGGCCAGCCCAAGACAGAACACAAAAAGACAGCACCCAAAAAGAGTGCGGAAAGGGAGATTTGATATGGGCAACTTTACTTTTGAGGAAATGAACCTGATGTGCATTTACAATACCGGCAGCCGCACCGGGCTGATTGACAGTCTGCGTGAGATGCGCGGCGAGCTTTCGCCGGAGGAAACGGAGCTGAAAGAGTTGACCGACAGCGCTCTTACGAAGCTCTGTGCGATGACCGATGAGAAGTTTGCCGAACTGGAGCTGTACCCGGATTTTGACCAGTAAACAACATAACCGCAGGGATGGGGTGGCGATCTGCAACCCCGCCTTTTTACCCCAAAACTGAAAGGAGGACAGAATACTATGCCAACCAAAGCTGAACTATATGCACAGATGGCGGAGAAAGTGGCAACGCAACTCACTGGAAGCTGGCAGGAATGGGCAGGGTTCCTTACTACGGCAGCCCGACTTTACAAGTACCCGTTCCATGAGCAGCTGATGATCTACGCCCAGCGCCCGGACGCTACCGCCTGTGCAGAGTACGATTTGTGGAATGAAAAGATGGGCCGGTATGTAAGGCGTGGCTCCAAGGGAATCGCTCTGGTGGACGATTCCGGGGACAGACCCCGCCTGCGCTATGTTTTTGATATTTCCGACACCGGAACCCGTGAACATTCCCGCACTCCCTGGCTGTGGCAGCTGGAGGAGCGCCATTTGGATTCGGTGCAGGCCATGCTTGAGCGCACCTATGATGTTTCCGGTGATGACCTTGCCGGACAGCTCACGGAGGTAGCCGGAAAACTGGCTGAGGAATACTGGACGGAGCATCAGCAGGACTTCTTCTATATCGTTGACGGTTCCTTTTTGGAGGAATATGATGAGTTTAACATCGGAGTACAGTTCAAGGCAGCAGCCACCGTCAGCATCACTTACGCTTTGATGTCCCGCTGCGGACTGGAGCCGGAACGCTACTTCGACCACGAAGATTTCATGGCAATCTTTGATTTCAATACCCCGTCCACCATCGGGGCGCTGGGAACAGCGGTCAGCCAGATCAACCAGCAGGTGCTGAGGCAGATCGGCGTTAGCGTCCGAAATGCAGAGCGCGAAGCCAACCAAGAAAGGAGCAAACAAGATGAACAATCCCATGACCTATATCCAGAACGGAGACTATCTGATTCCCGACCTGAAGCTGAGCCAGCAGCCGGAGAAACCCCTGGGCAAGTACGGCAGGATGAGGAAAACCTACCTGAAGGAACATCGTCCCATCCTCTACAACCAGATGCTGCTGAGCGAGAAGCTGTACCAGCACCTTCTGGAGATCGACGAGACCGCCCAGAACAGACTGGAGCAGATGATGCCCCAGCTGGCGAAGGAAGCGGGAGCCACCGAGGAACTGAAAGCCAGCGATCCCATGAAGTGGGTGGGGCTGATGAACACCTGCAAAGCTCAGGCAGAGGAGATTCTGATGGCGGAGCTTATCAACAGCTGACTCTAAACCTGTTCCTCTCCGAAGCGGAACAGATCCAATCCATAGATGAAGCAGAGAATGTAGCACATACATCCTCTGCTTTTTCTTTTGCCCAAAATGACATTGACCATGTGCTGCGTTTGGGAGGCAATACAGACCGTCAGAGGGAGCGTGTGGTTGCAGCCTTTGAAAAGCAGAAAACCACCGCTGAGATTGCCGAGATACTGAAAACGCTGTACCACGGTGGCAACGGCCTTGGCAGTGTGAGTGCATGGTATGCCGAGGATGGTATCCATCTTTCCCACGGGAAGTCTGTCCGTTATGACAGGTCTGCCCAGGTCATTTCTTGGGAGCGCGCCGCAGAGCGTATCGGGGAGCTTTTGGAAAGTGGTCAGTTTGCCTCCAATGTGGAGCTTGCAGAAGCGGCAGGCTATGAACGATCCCTCCTCTCGGAAAAGCTCTGGCATCTGTATCACGATCTCAGTGAGGACGCCAGAAAAGCCGGATATTTGTCCTGCCTGTCAGAGATCAAAGGCAATGGATTCCCAGAGGAGACCCGCCGTCTGACGGAGAAGCTGAGTGAACCGGCTTTCCGCCAGACCCTCAAGGAAGAATACGCTGCCTTCTGGACTGCCTATCAGCAGGACCGTGACCTGTTGCGTTTTCACTATCATAGACCGAGGGAGATCTGGGAGAACCTGAAGGACCTTGACCTGCCACGCAGGACCTTTTCTTCAGAGCTTTCCCAAGTGCCAACCGTCCAGCACTTTATTACCGAGGATGAGATCGACGCCGCCATGACCGGCGGAAGCAGTTTCGCCGGAGGAAAAGGCCGTATCTATGCGTTCTTCATGGAAAACCATACGGATAAGGAAAAAGTGAGATTCCTTAAAGACGAGTATGGCATTGGCGGACGCTCTCATGCCCTGTCCGGCGCAACACACAGCGGCGAAGATCACGATGGGAAAGGACTGCACTATAAAAAGCAGGACTGCCCGGATGTTCACTTGAACTGGGAAAAGGTTTCCAAGCGCATTACCTCACTTGTCAAGAAAGGTCGCTATCTTACCGAACAGGAACAAGCGCAGTATGACAAGATCCAGGCTGAAAAGGATCTGGCAGAAGAAGATGCCATTCAAGCCCAGCAGCCGGAGATAGAGGAAGAAACGCCAAAGCCTACCCTTCGGGAGCAGTTTGAGCAGTATAAGCCTGTGGTGACTGCCGCCATATCTGAGGATGTGGCATATCGAAATGCCTGCGGTCATTCCGACCGTGAAAATGCTGTCATCGAGGGCAATGCCGCTGTGCGCCGTGCGGTTCTTGGCTCTAAGGATATGGAGCTGATCCGCCTTTATTCGGATGTGCCGGAGTTCCGCCAGCGCCTGCACCGGGAAGTGATCGACGAAACCTATCCAAAGCTCCATGAGCTTCTGCGCCCTCTTTCTCAGGAAGATATTGATACTGCCCTTTGTGCATGGAACGGCAATATCGAGAGTAAACACGCTGTCGTCCGCTATATGAAAGACCATGCAAGAGAGAAGGATACCGCTGCATGGCTGGCTCAGGAATACGGTGGCAGCAACAGCCCGTTCGTTGTCCGTGCCGGAAGCCCGGAGGAAACACAGCTGCCCTGGCCGAAGGTACAGCGCAGGCTTGCCCAGCTGATTCAGGAGGACCGGTTCTATACCGAAGAAGAACAGGATCGTTTTGACAATATCGACCCTATCGCCATCCGGGAAGCCCTGGAGGAAAGAGGGATCGTCAACGGACAGGTGGCAGACCCGGAAAAACTGGACAATGACCCGTTTATCCAACAGGTGATGTCGGATGCCGAGCAGATCGCAGCTGCCGAGACAGAACAGACTTCCGAGGTTTCCATTTCTGATGAGGAATATGATGCAGTTCGCCGCCCGACTCCGCAAAGAACCTCCTATGATCCTGCCGCCCCGGTTTATGCCGTGGGCGATACCGTGTATATCGAGGATGACGCCTATCAGATCACCGAGCTGCGGGAGGACACCGTGCAGCTTCTGCCTACCGGCATGGTATATCCCATCTATCGGGCAGAGCGCAAAGAACAGTTCGAGCAGCTGCTTCGGGCAGACCGCCGCAATGCTTACTATACCGAGTTTCTTCCCATTGACCCGGACAAGGCAGATCAAGACCTGCGGGATGTATTGGCCCATGGACTGATGGATGAAGCGGATAAACAGCAGCTTTCCACGCTACTGCAATCTGGCAGGAGCAACAGTGAGATCGCCTACTGGCTGAGCAGAGCCTACCCTCATGAGATTGAGACCCTGAATCTGGAGACCGGCGATATTGCCGATTACCGTACCACGGCACAGGGCATGGAGCTGGAAGTCCTGGACGCAGAGGAAAAGCGTCTGGCTGTGCTGTATTTCCGCTGGGATGAGGTTGCGCCTTTGCTGCGCGGGATGTATGCCCGTCAGCAGGACGGCTTTGGACAGGAACAGCCCCAACCGGCTACCGAATCCCCGACCTTCCATTCCGAGACCATGGCCGTCTATCCGGGCGATAAGAACCATCTACCTTATGATGTGGTGGTGGAACGGTTGCATATTGAGGAGCCGGAGCCGCCAGCCCCTGTAACAGAGCCGGAGAAAACCTTTGAGGAAGTGCTGGATGAACACCCGGTTTCCATTCAGGTCAACGGCCAGTGGCAGACCTTCCCCAATGCCAAAGCTGCCGAGGAAGCCTCCTATGAGGAATACAAGGCTAACCTGCGCCGCAATGCACAGAACTTCCGCATTACCGATGAGCATTTGGGTGAAGGCGGTCCAAAAGCCAAGTTCCAGGCAAATGTTAATGCCATTCGTTTGCTGAAAGAGCTGGAATCTGCCGGACAGCAGGCAAGCCCCGAACAACAGGAGATTCTTTCCCGTTATGTGGGCTGGGGCGGTCTTTCAGATGCCTTTGACCCGGAAAAACCGGCATGGGTTTCCGAGTATGCCCAGCTGAAAGAGTTGCTGACCCCGGAGGAATATGCCGCCGCCAGAAGCTCTACCCTCAATGCCCATTACACTAGCCCTACGGTTATTCAGGCAATCTATGAAGCGGTGGGGCGCATGGGCTTTGAGACCGGAAATATTTTGGAGCCATCTATGGGTGTGGGCAACTTCTTCGGTATGCTGCCGGAGGAAATGAGAAACAGCCGTCTATACGGTGTGGAGCTGGACCCGGTTTCCGGGCGCATCGCAAAGCAGCTCTATCCCAAGGCGGACATCACAGTAGGCGGCTTTGAGACCACTGACAGGCGGGACTTCTTTGACCTTGCCATCGGCAATGTGCCTTTTGGTCAGTATCAGGTCAATGACAAAGCCTACAACAAGCTGAATTTCAACATTCATAATTACTTTTTCGCCAAAGCATTGAATCAGGTGCGTCCCGGCGGTGTGGTAGCTTTTGTGACCTCCCGCTATACCATGGATGCCAAGGATTCCACCGTGCGCCGCTATCTTGCCCAGCGTGCCGAGCTACTGGGAGCGATCCGTCTGCCTAATGACGCGTTCAAAAAGAATGCCGGTGCCGAGGTTGTATCGGACATCATCTTTCTCCAAAAGCGGGACCGTCCGCTGGACATTGCACCAGAGTGGACGCAGACCGGACAAACGGAGGATGGGTTTGCCATCAACCGGTATTTTATCGACCACCCGGAAATGGTGCTGGGCAGACAGGAGCCGGTAAGCACTGCTCATGGTATGGATTACACCGTGAACCCTATCGAGGGACTGGAGCTTTCCGATCAGCTGCATGATGCTGTGAAGTACATTCATGGCACTTATCAGGAGGCAGAGCTGCCGGAGCTGGGCGAAGGCGAAGCCATTGACACCTCCATTCCTGCCGACCCAAATGTGAAGAACTATTCCTATGCCATTGTAGACGGGCAGGTGTACTATCGGGAAAACAGCCGCATGGTGCGCCCTGACCTCAACGCCACCGCCGAAGCCCGTGTAAAAGGTCTTGTGGGACTGCGTGATTGTGTGCAGGAACTGATCGACCTTCAGATGGATGCAGCGGTTCCAGACAGCACCATTACCCAAAAGCAGGCGGAACTGAACAGCCTCTATGACAGCTTTTCTGCAAAATATGGCCTTATCAATGACCGTGCAAACCGACTGGCCTATGCAGATGATTCTTCCTATTACCTGCTCTGTGCGCTGGAAGTCATCGACGAGGACGGAAAGCTGGAGCGCAAGGCGGATATGTTCACCAAACGGACCATCAAGCCCCATCAGGCAGTGGCTACTGTGGATACGGCAAGCGAAGCACTGGCGGTGTCCATCTCGGAAAAAGCCTGCGTAGATATGAGCTATATGAGTCGGCTTACCGGAAAAACAAAAGAAGAACTGGCCGGAGAGCTGCAAGGCGTGATCTTCCGTGTACCGGGACAGTTGGAGAAAGACGGCACACCCCATTATGTGACTGCTGATGAATACCTTTCCGGCAATGTACGCCGCAAACTGCGTCAGGCACAGAGGGCGGCACAGCAGAACCTTTCTTTTGCAGTCAATGTGGAAGCCCTTACCGCCGCCCAGCCCAAAGACCTGGATGCGTCGGAAATCGAGGTGCGTCTGGGCGCTACCTGGATTGACAAGGAGTACATCCAGCAGTTTATGTACGAGACCTTCAACACCCCGTTTTATCTCCAGCGCAGCATTGAGGTCAACTATTCCTCCTTCACTGCTGAATGGCAGATCAAGGGGAAATCTTCTGTATCCTACAACGATGTGGCAGCTTACACTACCTATGGAACCAGCCGCGCCAATGCTTATAAGATTTTGGAGGACAGCCTGAACCTGCGGGATGTCCGTATCTATGACACCATAGAGGACGCAGACGGAAAAGAGCGCCGCGTACTAAACGCCAAGGAGACCACTCTGGCTGCCCAAAAACAGCAGGCTATCCGGGAAGCCTTTAGGGACTGGATCTGGAGAGACCCGGAGCGACGCCAGACTTTGGTGCGCCAGTATAACGAGGAAATGAACTCTACCCGTCCCCGCGAGTATGATGGCAGCCATATCACTTTTGGCGGCATGAACCCGGCCATTACCCTGCGGGAACACCAGAAAAGCGCCATCGCCCATGTGCTGTATGGCGGAAATACCCTGCTGGCACACGAAGTAGGCGCAGGCAAAACCTTTGAGATGGTGGCCGCTGCGATGGAAGCCAAACGCCTGGGCTTGTGCCAGAAATCTCTCTTTGTGGTTCCCAACCATCTGACTGAGCAGTGGGCATCGGAGTTTCTGCGCCTCTATCCTTCTGCCAACATCTTAGTCACAACCAAAAAGGACTTTGAGACCCATAACCGCAAGAAGTTCTGCGCCCGTATTGCGACCGGTGACTACGACGCCATCATCATGGGACACAGTCAGTTTGAGCGTATCCCCGTCAGCCGGGAGCGTCAGGAACGGCTTCTCTATGAGCAGATCGACGAGATCACCGAGGGCATCGCAGAGGTGCAGGCCAGCGGCGGCGAGCGTTTTACCGTCAAGCAGCTGGAGCGTACCAGAAAGTCTCTGGAAGCCAGACTGGAAAAGCTGCAAGCCGAGGGGCGAAAAGATGATGTGGTAACTTTTGAGCAGCTGGGTGTGGACCGGCTGTTTGTGGACGAGGCCCACAACTACAAGAACCGTGCGAAACGTTGTGCATAAGTCGTAGCAGACAGCTATGACGAAAAGCACCATGCGATAGCACTTGATATATCAAGAAAATATCGTAGAGAACTCAAATCTCAAATTCAGAGGCGAAATTCCTCTGCCGTACAGAATCAATGCCGGAAAGGAGAAATCCCTCAGCGGTCTGTCAAACCGCAGGCAGTACGAGAGCTAATACTCCACTGTGCGTTGTCTATCTGTAAATAGACAGGGTACAAAGCGTGGTGAAGTCGTAACCTGAAAACCTAAACCGAAAGGCATGGATAATAATGGTGCGGGCTTCCGAAACCTATGGCTATCCAGTAGTGAAAGCTATGCAGCATCGTAAGAGTGCTTGGCATCCGAAAGGATGAAGATTGGAGAAAGCAGATACGGCTGGTTTTTCCGTATATGCCCCATGAAATGAAATATTCATGCGGAACCACACAACAACTGTGATTCAAAGTGTGGTTAGGTTCTCCCGGTGTAAGGTAGCGGCCTAAGGGTTTCAACGGTCTATTGACCACAAGGATAGAGATTTGGGAACGTTTGAGAGCCTGTATTTGGAGTATTACAGCACAATGAAGAATACAGGAAGTCAGCCGTGCCATAGTAGTCTGCAATTGGGTAATGCCAATTACACGGGGCTGAAATGCCCCACGGCGAAGGGCACGAGTCAGATTGATTTGTAAATTTCACGAAAGAAAATCCAAATAACTCCCTGAAAGACGGGTGGCGAACTGCGAGGTGAAAACCTTGTGCATTTAAGCGTCAGATTTTCAACAGAAAAAGAATTGAAACAGTTTCAAGACCTGCTCTATGAAAAATCGGGGCAAGGCGTTTCATTCACGGGACTGTTGGAAGCAATGGTCAGCGAAGTGACTATTGTAACCGCTGTTCATAACATCAAGTCCAACAAGGGCAGCAAAACTGCCGGTGTGGACAGGATGAAAATGGACAAGTATCTGCAAATGCCAAAAGAAGAACTATTTCAGTTGATTCAATCAAATATCTCCAATTACAAGCCGAAGCCAGCCAAACGGAAGTATATCGAAAAGGCAAACGGCAAAAAGCGACCTCTGGGTATTCCCACTGTATTGGATAGGATTATACAGGAATGTATGCGACTGATTCTGGAACCGATATGCGAAGCGAGATTCTATCCGCACAGCTATGGTTTCCGTCCTTACCGGGCGCAGAAGCACGCTATCCGGGATATTGTCAATGTCATCAATGCAAGTGTGAAATCCAAAGACCAGCCGGTATGGGCAGTCGAGGGAGATATAAAGGGCTGTTTTGACAACATCAATCATAGATTGTTGCTGAAAAAGCTATGGCGAATCGGAATCCACGATAAGAGGGTTCTGAAAATCATCAGCCAAATGCTAAAAGCCGGATATATCGATCAGGACTTATACCATGCAACAGAAATGGGAACACCACAGGGCGGTATATTATCTCCGTTGCTGTCCAATGTGTATCTCAATGACTTTGACTGGTATGTGGGGCGCTGCTATATGGAGCCGCACCGTCAATGCAAGCACAAATGCAACGATACCCGAAGGCTGAAATGGTCTGGAATCACCCCGAAATACAATTTTCGCTATGCGGATGATTGGGTGATCCTGACCTCTACGGAACAGGAAGCGTTCCGTATGAAGCATGAACTGACAAAGTATTTTAAGCATCGCATGAAGTTGGAACTGTCACAGGAAAAGACCTATGTAACCGATTTGAGAAAGAATGGTATTCATTTCCTCGGTTACATAGTCAAGGCAGAACGAAAGAGGAAAACACCAGACCCAGCCACATGGTCAGATAATCTGGTAGGAAAGCCATTCCCTGATATGGAACGATTGACGAAGAAAATCCATACCTTGCAAAAAGAAGTTAGGAAAATTGGATTATACACGCAATCCAACACGCAGGCGGCTCAAATCCAGTATGTGAACTCCGTGATTATGGGACTGGCACAGTATTTGCAACCCTCTATCTGTTCTCATGCCTACCATGCCATTGACCGTAGAGTGAATAATACGGCGTTGGCAGTATGGAAAAACCTGTTTCCCAAGCAGTACAACCAAATGCAGGTGCCGTTAAAGGAATTAAGTAATCTGCCACATCGGCACGAAGGTTATGACAGTAAAACCTTCGCAATTCAAATTGATGGGAAATGGTTCGGAATAACCTATGCGTTTATTACACACAGTCGTTATGAAAGCAAACCATTTGACCAGAAAATGACCCCTTATACGGAGGATGGACGCAGGCGGTATGTAAATTATCGTACCAAGCATAAACCGTTGCCCTGTGACCGCCCCTCCATCAATACACCCGAAGATATAGCCTTATCCATCTACGCTAGCGGCAAGGGATGGAAAGCCAATTTCGAGTATTTTATGAATCGGGAATATGCCTACAACCGAGATAAGGGAAAATGCAAATGCTGTGGTAGATATTTCTCTGAACTGATTCCGAAACATTGTCATCATGTAAATCCACGACTTCCGATTGAAAGAATCAACAAAGTTCCAAATTTAGCATGGCTATGTATACCGTGTCACCGCATGGTACACAACAGTCCTATACCGCCAGAGTTGGATGCCAAGGCGGTACGCAAAATCAAGAAATATCGTGAAAAACTCAAAAAGTGAAATTTACAAGTGCGCTGTATTCGTGAGGGTACAGATGCAATGAAATCAGTAGAAAGTAAGTCAATCTGATGGTAGGCCGGGTGCGCTGAAAGGTGCACGCCCGGCGTGAGACGGGGGAAAATCCGGAGGAAACGAATGTGCGGCTTCGCCGCACATCACGTTCAAAGGATTACCTATCGTCATTGTTTTTATACACAAAAATGCGGAATGTGGCTGGTCTTTCCACATCGGACGCGCAGAAATCCTCCGATATGTTTGCCAAGTGCCGCTATATGGATGAGATCACCGGAAACCGTGGCGTGATCTTTGCCACCGGCACACCGGTCAGCAACTCCATGACCGAGCTTTACACCATGCAGCGTTATCTTCAATATGAACGCCTGCAAGAGCTGAACATGACCCACTTCGACTGCTGGGCTTCCCGATTTGGGGAGACCGTCACAGCATTGGAGCTGGCACCGGAAGGCACCGGCTACCGGGCAAGAACGAGATTCAGCAAGTTCTTTAATCTGCCGGAGCTGATGAACCTGTTCAAAGAAGTGGCCGACATCAAGACTGCCGATCAGTTAAATCTCCCTACCCCGGAAGTGGAGTACCACAACATCGTGGCGCAGCCTACCGAACATCAGCAGGAAATGGTCAAAGCTCTTTCGGAGCGTGCATCGCTGGTACACAGTGGAACTGTTGACCCGTCCCAGGATAACATGCTCAAGATTACCTCGGATGGCCGTAAGCTGGGGCTTGACCAGAGAATCGTCAACCAGATGCTGCCGGACGAACCTGGCACAAAGGTCAATCAGTGTGTGGACAACATCATGCAGATCTGGCGGGACGGCAAAGCTGACAAGCTGACCCAGCTGGTGTTCTGCGACATTTCTACACCGCAGGCAAAAGCTCCTGCAAGCAAGGCGGCGAAAACGCTGGATAATCCACTGCTTCACGCATTGGAAGGCGCTGTGCCTCTGCCGGAGCAGGAGCCGGCCTTTACGGTATATGACGATATTCGTCAGAAACTTATTGCCCAGGGGATGCCTGCCGACCAGATCGCTTTTATCCATGAAGCCAATACCGAAGTGCGGAAAAAGGAGCTGTTCTCTAAAGTCCGTACCGGTCAGGTTCGTGTCCTCTTAGGCAGCACCGCCAAGATGGGCGCAGGCACCAATGTGCAGGACCGTCTGGTGGCACTTCATGACCTGGACTGTCCGTGGAGACCGGGAGACCTTGCCCAGCGCAAGGGTCGTATCGAGCGTCAGGGTAACAAGAATCCTCTTGTCCATGTGTACCGCTATGTGACAGAAGGAACCTTTGATGCATACCTCTGGCAGACGGTGGAGAATAAGCAGAAATTCATTTCCCAGATTATGACTTCTAAATCGCCGGTGCGTTCCTGCGATGATGTGGATGAAACAGCCCTCAGTTTTGCCGAGATCAAGGCTCTGTGTGCCGGAGATCCCCGCATCAAGGAGCGTATGGATTTGGATGTGGAGGTATCCCGCCTGAAGCTGATGAAAGCCGACCACCAGAGCAAGCAATATCGTCTGGAGGACCAGCTGCTCAAATACTTCCCGGAGGAGATTGAAAAGCACAAAGGCTTTATCAAGGGCTTTGAATCTGACCTGGAGGTTTTGGCAGCACACCCGCACCCGGAGGACGGTTTTGCCGGTATGGAGATTCGTGGAGACCTGCTGACCGATAAGGAGAACGCCGGTGCAGCCCTTTTGGATGCCTGCAAGGAGGTCAAAACCTCCGATCCGGTGCAGATCGGCAGCTACCGGGGTTATGCCATGTCCGTGGAATTTTTCGCTTGGAAACAGGAATATACGCTCCTGCTGAAAGGACAGATGACCCACAGGGCAACCCTTGGTACAGACCCTCGCGGAAATCTTACCCGTATCGACAATGCCCTCACTCAGATGCCCCAGCGTCTGGAGGCGGCAAAGGCACAGCTGGATAACCTCTATCAGCAGCAGGCTGCCGCAAAGGAGGAAGTCGGAAAGCCATTCCTTTATGAAGAAGAACTGACAAGCAAAAACGCCCGTCTAGTGGAGTTGGATACCCTGCTCAACATCGACGGAAAGGGGCAGGCACACACCGAGTCTGTTGTTGCCAAAAGCACACGGACTTCGGTGCTGGATAACCTAAAACGCCCGGTGCAACCCCGCAGTACAGACAAGAAACCAAAACAGCATGAGGAGGTGCGATAACATGAATACTAACGATCTGAATACAGCTCTTTATGAAAAGATGGCTGCCGAACAGGACAAGTTCCGGGACTGGCTGAAAAGCCAGCCCCCGGAAGAAGTCTTAAACCATGCCTATGAGTACACCATCCGCGAGGACATCGTGATGGCAATAGAGGAACTGGAGTTGACCGACACCCAGGCTCAGGCACTTTTGGAATCTTCTTTGCCGCTGGCGGATGTGTACCGCTACTTTGAAAAGCTGGAGACCGGTCACATGGATGTGATCCGGGACAGCATTGAGAACCGTGCCGACGATGTGTGCAGAGCTAAAGAGGAACTGCGAACAACACCGATCTATCCCCATTCAGCTGCCTATGCGAGAGAACATGGGGAGCTGGAGCAGTACCGAGCTTCCAACAATGTAAATCGCCAATGCAAGGAGTCTATTGAAGCGGCGGTGCGGGAGCACTTCGACGGAATGTATCTCAGCCACGATGCGGCAAAGGGTGTGATCGAGACCTATGGCATGGAGCGTGTGTCCATGGTTCTGTCTAACACGGTCCAGCTTCAGGACTGGGATGGGCGTTACTCCCGACGCAACAAAGAATGGGCCAAGACCATTCCCAACGATAATCCCGAAACCGTCCGTTGTGGTTATGCCTTAAACAGCCACCCTGCTGTGCTGGATGGTTTTATTGATCTGGTGCGTGAAGAACAGCAGCGCAGCCGTACCCAGAGAGAAAAACTGGAACCGTCCCGTCACTCAGTGCGGGATAAGCTCAAACAGGAGCTGCCCGCCCATAAGTCTGCCGCCCCGAAAAAACGGGAGCCGGAGCGATAACCATGGCAAAGCGCAAGCGGGATGTGCCGGTTTTGTTTTGGGTGTCCGCAGAAGAACTGGAACTGATCCATCAAAAGATGCAGCAATACGGGACAGAGAATTTGAGCGCTTATCTGCGGAAAATGGCGCTGGATGGTTATGTGGTCAAGCTGGAACTGCCAGAGCTGAAGGAGTTGGTCTCCCTGATGCGCCGAAGCAGCAACAACTTGAACCAGCTGACCCGCAAAGTGCATGAGACCGGGCGGGTTTATAATGCTGACTTGGAGGATATATCCCAGCGGCAGGAACAACTGTGGGAGGGTGTGAAGGAAATCCTTACCCAACTCTCCAAACTTTCATAACAGGGATAGATACTCCATTTGCGGAGGGAGGAACGGCGTTTCTTCGCCGCACCTTCCTCCGCTTTTTCTTTTTGTCTGTATCCTTGTCTTTTGCCTGTCCGTACCGGATAATATGAGTAGAATAAGAAGCGTAGCAAAGGAGTGAAAACAGATGCTGACCTTTGAAAAGGTGCTGGAGATTTTTGCGGATTACCTGACCGCAGACGAGACCATAGAAGTTTATATCAGCCGCCATGGATGTGTAAGAGTTGAATTTGACCAAGATTTTCACTATTGCTCTGGCGAGGTGTGCCATACTCCCAAGGAACTGTTCGACCTCTTAGCCGATGATTACCGGACTTATCTGGAGATTGAACTGACCAAAGGAAAACGGGAAGTGACGGAAGATGATGAGAGAGAAGCGGATGCCCTGTGCAAACGGCATCTGGAGCGTTGGAAGGAGGAACAGGAATGAAGATTTTGAAATGTCTGCTGATGATCGTAACTGCACCGGTCGTTTTGGTGTTGACGCTTTTTGTCTGGCTCTGCACGGGGCTGATCTACATATCCGGTCTGGTGCTTGGTCTACTAAGCACGGTAATTGCTCTGCTTGGCGTGGCTGTGCTGATTACCTATTCCCCGCAGAATGGTGTGATTTTGCTGGTTATGGCATTTTTGATTAGCCCGATGGGGCTGCCGCTGGCTGCGATCTGGCTACTGGGAAAGGTGCAGAGTTTGAAATTTGCGATACAGGATTGGGTGTATGGGTAAATGATGTGAATATAATTTGGAATGAAAAAGAAGCAGGACAATGGGAGATGAGACCCAATGCCCTGCTTCTCTGTTTATTCGGAACGAACTGTAATATATTTTTGATTGCGACTTTTAGGTTTATCGGGAATAGTCATTTCTAATTGCCCGGATTCTAAAAGCGGATTGATATGTTTCAAAGTGAAGTTTCTTAAATCTTTGAAGCCGCAAAATACTGCAAGCTCTTTCTTGGATTTTGGTGTTGTGCAAAAAGTCAAAATCTGTTTGGATACCGTTGATAGTTCAATAACTTGGTGGGTAACTTGGTGGATAACTTGGTGGGCGTCACCCTCTAAGTTGTAGTTTACATTTTTCAAGATGACTCTGAAATCTGTCGCTGTTGAGGAAAATTCGGGCTTATATGCCTCTGTGTATCCAGGCAGCTTTTCGGTTTCACTGACGATTTTGCGTAGGCCACTTCCACGGCGTTCCATGTACTTCATGCGGTGGAACAGGTCAGCAATCACAGGGTTTCGTCGCATCGAACGGATACTGTAAATATCGTATTCCTGAATTGAGCCGCCGCCAAACATACCGCCCGGAGATGTGATTTCCACCCGATCATCAAACATATCAATATGGATTTCGCTGCCAAGTACAATATAATCACGATGGATAAGCGCATTAACAAGAGCCTCTGTCACAGCTCGTTCAGCATAATCTGGCTTGTCTACACGATACTGTGCCTCTTTGACAAAACGGACTTTGGAATTATTGCGAATAAATTCACTGCCGCTTTTCAGTAGATAAATCAGATTCCCTTCGTATTCTTTATCGTCCAGTGCATCATCAAAGATAGAGCCTTTTTCCAAGCCATTCCACCGGGTACAGAACATACGGGAGTTATAAACTGTGTGCTGATCGGTCATGAGCTTTCCGGCATTGGTCAAGACCCCATTTTTGTCAGCCAAACCGAAGGAAACATAATCGGATGGCTCAAAGCGGAGGCCGGTTCGTTCCAGATAGGTTGCCTCCAGGAGTGTGAAGCTGTAATCCTTTTTCACAGCTTCTGTTGTTAAGGTGTCAAAGGACTGATTGGTTCCCTTTAAGATCAGTTCATTTACAATGTAATCCGGGGCAATTACGCTTTCATTTCCAACACGGATATATGCTTCCATCACTCCGTCTGCCTTGTAATAATATGGGGTGCTGCGGCCGGGAGAAACCTCCAGAGCTAATAGATTTTTACCATCTTCCTGTAATGGTTTTAAGATAAACTGAGGTAATGGTGTGATTCGTTCTTTAATTAAGCGGCTGATCGCTTCAGCATCCTTTTGAACATCGGACAAGCCAATAGGTTTCCGGTCATCAGAGATTCCGAAAAACAGAGTTCCGCCGATTCCATTAGAAAAGGAACTGACACTTTTTAACCAGCTTTTTGGTTTCTTTATTTCAAGTGCAACTTTGAAATCACATTCGGTTGCTTCAGCAATTAGCTGTTCTATCATAAAATCCCTCCTTTGAGGTATTGGTAGTTTCTTTATATTATACCCATAAGGAGAGTTTATTTCAACGATAGGCACAAAGAGTTCAGAGAAAATATTTTTGAGAGGAGGGTTTTTTATGGCAACTACAAGAATCATGCCGCTTCATGTTGGCAAGGGCCGCACAGAAAGTCGGGCGATCAGTGACATCATCGACTATGTAGCAAATCCACAGAAAACAGATAACGGCAAGCTCATTACCGGCTATGCGTGTGACAGCCGGACTGCGGATGCGGAGTTCCTTCTGGCAAAGCGGCAGTACATTGCCGCTACCGGACGGGTGCGCGGCGCAGATGATGTGATCGCCTATCATGTGCGCCAGTCCTTCCGCCCTGGTGAGATTACCCCGGAAGAAGCAAACCGGCTGGGCGTAGAATTTGCAAAGCGTTTTACTAAAGGCAATCATGCCTTTGTGGTCTGCACTCACATAGACAAGTCGCACATTCATAATCACATTATCTGGTCATCGGTCAGCTTAGAATATGACCGGAAATTCCGAAACTTTTGGGGCAGCACCAAGGCGGTTCGCCGGTTAAGTGATACAATCTGCATTGAAAACGGACTGTCCATTGTAGAGAATCCGAAACCTCACGGAAAAAGCTATAACAAGTGGCTGGGAGATCAGGCAAAGCCCTCTCACCGAGAGCTGCTTCGTGTGGCGATTGACAACGCATTATCACAAAGCCCTGCTGATTTTGAGGAACTTCTGAAGCTACTGCAAGAATCCGGCTGTGAGGTATCAAAACGAGGGAAATCATATCGCTTGAAGCTCCCCGGTTGGGAGAAAGCCGCCCGTATGGACAGCCTGGGCGAAGGATATGGATTGGAAGATTTGCGGGCAGTTCTCTTAGGAAAGAAAGCACATACCCCGCGAAAGAAAACAGTCACACAGGCAGAGCCGCCGAAGGTCAATCTGCTGGTGGACATTCAGGCAAAATTGCAGGCTGGAAAAGGTGCTGGCTATGCTCGATGGGCTAAAGTTTTTAATCTGAAACAAATGGCGCAAACCATGAATTACCTGTCAGAGAACAATCTGCTGGAGTATACGGTTTTGGAAGAAAAGGCTACGGCTGCCACGGCACATCACAATGATCTTTCGGCGCAGATCAAAGCGGCTGAAAAGCGCATGGCGGAGATTGCTGTTCTGCGTACTCACATCGTAAATTATGCCAAGACCCGTGAGGTCTATGTGGCATATCGTAAGGCGGGATACTCTAAGAAATTCCGGGAGGAACATGAGGAAGAAATTCTGCTCCATCAGGCTGCTAAGAATGCCTTTGATGAGATGGGCGTCAAGAAGCTGCCCAAGGTCAAAGAGTTGCAGACAGAGTACGCGAAATTGCTGGAAGAAAAGAAAAAGACCTATGCCGAGTATCGGCATTCCCGTGAGGAAATGCGGGAGCTTTTAACGGCAAAGGCCAATGTAGATCGGGTGCTGAAAATGGAGGTAGAACAGGATGTTGAAAAAGAAAAAGACCACGGCCAGCGGTAAGCTGGTCCTGGTCAAAAGCGTTCGCAGAACGCGCAGCCACAGAATGAAATTCTGTGTTCAAAGGGGCTTGGGGGCGCTGCCCTCAACAAGCAAGCAGAGAGGAAAATCACAAAGGGATTTTCTCCTCTGCGGGCCTGTGTGTATTAACACAGGCATTGCTTGCCTCTTTTCTCCGAAATTGAAAAGAACCAGTGAGAGAATCGTTAAATTTCACTCACTGGCTCAATTCATTTCAAATATCTCGGACAACTCTGTCAGTTCTTTCACCGTTTCTTGGGTGTGATGCAACAGGGTGTCACGCATTTCTGGCGGACAGCTGGAATAAAGCATTTTCATCTGATTGACACCTTCATCTTCCAGAGAAATATCTGGATTTATAAGCGTATCTAAAGAGATGTGCAGGACCTTTGCCAATGCTCTCAAAATCAAATAAGAAGGATTCATTTTCCCCTTTTCGATATTGGCGATTTGCTTTACAGAAACATGGCTCAGATCCGCAAGCTCCTGTTGTGTCAGGTCTTTTTTCTTTCTGGCTTCCCGCATTTTTTGCCCTAAAGCAGTTAAATCATCAATCGGCATAATCGTTCACCTCAATAATATTGTATCGTTCCGGTTTGATTTGAGGAATAACCTTATCATTCCGGTTTTTTCGGTACGATTATACTGATTTTTCTTTTTTGCAACATGGTTGCAGGCTTGTATTCTTCGAGCAATAGAAATATAATGGAATGTATTGCAGGAGGTGCAGAGATGGACTATATGACCCTAAAAGAAGCAAGTGAAAAATGGGGAGTTTCAATTCGGCAGATAAACTATTATTGCGCCGGTGGCCGTATTCCCGGTGCTGTGAAGGTGGCTACAATTTGGCTGATTCCGAAAGACGCGGAAAAGCCTGTGGATATGAGAACGAAGCAAGGAAAGGAGCAAAAAAATGCAAAAGATACTTTATGTTGAAGATGATTTGAGCCTGATTGATGGATTGCAATATACTTTGGAAGCAAGTGGATATATGGTGGACAATGCCAAAACTGTAAAGGAGGCTTTGGCCCTATTCCGAAAGAACACCTATGATTTACTTTTGCTGGATGTTACGCTCCCAGATGGCACAGGCTTCGATGTTTGCAAAGCGGTACGGAACAGCTCAACCGTTCCCATTATATTTTTGACAGCTTCGGATCAGGAAATCAGCATTGTCCGAGGACTTGATATGGGTGCCGACGATTATATCACCAAACCGTTCAAGCTGAATGAACTTCTATCCAGAATTAAGGCAATCCTGCGCCGTTCCTTGCAGTTTTCCAAAGCAGATACCTTTTTGGAAGCCAATGGTATTCGTGTAGATACGGCGGAACGGCTCGTTTGGAAAAATGATGAACCGCTTGACCTCCCGCTGGTGGAATACAAATTACTATGTTTGTTCATGCAAAATCCTAATCACCTTATGCCGCGAGAAATGATCCTGGATAGGATGTGGGATGGCAACGGAAACTTTGTGGATGACAATACCTTGTCTGTGTATATCCGGCGGCTGAGAAACAAAATTGAGGACACACCCAATCAGCCTAAATACTTGCTGACGGAACGAGGTATCGGCTATAAATGGGTCGTTGAGTGAGGACAAGGTATGGGCAAATTAGGGAAAGAAACAAAGAATCTACTGTTGGCAATCACCGTCATCTGCCTTATTTCATTTCTACTTGCCGCAGGACTTTCGTTTTTACTTGCAAAGGACTTCCAACATGAGATGTTGCTCCATGACTATGGTGTTTCCGGCTACCAGCTGAACCATGAGGATAAATTGCAGATTTCAGCTTTTACTGCTCACCCCAACGAAAGCGATATAGAACGAGGCAAAGAAGCGCTGGCCTCTATTGGATACAGTGAAGCAACATCTATGCAGCTATTGCCAACTGTTCGGGAATATCGAAATCAGACGATGCTGTATCTACTCTTGCTGCTGTTGTTTCTGTTCGGTATGGTATATCTGGTTCTGCTGTTTTATCTGCGACGCCAGCATAGAGCTATTGATGATGCGGGAAGTAAGATTCGAGAATTTTTGGATGGCAATTCTATGTCCAGAATTGAATGTTCCCAAACCGGTGATTGGTATAGCCTTTTCCATGATGTCAATGAAATGGCGACTATTCTCTCCGCCCATGCAGAGAGCCAGAAGCAGACAAAGGAGTTCTTACAGGACATCATTTCGGATGTATCACATCAGATTAAAACGCCGCTATCTGCTTTGAAAATGTACCATGAAATCATAAGCAGTCATAAAGGAGAAGCCGAAACGGTGGCGAACTTTTCGGAAAAATCTCAACGAGAGATTAAGCGAATGGAGAACGTTATTTATACACTGCTCAAACTGGCGCGCCTGGATGCGGGAATTATACAGATGGAAAAAGCAGAAGAAAATGTTTCCGCTCTCATGCAAGATGTTTTGGAACGATTTGAAACATGGGCAGAACAGGATCACAAAGAGATCACCCTTTCGGGTAAGGATGATATTTCTCTTAATTGCGATGCACTATGGATGTCGGAGGCGATTGGAAATATCGTCAAAAATGCTTTGGAACACACACAACCGGGCGGTCACATTTCGGTGCAATGGACACAATCACCCCTGTTGACTCAGATCGTCATTACAGACGATGGCAAAGGTATCCACCAAGAGGACTTATACAACATTTTCAAACGCTTTTACCGCAGCCGCTTTTCGTCAGATGTGCATGGGATAGGATTGGGCTTACCGCTGGCTAAATCTATTGTGGAGGCACATGGGGGAACTATTTCTGTAACCAGCACACTCAATGTTGGAACTACCTTCACATTGAACTTTTTCAGCCTTACAAATGAGTAAGATGCAGGTCACTTGGAAGTAAGCCGAAGGGGGTATGATGTGACCATAAGGAGGTACTGCGTATGAATATTCTTGAAGTACAGGACTTGTGCAAAACCTATGGAAAAGGTGAAGCAGCGGTTCAAGCGTTGCGTCATGCAACATTTTCGGTTCGCAAAGGTGAATTTATTGCCATTATTGGTGAATCTGGCTCCGGCAAAAGTACGTTGCTGAATGTTGTGGGTGCTCTGGACAAAGCCACTTCCGGCAAGGTCTGGATCGACGGTCAGGATATTTTCTCAATGCCGGAGAAAAAACTGACCGTGTTCCGGCGGCAACACATCGGTTTTATCTTTCAGTCATTTAATCTGATCCCGGAACTGAATGTAGAACAGAACATCACTTTTCCGTTGCTGCTTGACTACAAGCGGCCAGACCAGAGGTTTGTCAACGAGCTGCTGAATGTTTTGGGACTGACCGAACGCCGTCATCATCTTCCCAGTCAGCTCTCCGGTGGCCAGCAACAGCGTGTCGCTATCGGCAGGGCTTTGGTTACACGACCTGCACTGATTTTGGCGGACGAGCCGACCGGCAATCTGGACAGTAAAAATAGTCAGGAAGTCTTGGCTCTCCTGCAAACCATGTCGGCCAAGTACCAGCAAACCATTTTGATGATTACCCACAACAAAAATCATGCAAGTGCGGCAGACCGCATTTTCAATATGTCTGATGGTGTGCTGAAGGAGTTGGGGGCGAGCCGGAAATGAAACACTACCTCGACTTGGTTTCTATCTCCAACAAGGTTCACCGCAGGCAAAGCCGCATGACACGCATTTGCATTGTGCTGGCGGTTTTCCTGGTTGCAGTCATGTTTGGACTGGCCGATATGTATTTGAAAAGCATGACGGATGAAACCCGGCATCAAACTGGAGATTGGCATTGTAAAATCACAGCTATTGACGAAAAAACATCCGAATATATTGCTGCCCGCCCTGAAATAGACTTGTCTGGCTGGCAAGGCAACATTCCCGCAGAAATCGGCTGCACAGTGGCAGATCAGCCCGTTTCTGTTGCAGGGATGGACGAGACAATATTTTCTGAAATTTATTTAGGTTCTGTCCTTTCAGGTGAGTTCCCTGAGATAGCTGGACAGGTAGCTGTTTCATCTACATTAGCACAAACAGCAGGAATTTCGTTGGGAGATACTCTTGCTTTGAACTCTCCTGATGGGAGTACAATGCAACTGGCGATTACGGGAATTATGGATGATGATGCCGCCAATATGATCTCGGGAAGTGCCAGTGCAATCCTTTTGACACCTGAAGGGCTGTCAAGCATTCAAACTGCGGATCTAAGCGGCAACTGGCAGTATGTCGTTCGGTTCTCGCTGCTCACTAATGTTGGTTCCAGCATTGCTGATATTCAGCAGCAAAACGGCATATCTGATGCACAAATCACCCAAAATGAAGAACTGCTCAGTATGCTCGGGCAGCTACCGGGTTCCAATATGTCGCAGATATACACAATGGCATTTCTGCTTTCTTTGGTGGTAATGGGAACTTGTGTTATGATGATTTCCAGTAGTTTGAATAGTAATGTCAGCCAGCGCATGGAGTTTTTCGGTTTACTGCGCTGTTTGGGAGCCACTCGTCGCCAAGTATTGCGCTTTGTGCGCCGTGAGGCTTTACAGTGGTGCATTACCGCCATACCCATTGGTATCGGGTTAAGTATCGTGGTGGTTTGGGGACTGTGTGCAGTCATGCGGCAGCTCAGCACTGTATGGTTTGGTTATATGCCTATCTTTGGCATTAGCTGGCTAAGCATTGGTGTGAGCATTGTATTGGGACTTATTACCGTTCTATTGGCGGCTCGGACCCCCGCAAAAATGGCAGCAAAGGTTTCCCCATTGGAGGCTGTCACAGGCAATACACAGCAGGAATCCTCGTTCCGCCATGCGGCAAACACTCGGCGGTGGCATGTAGAGGTAGCACTTGGTATCCATCATGCCAAGGCCAAACGGCGCAGCTATATTCTGATGACAAGTGCATTTGCAATCTGCATCACCTTGTTTTTAGGGTTCTGTACGCTGGTTCCCTTTATGGAAAACGCATTTATGCCGAAAGAATGGTCGCCCGAGCTTTCCATTGTCAGTGACACAAATACTTGTTCCATTCCGGCGGATCGAAGGGATGCCGTAGTACAAAATTCCGCTGTTAGTCGAGTGTTTGGCAGAATGTTTGCTTATGATGTTCCTGCCCAAATTAGCGGCGCAATCCATAACAGCAATCTAATCTCCTATGAAGAAAATCAGTTCCGCTGGGCGCAAGATCAACTAATTGCAGGTTCTATAGATACTGTAACGAACACGCCGGGACAGGTCTTGTTTGTGGCAAACGCAGGAACAGAAGTGCAGGTGGGAGATACCATTACACTGACAATAAACGGGAAGGATCAAACAGTTACTGTAGGGGGTGTTTTGTCTGACAGCCTATTGGCTCGTGCAGAGAGAACGGAAACACTGATCTGCTCCGAGGAAACTTTTTCGCAGCTGACGGGTGAGACTGGGTATACTATCCTGGATGTCCAGTTCCGCTTTGGTTCTGATGAAGAAGATGTTGCCGAGGTTGAAGCATTGTTCGGTGAAGGAGTCACTTTCACTGATGTCTTAATCCAAGCACAGCAACAACGTGGCCTTTATTATGCTTTTGCAACATTGGTATATGGTTTCCTGTCAATCATTGTAGCCATTACGATTTTCCATATTATGAATACCATCAGCATGGGAGTTTCCGCCCGAACTCGTCAATATGGAGTAATGCGTGCCATTGGCATGAGTAATCAACAGCTTACACGCATGATTTCTGCGGAAGCTGTCTCGTATGCCATAAGTGGTGTCATATTGGGATGTATTTTCGGATTGCTGTTTCATTGGTTCCTGTACTCCAGCCTTATCACTCGCACATTCGGAAATCCCTGGAGTGTTCCGTGGCTGGAATTGTGCTTGATCATAGGCGTGATTCTCGCAACCACGGCGCTGGCTGTACGAGGCCCAGCAAGAAGATTACACGCTATGTCGATTGTGGAAAATATCAGCTCGCAATAAAATTATATGGCATACGGCCAATAGGCTAAATACTCATGTGGATTTGAGAGGTTGTCCCTCCGAGAAGATCGGTGTGGGCAACCTTTTTATTTATCTTACAGATAAGTAAGATGGAAGTCATTTGGAAGTAAGATTGATTCCTTAAAATCGAAACAAATAAAGATTTCCTGCCGGACGACGGCAAAAGAAAAAAAGCCGTCGTAGAGCAGACAATTTGACACGCCCATTTGAAACGGCGGCTTTGATTTTCAGAGCCGCCGTTTCTTTGCGTTTACACAATCCTATGACGACTTGCAGGGACACGGTAGCCGATTGGAGGTTATTTTGCCGTGTCTCGTTTGCTTTTTCAAAGCTCACATGATCTACATCAGTTAAAAAAAGCATTGCTCCTCCTCCGGGCAAGTATAACATTGCATCGGCATTATCGTTCCATGTAATTCAGTATAATAATGACTGTTCTTGGCGCGCCAGTTTTCCCTCACGGAAATCTGGCGTTTTTTGTTGCCATTTTTTCGGAGATGACCCGGTTGTCTGCCGGTGTCGGTCTCCGCCTCCATTCGATTCACCCGTCAATCACCTGTGAATCGAAATGGAGGTACATAATGAAGAAAATTAACCTTCGGGAACTTTATCCTAATGTTTATACAACAGACTTTTTTGTAGATGTGACAGAGGAAGTAATGGAGACTATTCGAGCAGCTGAACGTGCGGAAGCTGCGTATGAGCGAAAGATGTATCGCTATAAGGCGTACTACTCCCTGGACTGCGACAACGGCATTGAAAATGCGATTCTGATGAAGCCCCAGACACCGGAAATGCTTTTGGAGGAAAAGCAGCTGCGGGAGCAGCTCTATGCTGCTGTGATGGCTCTGCCAGAGAAGCAGGCCAAGCGGATCTATGCCCGGTATTATCTGGGTATGCGTGTGAGTGAGATCGCCACAGCGGAGGGCGTAGACCAAAGCCGTGTCCGTGATAGTATCCGGCGTGGTCTGAAGCAACTAGCAAAGTATTTTTAGGATAGAACTACAAATGGGGCGCAAGGTCTCAAAATGCTTCTGGCACAGGGCCTTGCGCCCTATTTGCACGCTTGTATTCTTCGAGCAAAGGAAATATAATAAACCATATTGGAGGGAAACTATATGGATTATATGACGCTGAAAGAAGCAAGTGAAAAATGGGGTGTTACCCCAAGGCAGATCAATTATCTGTGTACCGGTGGGCGTATCCCCGGCGCTGTAAAGATGGCTACCATTTGGATGATTCCCAAGGATGCAGAGAAACCGGCAGACCGCCGTTTCAAAAATACAAAAAAATAATCCTCTCGTGAGGTTTCTGTGACATTTGGATGCTACACTAAGAATGAAGGAGTGTGATACAATGCGAATTTTAGTAGTCGAGGATGACCGACTTTTGAATAATACCTTGTGCTATAATCTGGATACTGCGGGCTATGCCGTGGACTCTGCATTGACAAAATCAGCAGCCAGCAACTTTCTGACCAAGCAGGACTATGACCTGATCGTGCTGGATGTAAACCTGCCGGATGGGAATGGCTTTGATTTCTGCCGTGAGGTAAAGGAGCGTCGGCCGGATACGGCGGTGATCTTCCTGACCGCAAACGATATGGAAAGTGATATGCTCAAAGGATATGAGCTGGGCGCGGAGGACTATGTGACCAAGCCATTTCCTATGAGCGTCTTTCAAAAAAAGCTGTCCGTGGTGCTGGGGCGGTTGGCGAAACAGTCTGGAGGCGATTGCTATGAGGATGGTGCGCTGTCCATCAATTTCTCGGAGATGACTGCTTCCCTGTCCGGTAAGCCGTTGGTGTTCACTCCGTTGGAATACCGGCTGTTGAAAATACTGACCAAAAATCCGCAGAATGTTTTGACCAGGCAGGTGCTGCTTGAAAAGCTGTGGGATGCCGATGGAAACTTTGTGGATGAACACGCCCTGACTGCGGCCATCAGCCGGGTGCGGAACAAAATTGAAACAGAGGGATGCCAGTACATCAAGACGGTGTACGGCATGGGCTATATGTGGATCGGAGGGGCATCGAAATGAATATGCGAAAACTCTCCATCAACAAAGCCTGTATCCTTTTGGGAACGCTTTTGCTGCTGGCGGTTGGTGCAGTCTGCGCCGCTGTTTATCTGCTGACCCAGAATATAACCGCTGTCCGGTGTGTGTTCCTGTTCAGTCTCTTTGTACTGCTCTGCGTTATCTTCTTTGTGGCTCTGATCCGCCGGAAGCTGGTTCGGTTCTCCGATGCCTTTTGTGGTCAGATGGATGATATGCTCTCCGAAAATATGCAGCCGAAGCAGACAACCTGCGAAGAAAGCCTGTTCTACAAAATCAACTATCGGCTGGGGCGGCTGTACGAGGTCATGCAGGAAAATAAAAACAGCATCGCAAAGGAACGGACTGACCTACAAGAGCTGATCTCTGACATCTCTCATCAGGTCAAGACCCCGATTGCCAACTTGAAAATGATCAACAACACGCTGCTTGAAAATGAGGTTCCTCCGCAGAAGCAAAAGGAATTTCTGACAGCCCAGGCCAGCCAGCTTGATAAGCTGGGCTTCCTCATGCAAGCCATGATTAAAACCTCCCGACTGGAAACGGGAGTCATTTCGCTGGAGCAGAGACAGCAACCGGTTTACGATACCCTTGCCGCTGCCCTAGGCGGGATTTTGCTCAATGCCGAAAAGAAAAAGATAGATGTGCAGGTGGAATGCCCGGAGCATTTGGATGCACGCCATGATAGAAAATGGACAAGCGAAGCCCTGTTCAACATTCTGGATAATGCTGTGAAATACACCCCGGCAGGCGGGCAGATCCGTGTGTCGGTGGAAGGCTGGGAAATGTATGTGAAGATCGACATTGCCGATACCGGCATCGGCATTTCAGAGCAGCACCAGGGGACGATTTTCAAGCGGTTTTATCGGGAAGATGTGGTGCATGATGTGGACGGTATTGGAATCGGTCTGTATCTGGCCCGTGAGATTGTGACCTTGCAGGGCGGTTATATCCGGGTAGCGTCTGAGGTTGGGAAAGGCTCAACCTTTTCTGTTTTCCTGCTCCGAAAGTAGAGTAAGCACACCCCGAAAATTGAAATGTCACAGATTCGTGACATTTGGGGCTGAATTTAGCGGAAATTTTTTGTGGCTCGTGACATTTCTGTGAGGTTTGGTCGTTACAATGGGTTTATCAAAAAGAAAGGATGGTGTTCTCTATGAGCATTTTGCAAACGACTGAACTGAAAAAATATTATGGTGCAGAGCCGAACATTACCAGAGCCTTGGATGGTGTGACCCTCTCTATTGAAAAAGGAGAATTTGTAGCTATCGTAGGAACCTCCGGCAGTGGTAAATCCACGCTGCTGAACATGATCGGCGGATTGGATGTGCCCACCTCCGGCCAGGTGGTCGTGGATGGCAAGGAGCTGTCCAAACTCAAAGACGAGGAACTGACCGTTTTCCGCAGAAGAAAGATCGGCTTTATCTTCCAGAATTACAATCTGGTACCGGTGCTGAATGTCTTTGAAAATATTGTGTTGCCTGTGGAGCTGGACGGAAACAAGGTAGACAAGAAGTTTATGAACGAAGTAGTGCAGATGCTGGGGCTTGAGGATAAGCTGAACAATATGCCCAATAACCTCTCCGGCGGCCAGCAGCAGCGCGTAGCCATTGCCCGCGCCTTGGTGTCAAAGCCCGCTATTGTCTTGGCTGATGAACCCACCGGCAACCTGGACAGCAAGACCAGCGCCGATGTGCTGGGGCTTCTGAAAACTACCAGCCAGAAATTCCACCAGACCCTCGTAATGATTACCCATAACAGTGAGATCGCCCAGCTTGCCGACCGCATTATTCGGATCGAGGATGGTAAGATCGTGCAGTAAAGGGGGGGGCGGGACTATGAATGACATTCTATTTGGCAACAATAATTCCAAAGTAATTACCAAGCTATCCAAACGCTATTTCAAGAAGAATAAGGTACGCAATCTGGCTGCACTGCTGGCAATTATCCTGACTGCTTTCCTGTTTACCTCTATCACTTCCCTGGCGTTCAATATGGCGTCCTCCATCCAACTCTCTCTGCAAATGCAGAAAGGCAGCAAGGCGGATGGCACTTTGGGGTATATGACGGAGAAACAGTACGAGCAGCTTGTAAACAGCGATTTTGTGGACCAGGCAGGACACCGGCGTATCATTGGCTATGCAAGCAACACTTCCAGCCATTCCATTGAAATCAATTATGAAGATAGTGTGCAGCAGGAACTGACCTTCTGTGTGCCTACCCACGGAGCTGCACCGGAGAAAGCGAATGAGATCGCCACTACGGATTTGGCGCTGAAGGCGCTGGGTGTAGAACCTGAGATCGGCGCAGAGGTTCCGTTAGAATTTGAACTGCGGGGGAAAACTTATCATTACGATATGGTGCTTTCCGGCTGGTGGGAAGCAAGCAATGACTCTGTGAGCGTTGCGACTGTTTCAGAGCAGTTTATAAAAGAAAATCCCGATGTGGTTCAGAACACTTATGCGGTAGACCATGTAATGTCCGGCGTTACTTTTTCCGATGTCGTGCTGAAGAATAAAGCAAATGTTCAGCAGCAGTTGAATGAGTTCGTTTACTCCATTGGCGGCAATCCAGAGGATATGGGCGCAGACAATTTCATTCTCGCCTCCGAAAATCAAATGTCCCAGGGATTGACTTCATCAGAGTCCATCGTGCCTGCTGTTGTATTTATCCTGATGTTTGTCGTGTGCGGATACCTGCTGATCTACAATATCTTTGATATTTCCGTGATGCAGGATGTTCGTCAATACGGTCTGCTGCGGACGATTGGAACTTCCACACGGCAGATCAAGAGCATTGTGAACCGTCAGGCGGTCTGGCTCACGCTGATCGGACTGCCTATTGGTCTGATTGCCGGTTTCTTTGCCGGTTGGGTGCTGCTTCCTATCGTGACAGAGATCATTAACCTTGAATACTCTATGGTGGGTACATCCGTATCGACCTCGCCCCTGATCTTTGTTATTGCCGCTCTCTTTACAATTTTGACCGTGCTTATCAGCACCCGGAAGCCTGCAAAAAAGGCGGCAAAGATTTCTCCTCTGGAGGCGATCCGCTACACCGAGCAGAACGCCTATAAAAAGAGCAGTGCCAAGCGTACCAATAGAGTAAAGCTGTCCCGCATGGCCTTTTCCAACCTGGGGCGCAATCGTCGGCGTTCAGCGTTTATCATTATTTCCCTGCTTCTGTGCATCGTCCTGTTTAACTCTATCATCATTGTGACGCAAAGCCTTGATGAAGAAAAGTGGGTAAACCGTGTTACCAGAACAGATTTTAATGTCTATAACTCCGCCGCATTTAATGTAATGGAGGGCGTTCAGCACCATGAAGATACGCTCTCACAACAGGCAGTGGATCTGATTGCCGGACAGCCCGGAGTTGAGGATGAACGCTATCTTTACCGAAATACAAAGGACGATAGAAATGTGCTGGTTGACTATGGGTTTGAAGATTTAAGCGGTATAGAGCTATTCCATGAGGAAGAAGGCGTTGTAAATCAAAGCTATCAGGGATATAGCCTGTACACAAGTTCTGATACCGAAAGGCGCTATTTTGGTAATGTGATGGGAGCCTCCGAGAATTTCTGGGCGGATATGCGTATTTTTGAAGGCGAAAAAGATGCCGAAACCTTAACGCAGAAAATGGCTACCGGAGAATATGTCATTATTGGTTGCCCCATCGACAAATTGACAGAGGAACCAAATAACACTCCGCTGACCGATCAGTTACAGGTCGGGGAGAGCATTTCCTTCTACAAGGATGGGGAACTGGTCAAAACCAGCACCATCCTTGCAAAAGCGATTCTCGTGGGAACAGAAACAGAAACGCCCACAGGCACTACCGCTCAGGCACACATCGCCGGTGATGCTCCTTTTGTATATCTGCCGGACACTGTATTCAAGGAAATCTATGACGCTCCCACGCTTCTGACTTATGGATTCAATGTGGAGGAAGCCTTGCAGCCGCAGATGGAAGAATTCTTGAGCAGCTATGTGAGCGAAAATACTTCGGTTGCCTATACTTCCACCAAGCTGTTGAAAGAGCAACTTGATTCGGTCCGCAGCATGATTCTGGTTATCGGCGGTTTGATTGGCTGCATCATGGCCTTTGCGGGACTGATCAACTTTACCAACATGATTATTACCAACATCATCACCCGCCGCCATGAGTTCGCTACCATGCAAAGCATCGGTATGACCGGCAAGCAGCTTCGCCGCCTGATGGTCTATGAGGGCATCTATTATGCCGCCGGCGCAGACATTATTGGCGGAGCAGCCGCAGCGGTCCTGGCAGTCACGGTGCTAAAGAGCGCATTAAATGGCCCCTCCATGTGGTTCTTTACCCTGAACATTACATTGGTTCCTGTTCTGGTCATTGGTGTGCTTTATCTGCTGCTGGCTGCGGTCATTCCGCTGATTGTTCTCCACTTCTTTAACAAGGGAACTGTGGTGGAACGGCTGAGGACTTCGGAGTAACGGCAGAGATTGCTACAATAAATAATCATAAACCTATTGAAAGCCGGGAGGAGGCATTTCCTCTCGGCTTTCCTCAAAAAAATTGAAATCTCACAGATTGGTGAGATTTCAGCTTGTTATTTTGTCGAAATGGCGTATGCCCGTGACATTTCTGTGAGGATTGCCTGTTAAAATAAAAGAAAAGTGAAAAAGTTGCCGCACGATGGCAAAAGAAAAAAAGCCATCGTACAGCGACTATATTGTTATGCACTTTGCAACGGTGGCTTTGAAAAAATCAGAGCCGCCGTTTCCTTTCGTCTATCTAAAATGAACGACGACCCTACACCCTGCAATCTGGTACGGCGGCACATAGGAGGATGCCGCCATGTCAATTTTCGTCATTCACAATAGCCATGAGTTACACCAGCTAAAAAAAGTCTTGCCCCTCCTCCGGGGGAGTATGACTATCTATCAGTATTATCGTTCCATCTAAATCAGCAGAATAGTAGGTATTTTTGTCGCGCCAATTTCCCATTACGGGGAGTTGGCGTTTTTTGCTTTCGATTTTTCGGGAAGGCGTCCGAAGTATGTCGCTGCCGATCCCCGCCTCCTTTCGATTCACTCGTCAACCGCCCGTGAATCGAAATGGAGGTACATAATGAAGAAAGTCAATCTTAGGGACTTATATCCCGATGTTTATAAAAACGATCATTTTGTAGAAGTAACAGAAGATGTGCTGGAGACGATCCGTGCCGCTGAGCGTGCAGAAGCTGCTTATGACCGGAGGATGTATCGCTATAAAGCGCATTACTCTCTGGACTGTGATAACGGCATTGAAAATGCGATCCTGATGAAGCCCCAGACGCCGGAAATGCTCCTGGAGGAAAAGCAGCTGCGGGAGCAGCTCTACGCCGCAGTGATGGCTCTGCCGGAGAAGCAGGCCAAGCGGATCTATGCTCGGTATTACCTGGGTATGCGTGTGAGCGAGATAGCAGTAGCGGAGGATGTAGACCCAAGCCGTGTCCGTGACAGCATCCGGCGTGGTCTGAAGCAGCTGGCAAAGTATTTTTGAAAAAGTTTCGTTTGGTGCGCTCGTTTTTTGCTCTTTTTGTCAGAGTTAATAAGAAGGACAAGTTTTCCCCCTTCAACAGCACTTTGACAATTTCATAGACAGCATAACAGGTACATAACCCGTGTACGAGCGAGTGTGGAACGCCGCGAAGATAGAGCAGTCAGGGAGGTGATGAACAAAGCTGCTTTGGAGCGATCTACGATTCCACAAAACGGATGGTGGCAGATTCGGCGCGAGGACTGCACGGGGGCTTAAAGATACTTCCTCACGGCCTCCTAAAGACTTGGGGGGAACCCTGCGGCGCACGAGTAAAACGACGCTGCGGAGTTATGACAACCGCGCCAGCGGAGACCTGCTATGTTCCCAGCGTTAGGGGGCGTGGCAAATATGACGAGTAATCCGAACAGAATAACAGTAGCCGCACCAGGTTTTTATCCGAAGATTTTTTTCAGACTGGTGCGGCTGTTTAAGTATTAAGATATTAAGGAGGCGAGAGTGATGTTTGAAAAATTCCATCGAGGTGACATATATTCGGCTGATTTAAGTCCTGGTATTGGCTCCGAACAAAGTGGCTCTCGTCCTGTACTCATTCTTCAAAACAATGTGGGAAATTGTTTCAGTCCTACGATTATTATTGCAGCAATTACCAGTGTAAGTAAAAAATGCAGAAAATTCCCCACGCATTACCACTTAAACGACAGATGCGGTTTGATGAAACCATCTGTTGTTATGCTGGAACAGATCAGAACAATCGACAAGTCGAGGTTAAAAAACTATATTGGTCATCTAAACAAGGATGACATGGAAAACATAAACAAGACGCTCTTGTGTAGTCTGGGGATTACATAAAAGTGCCGAAAGGCCGTATCATTTTCAGGCTGTGCAAGTAGAGTTATAATTTCGTTAGGAATTGCGGAGGTGATTCTGAATGGAGAATATCCAGAATAAAAGCGCATTGATTCCTTCAGATGAAATCCGGTCAGAAGAACTTCTGGCGGAACAAAAATTTGAAGCGTTTATCACTTCGCTGGCACATATTATCGAGAAATATGGTATGAGAGTGCTGGGCGAGGTTGACGGAGCTGCGTGAGAATCGCAGCTTTACATAGGATATTTTCCAAAAGTAAATTTTGGAGGTATGAATTATGAACTGATATGGAAAACGCTGTGTTTTGTATCCGAGGGTCAGCACAGAGATGCAAGTGGACGGATACAGCCTGGAAGGTCAAAAAAATATGCTGACACGATTTGCGGATCGTGAGGAAATGATCGTTGTTGATACTTATGAAGATGCCGGTAAATCCGGTAAATCCATTGAGGGACGACCTGCCTTTCAAAAAATGCTCAGAGATATTGAGGATGGCTTGGACATTGACTATATTTTAGTGTATAAGCTGTCACGGTTTGGCCGTAATGCAGCAGATATACTTAACTCTTTGGAGTTGGTTCAATCTTATGGTGTAAATCTGATTTGCATAGAAGAAGGGATTGATTCCTCTCAGACAAGCGGAAAACTTTTGATTTCTGTACTATCTGCTGTGGCTGAGATTGAGCGTGAGAATATTATCGAGCAGACGATGAACGGGCGGCGCGAAAAGGCACGGCAGGGTGGATGGAATGGTGGCTTTGCTCCCTACGGATATACACTGGAAGATAACAAGCTGATGATTGAAGAAACAGAGGCTGTGGCAATACGGAAGATTTTTGAATTATATACTTCATCGGAAATCGGTTTGGGTGGTATTGCGAATCAGTTGAACTTACAAGGTATACGGAAAATTCCGAGGCAGAATGGCACATTAGAGGATTGGACAGGACATTTTATTAAACTGATATTGGATAACCCGGTTTATTGCGGTAAAATTGCCTATGGACGGAGAACGAAGGAAAAAGTCAAAGGCACAAAAAACGATTACCAGATGAAAAGAAATGACGATTACATTCTGACAGAGGGACAGCATAAAGGAATCGTTAGTGAGGAGGTATGGGAAAAGGCTCATGCCAAGCGTCTTAGAACCGGAGTAAAGCAACCGTCAAAAATTGGGCGGGATCGAGTTCATTTGTTATCAGGTCTGCTGAAATGCCCGGTTTGTGGAAGTCCCATGTATACGAATAAACACGCATGGACAAATAAAGATGGCACTTACAAAGAAATTTACTATTATGTATGTAGTCGGAATAGGATGGTCCGGGGTAAGCATTGTGAATATAAGGCGATGCTGAAAAAGACCGATATTGAACCGATGGTCATTGAGGCAATTCGTGAGATCGTAAGGAATGAGGAATATGCCCAAGCCATTAAAAAACGGATTGGCGTTCAGATTGACACGAAAGCAGTGGATAAAGAACTGGAGGGCTATCAGGCAAAGCTGAAGGAAGTTGATCTGAATAAAACAAGATTGGAACGGGAAATTGACAGTCTCCCTGCTGATGCAAAATACCGGGAACGAAAGCTCCATGATATGACCTTGCGGTTAGATTCCCTATATGATGTCATTGTTGAGCTGGAGGAAAAAATCGAAGATGCCAGACTTCGGCGAGATGCAATTAAGCAGCAGGCAATTACTCTTGAGAATATTTACAAAATCATGGTGAATTTCGACTGCGTTTATAATATAATAAATGACGAAGAAAAGAGAAATGTGGTCACAGCCTTGATTAAGGAAATTGAAATTTACAGGAATGACGAGTCTGAATATCCGCTAAAGCGGATTGGTTTGAATTTTCCGGTGTTCAAGGATGGCGGGGAAGTTACGGAGCTTTTGTGGGACAAAGGGAATACCGTTGAGACGGTTGTTCTTTTGTCCCAACTGAAACAAAAGCCAGATGTATCTCACAGGTAAAGAGAAAATGCGGAATTGAGGTTGGAAAGAATTTGCGCGTTGCAACGAGGAGAATGGACTGCTTGCAGGGCAATTCGACGACTGCCGCGACAGACTTGGAACTTGTTCCAAGTCCTAATTTACCTAAAAATGAAGATAGCAGGCAACCGCAGTGTCCAGAAGATAAAGAGAGTGCAATTGTGGAGGCATTGAGGCATTTTAAGATGAATAGTTAATAAAGAGAGGTGCAGATGCTATGCCAGGTATACTCGTGGTTGAAGATGATGAAAATTTAAATCGTGGAATTACATTTTCACTGAAAAAATCCGGATATGAGGTTTTTTCAGCAGAATCAGTGAAAAAAGCGAAAAGAATTGCAAGTGATCATAATGTGGATGTTACCATTTGTGATGTGAATCTTCCGGATGGGAATGGACTGGAATTTGTAAGGTGGATGAGATGCAATTATAATACATACATTATTTGTCTTACAGCACTAGATCAGGAGATGGATCAGGTCATGGGATATGAAGCAGGGGCAGATGATTATATTACAAAGCCGTTTAGTCTTTCGGTACTTCTTTTGAAAATAGAAGCACATTTCCGCCGCAGACAGGAGAAAACGGAAGCCGGAAAGATGATTTCGGGAGATATCGTATTTATCGCAGGAGAAATGAAAGTCCTGATAAAGAGTCGTGAAATCAGTCTGACAAAAACGGAGTTGAAAATGCTGACTTTTTTTCTTCAGAATCCGAAACAGATTCTTTCAAAAACACAAATATTGGAAAATGTGTTTGATCTGGAAGGGGATTTTGTGGATGAAAATACAATCGCTGTCAATATCAGAAGACTCCGTGAGAAAATCGAAGACAATCCGGCTGCACCGGTCTATATCAAGAATATCAGAGGTCTTGGGTATATATGGAATCAGGAGGTAAGGCAGTGACAAAGAGATATCGCAAGAAGATTACAGTAGTGCTCTCCTTGGTATTACCTGTCATATTATTGTTTGCAATATTAAATTGCTTTACCACGTATGTGTTTTATGAAGATTACAAATATAAAATGAATCTTATGACAGAGATTGCTGCAAAGGAAGAATTTTCCGGGCTGGATGCTGTTTCGGAATTGCTTAAGGATAAGGATATTGAAACCAACGAACAGGGAAAGCGATTATTGGAGCAATATGGATACTGGGGAAATAAAGGGAATGCATTTTATTCGCAATTCCAGCATCAGGTTATGGTGATCGGTGCTGTAAGCACTGTGATATGCGTGTTTTTTTTGACTTTTTTACTTTATTGGAAGAAAAAAGAAGATGCGTGTCATCAGAAAATATTAGACCAGTTGGAAGAAATTCTGATCAGATTCCGTGAAAATAAATTTGATGATTTACTGAAAACGGAAAATTACGCAGAATTGGAAAAATTGAATGACCAGCTTGAAGCAATCGGACATCATATTCAGTTGCTAAAGGAAGAAGCACGGACAGAAAAAGAGAGCACGAAAGAAATGGTTTCTGACATCTCACACCAGTTAAAGACACCGGTTGCAGCTTTGGATATATGTTTTAGTGTGCTGATGCAGAATGACTTAAGTGCCACAGAACAGGAGGAGTTTCGTATCCGTTGTCGGAGTGCTCTGGATGGACTGGAGACATTATTGCAGTCGCTTCTTGAAATATCCAAGATGGAAACTGGACTGATTCAGATGAATAAGAAAAAACTTCCACTTATAGATACTGTCATATCTGCTGTGAATCGTACATATCCAAAAGCGGATGAGAAAGAAATTGAATTCGTTTTTGACTATGAAAAAGAGCTGGAAACATGCACGATTATGCAGGATAAAAGGTGGCTTGGCGAAGCTGTGATCAACGTTCTGGATAATGCGGTCAAGTACAGTCCGGGTGGTTCAAAAATATTTATCCGGTTACAAAAAAGAAACGATCTTGTAAGAATGGAAATTGAGGATCAGGGAATTGGTATTCCGCAGAATGAGTATCACAAAATTTTTCAACGATTTTACAGAGGAAGTTCCAGGGAGGTCATGGAAAAGAGTGGTACAGGAATCGGACTTTTTCTATCGAGAGAAATTATCGAAAAGCACGCAGGTATGATTACGGTAACCTCCGGCAAAAAGAAAAAAGGAAGCACGTTTGTGATTCAATTACCATATGTTAGTTAAATTTTAAATGAGCAGAAATCTTACAATTCTGTAAGACTTCTGCTCGTTTTTGAAAGTGAAATGAAAGATTATCCTGATACAATTTGGATGTAGGTTGAAAAATGACCAAATATATAAACAGACAAAGAAAGCGTGTTGAAAAGGTACGTTTTACAGAATTGAAAAGGAGGTAGCACATTGAGTGTGATATTAGAAACCAAGCAGCTTTGTAAGTTTTATGGCGCAGGTGAGAATCAGGTCAAAGCGGTCAATCAGGTGGACATTCAGATTGAGCAGGGAGAATTTGTCGCAATTGTCGGAAAGTCAGGTTCCGGTAAAAGTACATTACTTCATATGCTTGGAGGGCTAGACACCCCGACAAAAGGCAGTGTTACTTTAGCAGGGAAAGATTTATACAGGATGAAGGAAGATGCCCTTGCTGTTTTCCGCAGAAGAAAAATCGGATTTGTTTTTCAGGCATTTAATCTGGTTTCATCTGTTAATGTCTGGGAAAATATTGTACTGCCACTGGGGCTGGATGGAAGAAAAGTGGATGAAGCGTATGTAAATGATATTATTGCAACTCTGGGGATTGAAAAGAGGATTTACAATTTGCCAAATCAGTTATCCGGAGGACAGCAGCAGAGAGTAGCAATTGCAAGAGCACTGGTGAATCGTCCGGAAATTATATTTGCAGATGAGCCGACAGGAAATCTTGATTCCAAGACCAGTGATGAGGTGATCGCCCTGCTTAAGATGACAGCAAAAAAATATGGGCAGACAATTGTAATGATTACCCATGATGACGAAATTGCACAGGTCGCTGACCGTATTCTGGTGATTGAGGACGGACAGGTGGTGGATTTCAGATGAAGACAATAAGCAGGATTGCATATAGCAATGACAAAAAGAACAAGACAAGAAGTATACTGATTATGATGTCCATATGTCTGACTACGATGCTGCTTGTGATTATCAGTACTGTGGGAAATGGAATGATACGTTTGCAGAAAAGTCAGGCGGCAGGCTCATATGGAAGCAATTATGGTCTGTTTGTCGCAGCAGATGGTACGCAATTAAAAGAAGTGGAACGCAGAGCTGAGATATCTGATATCGGCATCATGTGTACGGAGGGCATCCTGAAAGGAAATGAAAATGGCGGGTTTGTCTGCATGGATGAGACTGCAAGAAAAATGCTTCCCTATAATAAGGAATATGAGTTAAAGGAAGGAAAGTATCCGGAAAAAATGCAGGAAATTGCCGCCGGAAGAGCTTTTTTTCGTGCAATGGGATATGATGATGTAAAGGTCGGAGATACGGTTACACTGGATTACCGTGCAGGGATGCGGTCAGAATATAAGCCGGAAGAGTTTGTTGTCAGCGGAATCCTATATGATCGGGATGAGTATACCATCGAGGCATCTTATGTTGCTTTCGGGTCACAGGAGTTTTATGATGAGCACGTCGCAGAGAATGACAGACAGTATAATATCTATTTTACGTTAAACGATTCTGCAAATGTATCTATGAATAATATTGAACCGGTTATAAAGCAGATTGCAGCATCTTGTGGAATCGAAGAAAAAAACGTTATAGTCAATGATCTCTATTTGCAATGGGTCTTGCAGCCGAGTTATGAAACGATTGCGGTATGTGGAATTCTGATTCTTGCAATTGTACTTTTCTCTGTTGTGGTCATTTATAATATTTTTCAGGTCGGTATTGTCAACAAGATACAGGAGTATGGAAAAATCAAGGCTCTGGGAGCGACAAAAAAGCAGATGAAACAACTGATCTTCAGAGAGGGCATTTTTTTGACCATTTTTTCCATACCAGTTGGATTGCTTCTTGGTTTTCTGATTGCAAAATGCGGTTTTAACTGGCTGGTAGAACAGGGAAACCTTGTATCAACCGGAACTAGCTCTATGGGAGTTCAAAATCAGCAGGTGCCTCTGTTTTCCCTGCCTGTTATGCTTCTCTGTATTTTCGTATCATTTCTTACCGTTGCTTTGGCACTGCGTAAACCAATGAAAATTGTTTCACGGATTTCACCTATCGAAGCAACACGGTATTTAGAAAATGCAGAAACACACAAAAAAGGAAAACGAAATGGCAGAAAAAATGTCACCGTGTTTTCTATGGCAATGGCAAATGTAACGGGTAATCCCAAAAGAACTATTGGTACTATCCTCACAATGGGTTTTTCTTGCGTATTGTTTGTGATTATCTCTAATTATGTGGGAAATATTGACACGGAGCATGAAGCACGTCTTTCCGTTAATCATGGACAATTTGAACTGCAGCTTGACTATTCTGCTGAGTATGATGAAAGATATCCGGAGAATAACCTGGATACGATTCTGACGGATGATCCATTGAATGATTCGCTGATTGAAGAAATCAAAAGCATTCCGGGAGTAACAGATGTCATGACGAGAGAGATTGTCTCTGTAAATCTGAACGGAACAAGATTTCCGGCTGATATTGTGAGTAAAAATGATTTTGATTTTATGCGCCAAGACGGGGACATTGGCTCTATGGACTATGATCAGGCGGTAAAGAATGGTGAAATTTTCTTTGGCTGGTCAACGTGGATGGAACAAGATGGATATGCTCCGGGTGAATCCATTGCATTTGACTTTGAGAATGGAAGTGAAACCTATACCTATCAGGGAAAGATTGCAGGATCCTTTGTAAGCGCGGACACTTATCTTGTCATTCCGGAAGGTGTATATCGTTCCATGAATCCGAGAGGAACAGCCTATGGCTATCTGTGGGTGGACTGTGATAAAAAAGATGTGGCATCTGTAGAACAAAGTCTGAATACTTTGATTTCTAATACTTCGCATATAAAAATGGATAGTTATCATGCGCAGTTACAATCTGCCGAATTTGCAAGCAGCATGATGAAGCTTGGCTGTTATCTGTTTATGGCGGTTGTAGGACTCATCGGGTTTATGAATATGGCGAATACCATGATCATGAATATTACGACAAAAAAGCAGGAATATGGTATATTACAGGCTGTGGGTATGACAAATAAACAATTAAATTTATGCCTGCAGTTACAGGGACTGATTTTTACGGTTGGGACCATATGCGTAGCTTTGATCATTGGTCTGCCGCTCGGCTATGCACTTTTTTTCTATGCAAAACATAATGGAATATTTGGAATGAATATCTATCATGTTCCAATCGTACCAATTTTTATTATGATTTTTTTGGTCGGTCTGTTGCAGATTGTACTTTCCTGCGTTTTAAGCAGTAATCTGAAAAAGGAAACGCTGGTAGAAAGAATAAGATATCAGGGATAGCAAGTAATATGTAATGAATTAGGTCTTAATGAAGAGGAGAAATAGATAACTTCCATTTTGTATGTATGATAAATCTAAACAGTATTTTAGCAACATTTCCTGAGTGGGGACAGAAAGTGCCCCCACTTTCACTATTTGGGGGCGAAAAGCGCCACCATATATCATAAATGATGGGTTCAAGGGGAAAATCCCTTGCTAGAACAGCATTTGGATGGAGACATCTCTAATGCGTATCTAGCCGTCAACCTAAGAAGTATCAAGGCAGCCAAAACAGCAGATTAATTATGCAACATTTCCTAGCGGTTAATTAAATTGAATAGAAATTAAACATTGTTCAATTGAGCAATCTATATGAATCTGATATACTGAGTATACAAAAGCTTTTGAATTTTTTAGGAGATGAAGCAAATGGATATAGGCGTTGTTATAAAAAAATATAGAAAAGAAGCTGGTATGACGCAGGAGGAGATGGCAAACAGATTAGGCGTGACGACACCGGCTGTAAACAAATGGGAGAATAGTAATTCCAAGCCGGATATTGAACTGCTGGCACCAATTGCAAGACTGCTTGATATTTCACTTGATACATTACTTTCTTTTCATGAAAAACTTTCAGATATTGAAATCGAAGAAATTATCAGGAAGATGGACAGGATGTTTTCAGAAGAAGGCTATGAAAAGACTTATGAATGGGCATTGAGATTTATAAAGGAATATCCGAATTGTAACATGCTTATCTGGCAGGTTGCGGTAATGCTTGATGCAAGAAGAATAACGGATAAATGCATGAATCCGGAAAAATATGATAAGCAGATTAACGCATGGTATGAGCTGGCACTACATGATGAGAATGAAGAGATACAGCATCATGCAGCAGATTCCTTATTTGGATTTTATTTACGTAAGAAGAATTACGCCAAGGCAGAAAAATATCTGGACTATTTTTCAGAACACGATCCTATGAAAAGTTATTATCAGGGAAGATTATTCCAGGAGCAGGGAAAAATCAAAGAAGCATATGAGAAATATGAAAATGTTATTTTTTCCGGCTTTAGTACACTTAATTTTGTTCTTTCCACAATGGCGGGACTGGCATTGCGGGAAAATGATATCGGTTATGCGAGATTTTTGTCAGGGAAGGTACAGGCAGTTGCACATACATTGGAAATGGGAAAATATAATGAGCATTCGCCAATGCTTGATATTGTATGTGCAGGGAAAGATGTAGAGGGAACATATAAGGTGGTAAAACATCTTCTTAATAATGTGGGTACTATGTATGATTTTAGAAAGTCCGGTTTATATAAGCATATGAAGTTCAGAGATATTGATGAAGCTATATTAGATGGTGTAAAAGAAAAACTTCTTGAAGGATTCAGAAATGAGGAAGAATTCGGCTACATGGCAGGATATGAACCGTGGGAGAAATTAATTTTTGACAGATAAGTTTTTTGAAAACTGTCGTTTGGTAAAATCTATTCCATTTTTAAAAGCCTTGCGATAAAATATGTTCTGTGAGACGGTAGTTCTTTTGTCCCAACAAAAGCCAGATGACACGATAGAGATCGACTTAGATTTAGAAGTTGGATGCAATCAGTGCTGAGTTGAAAGCTCGTGATCAGATGGAATGGGTCAGATTGGTAAATGGTATTCGTAATATGGCAGAAGAACTTGTGCTAAAAGAATTGGTGTAGATCTAAAGCGTGGAAAACTCCTTCGGGAGCTTTTGGCTGTTTATAAGATAAATTCTGTCGGAGATTTATTATAAAACATTACTTTACAAGAAGAATAAAAAAGCATATAATTCTTTTATAATATATTTAATAAAAGAGGGTAAGAAAACGGAAAATAAAGATAAAAAAAATACAACAAGAAAAAAAATAATTAATTATGTGCTAAACAAGCATGTTACATCCAAGGCGGAAATCGCAAAAGAGTTAAACTTGAGTATGCCGACTGTGTTAGCAAATGTGAATGACTTATTAGAAAAAATGGTGTTGGAAGAAACTGGGGAATATGCTTCGACCGGTGGACGAAAGGCAAAAAGTATAGGGATTAATAAGTCATACTGTCATGCAATGGGAATTTTGATTACAGCGAATCATATAGAAATGGTATTAGTAAATCTTGGAGATGAGATTATAAAAAAAGATCGCATCCGTTTAAAATTTACGGCAGAATTATTCTATTGTACAGAGGTGGCACAAAAGGTCAAAACTTTTCTTGAAGGCGAATTAGCGAAGGACACGCTACTTGGGATTGGGGTGGCGATTCCAGGAATTATTGATCAGAAAGAACGGATCGTTTTAAAATCCCATGCTTTAGGTATAGAGAATTATAGTCTGCGCTTTTTAGAGCAGGCTTTGGAAATTCCAGTATATTTTGAAAACGATGCTAATGCTGCAATGCTTGCAGAAAAAAAGCAAAAATATCCAAATGCGATATATCTGTCTTTGAATCACACCTTAGGAGGTGCATTCTGCATAGATGGAAAGCTGTTTCGCGGGCAGAACCAGAAAGCAGGGGAGTTTGGTCACATGATACTCGTTCCCGGTGGAAGAAAATGTTATTGTGGTAAATCAGGATGTGCAGATGCATATTGTGCAGCAAGTGTACTGACACAAGATAACAGGCAGTCACTGGATGCATTTATGGAAAAAATTGAAAGCGGTGATGAAAAAAATTTGCAGACATGGAATGAGTATTTGGATCATCTTGCTGTTTTGATATCAAATCTGCGGATGGCATATGATATGGATATCATACTAGGAGGCGATGTGGGAGGTGTATTGTCAGATTATATGATACCACTGGGAGAAAAAGTGATGGCATATAATGGCTTTGAGCACGATGTTTCATACTTGAAAAATTGTTCGTATAAGAAAGAAGCGTCAGCTGTTGGAGCCGCGAAATACTTTTTCACAAAACATATGCTAGAATTGTAGTAACTGTTCACAGGTAGGAATTTTCTGAACTGAAAATTCCGTACGGTACAGTTCCCACTGACAGGTTGCAAAGAGAATGCGGATGTCCGCTTTATATGTGTGAAAAACGAGAAGTTATGTAAAATTAAAAAAAGAAATTATAGTAAAAAACGGAAAGAAAACAGTAACTACGGTTTCCTTTCCGTTTTTTTGCGTGTTAATTGTAAAAAATATACAAAAAATATATTTTAAAATTATGAAATATATCAAAATATGAAAAAACATATTGACAAATTGTGTTTACATTGTAATAATATAATTACTTTAATAAAATGTTTTATAAAACATAAAATAAAACAACATAAAAAAGGAGGAAACAATTATGTTACAACAGGTAATGACAAATCCAGGAGAAATTATTTTCAGAGAGGTTCCGGTTCCGGAGGTAAAGGAAAATCAGGTTTTGGTAAAGATTATGAATATTGGTGTTTGCGGATCAGATATTCATGTTTATCATGGAAAACATCCGTTTACAAAATATCCGGTAACACAAGGACATGAGGTTTCCGGTGAGATTACAGAACTTGGAAAAAATGTCACAGAGTTTCATGTGGGACAGAAGGTGACGATAGAGCCGCAGGTATATTGTGGACATTGCTATCCATGTCGTCATGGAAAGTATAATCTCTGTGAGGAATTAAAAGTAATGGGATTTCAGACGACAGGAACAGCATCTGAGTATTTTGCAGTGGATGCATCTAAAGTAACACCTATTCCGGAAGATATGTCCTATGAAGAAGGAGCTATGATCGAACCTCTTGCTGTGGCAGTTCATGGTGTAAAACAGATGGGCGATGTGGCTGGCATGAATATTGCAGTCCTTGGAGCAGGACCGATCGGAAATCTCGTGGCACAGACAGCAAAAGGAATGGGAGCAGCGAAAGTGATGATCACAGATATCAGTGATCTTAGACTGGCGAAGGCAAAAGAATGTGGAATTGATGTGTGTGTGAATACCAAAAATAAAGACTTCGGTGAGGCGATGATCGAAGCATTTGGACCGGATAAGGCAGATGTGATCTACGACTGTGCCGGAAACAATATCACAATGGGACAGGCAATTAAATATGCAAGAAAAGGAAGCACGATCGTACTGGTGGCTGTTTTTGCAGGAATGGCAGAAGTAGATCTTGCAGTGGCAAATGACCACGAACTTGACATTAAGAGCACGATGATGTACCGCCATGATGATTACATAGATGGAATCAGACTGGTAAATGAGGGCAAAGTTCATTTGAAACCGCTCATCTCAAAGACATTTGCTTTTAAAGATTATCTGAAGGCATACCAGTATATTGATGATAACCGCGAGACAACGATGAAAGTAATTATCAACGTCAGTGAAAAGTAAGGAGTTCGTATGGAAAATAAATATGGAATTGTCGGAATTGCCCATGTCGGGCTTCCGACAAACGATTTACAGAAAACAGTTGAGTTTTATAAGAGTCTTGGATTTGAAGTAATTATGCAGTCTTATAATGAAAAAGCAGGGGAAAAAGTGGCATTTTTACAGATAAAAAATTACTGCATAGAGACTTTTGAAAATGGGAAGGCGGAAATGTCAGACGGTGCATACCAACATGTTGCACTTGATGTGGAAGACATTGAAAGTATGTATCAGAAAATCTGCAATGAAAAATACACAGTTATTACAGACGGAATCGAAGAACTGCCATTTTGGGAAAATGGTGTGAAGTTTTTTATGATTAAGGGACCAAATGAGGAAAGAATAGAGTTCTGTCAGAAAATCTGATAAAAATAGGAGGGACATATGGGATGCGAAAGCAAAAATGGAAAAGTACCGCTGATCAGTAAGATTGCATATGGGTTTGGTGATGTTGGATGTAATTTCAGCTGGATGTTTGTCAGTAATTTTCTGATGATATTTTATACAGACGTGTTCGGAATCAGTATGGCGGCTGTGTCAGCACTGATGCTTTTTTCAAGATTCTGGGATGCAATCAATGATCCAATCGTCGGGGGACTTACGGATAAAACAAAATCGAGATGGGGACGGTACCGTCCATGGCTGTTAGTAGCGGCACCAATTACAGCAATTCTTCTTGTCATGACATTCTGGGCAAGACCTGACTGGCCGCAGAATGGAAAGATCATTTATATGGTAATTACATATTGTCTGCTGGTTTTGGGGTATACCTGTGTGAATATTCCATATGGAACCTTGTGTGGTGCTATGACACAGGATATTGATGAACGTGCAAAAATAAATACATCCCGTTCGGTTGCAGCGATGATTGCAATTGGTGTGTTAAATATTATCACAGTTCCGCTGCTCAGCAAATTCGGCAGTCACAGTGCAAAGACAGGATATCTGACGGTTGCGGTCATATATGGATGTATTTTTACAGCCTGTCATTTCTTCTGCTTTGCGAAGACGAAAGAGGCAGTGATTACTCCGGAAAAAGAAAAAATTTCTGTAAAGATACAGTTGAAAGCAGTTATGCAGAACAGACCATATCTTCTTGCATTGGCAGGACAGATATTATTTGGATTTACATTGTATGGTAGAAACGCAGATATTCTGTACTACTTTACATATGTGGAAGGAAATGCCTCCTACTACACAACTTATTCGATGTGCATCATTATTCCTTCTATCATCGGGGCAGCCTGTTTTCAACCATTATTCCGCAAGCTGAATAATAAAGGAAGAACAGCATCTCTCTTTGCTTTGTTTACAGGAATTTCCATGTTGTCTATGTTTTTCTTCAATGCCAAAGAATCATCAGCTATTTTTTATGCATTATCTGGTCTCACACAGTTTTTTTTCTCTGGATTTAATACCGCAATCTATGCAATTATTCCAGACTGTGTGGAATATGGTGAGTGGAAAACCGGACTTAGAAATGATGGTTTTCAGTATGCATTTATTTCACTTGGAAATAAAATCGGAATGGCAGTTGGAACAGCACTTTTAGCAGGATTACTTGGAAAATATGGTTACATTGCAAATCAGACACAAAATGCAACTGTACTTTCAATTATGAAACATGCATTTACGACGATTCCAGGTGCACTTTGGATTGTGACTGCGGTTGTATTATTTTTCTACCGGTTAAATAAAAAACGTTATAACGAGATTGTGGAGGAACTGAAAAATGGAAGAAAAAGTTAACATCGTGGCATTGGAAGAATTGCTGATTGATTTTACGGAAGCAGGACACAGCCAGGATGGGAGGAAATTAAAATACCGATACCAATAGAAATTTTAAAATCGGATACAATCTGAATGGCGTTTGCTTTTCTTCCGCCGGTGGATGCAAAAAGCCGTTTTTTTTCTATCAGACCTTCCTGCTCCAGAAGGTTGAGGTTCTGGCTGACTGTGGATAAACCCATCTGCAGTTCCTGAACGATCTGCTGCTTGGAGGTCTTTTTCTTTCTGTAAATATATTGGTAAACCTTTGATTTATTTATTTTTTTGAGACTAATGTTGGTCAATCCCTTTTCGCTCATGTTGTTCTCCTGATTACGTTGCAAGATAATGTTAAGTTTATTGTAGCATAGAACGAAAAAAAGCAATAAAAAGGATATGTATTACAGAAAGCTGACGGAAAAGCAACAACGATACACAAATATGTTGGAATGATTCCCGGAAAGGGTTTACATATCTTCAAAATGCCATTAATATAAGGAAGGGATCTTCCCATCCATAAAAAATAAGATACGGAGAATTAACATGAAAAAACAACTGAAGGATACTCAGATTCTGTTGGAAATCCTGATCCTGACAGCAGCTGTTGCTATTATTGCAGCGGCAGTCTATTTTTTTCTGGTACCAAGCCATACTTCTGTCAGCAGTATTTCGGGTCTTGGTATCGTACTTTCCAACTTTGTACCGTTGCCTCTTTCCACCATCACCATGATTCTGAACGTAGTACTTCTGATCATCGGCTTTTTTACCTGCGGAAGAGAATTTGGTGTAAAAACCGTCTACACCAGTATCATGCTTCCTGTTTTTCTTGGACTTTTTGAAAAAATCTTCCCGGATTTTGGTTCAATGACAAACAGTCAGGAGCTGGATGTTCTGTGCTATACACTTGTAGTCAGTGTGGGACTCAGTATTCTTTTTAACAGGAATGCTTCTTCCGGCGGACTTGATATTGTAGCAAAGATCATGAATAAATATCTTCATATGGAGCTTGGAAAAGCTATGTCGCTGTCCGGTATGTGCGTTGCCCTGTCTGCAGCACTCGTTTACGACAAAAAAACGGTAGTCCTGAGTATTCTTGGAACGTATTTTAATGGAATTGTTCTGGATCATTTTATTTTTGATCATAATATCAAACGCCGGGTATGTATCATCACTCCAAAGGAAGAAGAACTTCGGGAATTTATTCTTCATGAGCTGCACAGCGGTGCTACGATCTATGAAGCCTATGGTGCCTATAACATGCAGAAGCGCAAAGAAATCATCACGATCGTAGACAAGACCGAATACCAGAAGCTGATGAATTTTATCAACAAACTTGATCCGAAAGCGTTTATCACAGTTTATAATGTATCCAACATGAGATATCAGCCTAAAATGTAAAAAAGTTCCGCAGCACCTCAATCACAGAAGTGCTGCGGAATTTTTTTACCGTAATTTCCTGTGAAAACGTTTCTTGAATTACCCCATGGAGCAAAAACTCCGGCGCGGCTGAAGGAGAAGAAGAGCGAACGGATGCAGATGGATACGATCAATGACATCGTTATAGTGCAAATAAGGACACTTTTTTAGACAAAGTGTGTTCTTTTTTTACTACATAAAGTTATCTATAATTAGAGACAGAAAATGGAGGAAGGGTATGAAAAGATATTATTTAGCAATTGATATAGGAGCATCCAGCGGAAGGCATATTCTCGGGCATATGGAAGATGGGAAAATGGTTCTCGAGGAAATTTACCGTTTCCCGAATGGAATGCAGAAACGGGACGGTGAGAAGGTGTGGGATATCGAGGCACTCTTTGAAGCCGTGTTGGCCGGAATGAAAAAATGCAGAGAACTTGGAAAGATCCCGGTGAGTGTCGGAATTGATACATGGGCAGTTGATTTTGTCCTTCTGGACAAGGATGATCAGCGGATCGGAAATGCCGTTGCTTATCGCGATGACCGCACGAAAGGAATGGATGAGGAGGTTTATCGCACAGTGCCGGAGGAAGAACTCTATGCATCGACCGGTATTCAGAAACAAATTTTTAACAGTATTTATCAGCTCATGGCGTGGAAGAAGAAAAAGCCGGAACAGCTGGAAAAAGCAGAGACGTTGCTGATGATTCCGGATTACCTGAATTTCCTGCTTTCCGGCGTGAAAGCGCAGGAATACACAAATGCAACAACGACCCAGCTCGTCAATCCGGAAACCGGGGACTGGAACAGGGAGATGATTCAAAAACTGGGATACCCGGAGAAAATCTTCCTGCCGATCCGTGAACCGGGGACTGTGATTGGTCGTCTGAAAAAAGAAATTCAGGAGCAGGTCGGCTTCGACTGTGAGATTGTTCTTCCCGCAACACACGACACAGGCTCCGCAGTAGTCGCTGTGCCAAGCAATGAGGAACATGTACTCTACATCAGCTCCGGAACCTGGTCTCTGATGGGAACAGAATTAAAAGAGGCCGATTGCGGAACAGAAGCTATGCAGCACAATTTTACCAATGAGGGCGGCTACAACAGAAAATACCGTTTCCTGAAAAATATCATGGGTCTGTGGATGGTCCAGTCTGTGAAAAAAGAAATCGCAGAAGATTTAAGCTTTGGAACGATCTGCGAAATGGCATCGAAATGCACCATCCCATCTATCGTGGATGCAAACGACGATCGTTTCCTTGCACCGGAACATATGACAGCCGAGGTACAGAAGGCATGTGAAGAAAGTGGCCAGCAGATACCGCAGGGAATTGCAGAGGTTGCAGCAGTGATCTATAACAGCCTGGCAGTATGCTATGCAAAGACATTAAAAGAACTGGAAGAAAAAACAGGCTGCCGGTACCGAACTATTCATGTCGTAGGCGGCGGCGCCAATGCCGGTTATCTGAACCGGCTGACAGCAGAAAAGACCGGAAGAACCGTGCTGGCGGGACCGACCGAGGCAACTGCCATCGGAAATCTGGCGGTACAGATGATCACCGGAAAAGAATGCAGCAATTTGAAAGATGCGAGAAACTGTATTTTCCATTCCTTCGAAATCAAACAATATGAGCCATAAAAAATGAGACGAAAGGTTAAAAGAGGCAAAGAACATGTTAGTTGAAACAAAAGCAAAAGTAGGTGTATTTGCAATCGCACTGGGTGCATATCTGCCGCAGTTCCCGACGCTGGTTCCGGAATTTGAGGCACAGTATGATGCGTTCAAAAAGACGATTCCGGATACCGTTGAAATGATCGATGGTGGAATCGTTACAACGAAAGAATTATCGATGGAAGCAGGAGATAAGTTCCGCGCAGCGGATGTAGATCTTGTTATTTTACAGCTTCTGACCTACGCGACCAGCTACAATATGCTCCCGGCAGTCCGTGACCTGAATGTGCCGGTTGTGCTTGTGAATGTACAGAAACGGAAAGCACCGGATTATGCCAATACCGATACACCAAAATGGCTCGGTGAGCTGTATGCCTGTGGAGCAGTCGGTGAGATGGTAGCCGATCTGGAGCGTGCGGGCAAACGTCATGCCGTCATCACCGGTGTTGTAGAAGGCGGAGATGCTTACGTGGCAAAGGAAATCGATGAGTGGTGCCGGGCAGCCCAGGTTCGTAGAAGATTCCGCTACACCAATATTGCCCAGATCGGAAGACCATATCCGGGAATGATGGACCTGTATATCGATGAAACCAATCTTTACAACCGAATGGGACTTTACACGAAACAGTTCGACTGGGAGAAAATGTGGGCGATCGCGGATCCTGTCACAGATGAGGCCGCAATCCGCGCCAAGGCAGAGGAGATTCTGGATACCTTTGACATCGAGGGCGGTGCAACGGTAGAGACCGTATGGGATATGGCAAAATATGTCGTTGCTTTTGAAGAATGGGTAAAAAAAGAAGATCTTGGTATGGTGGCATCCCATTATGACGGCTTTGCCAAGGGGGTTGCCGGAAAACTGGACAGCATGCTGATTCCGGCATTTTCCATGCTGATCAAACAGGGTACAGCCTGTGCCGTAGAGGGTGATATGAAAGTTGCAATGGCAATGAGCATTTTGAAAACAATCGCCGGAACCGGTCAGCTTTCTGAGATGTATTCGATCGATTTCAATGAGGATATCTGTATTATCGGCCACTCCGGATCGGGAGATGCTGATATTTCGCAGGCGAAAAAACCGTCCATGAAAATCGTTGATGTTTTTCATGGCAAGACGGGCGGCGGATATCTGACGCAGTTTTATCCGCCAGTCGGAGATGTTACATATCTTGGAATTACGCAGGATAAAGATGGTCATTTTAAATTTGTTGCTGCAGAGGGTGTCAATGAGGATGGTCCGATCTTTACCTTTGGCGATACAAACATGAGAACACGTTTCTCCATTGGGGCAAGAGAGTTCTGCAACAGATGGAGTGAGGCGGGACCAACACATCATATGGCAGCTGCTGTCGGACATCATATTGATACGATTCTGAAAGTGGCAAAAATCCTGGATGTGCCGGTAGAGGTTGTGTGCCGGTAAATATCGATAAAAGAAGAGGAAAAGAGAGAAAGAAGAGGGAAAAAACATGAAATTCTTAGATGCAGAATTTGTAAAGGGCTTTATCCGCATGGCAAATGATGGCTGGGAGCAGGGATGGCATGAGAGAAACGGCGGAAACCTTTCTTACCGTGTGAAACCAGAAGAGGTTGAAGAGGTAAAAGAAAACTTTGAGGCCAGAGAGTGGAATCCGATAGGAACCGCCGTTCCAAATCTTGCGGGAGAGTATTTCCTGGTAACCGGAAGCGGAAAATATTTCCGAAATGTCACAATCAAACCGGAAGACAGCATCTGTATGATTGAGCTGGATGAAAAAGGTGAAAATTACCGCATCGTCTGGGGTCTCGTCAACGGAGGACGTCCGACCTCAGAGCTTCCGAGCCATCTGATGAACCTGGAGGTAAAAAAACTTCAGGACGAAAGATACCGCGTTGTGTACCATGCACATACCACCAACGTGATCGCGCTTACCTTTGTTCTGCCGCTGGAAGATAAAGTATTTACCCGCGAACTCTGGGAGATGGCAACCGAGTGTCCTGTTGTATTCCCGTCCGGAATAGGTGTCGTTCCGTGGATGGTTCCGGGAGGCAGAGAGATCGCCGTTGCCACGAGCGAGCTGATGAAGAAATATGATCTTGCTATCTGGGCACACCACGGCATGTTCGCCGCCGGCTTTGATTTTGACCTGACCTTCGGTCTGATGCATACCGCAGAAAAATCTGCAGAAATCCTGGTAAAAACACTTTCTATGCAGCCAACGAAACGCCAGACGATCACACCGGATGAATTCCGCCATCTGGCAAAGGATTTCGGTGTAACACTGCCAGAAGAGTTTTTGTATGAGAAATAAAACTGGAAACTGATAGTGAAAAATGGCCGTCTGATCCTTGCACTGAGGAATGGGACGGCCATTTTTTTGCTGTGCAGAAGAAAAAGTCTATTAATTTCTTTCGGAATTTGATAAACTATAAGATAAGATTATCGATTAGAAAACAGTGGAACATTTCATTATCAGACAGAAAATGCTGGTGTGTCTGCGCTCAGAAAGGAAAGATGAAATATGACTTCAGCGATTAGTATAGGAAAGCAGGATTTTGCTTCCCTTCGAGAAAATCATTATTTTTATGTTGATAAAACCGATTTTATCAGACAATGGTGGGAAAGTGGAGATGACATTACGCTGATCACACGTCCGAGAAGATTTGGCAAAACATTGAATATGAGCATGCTGAATTGTTTCTTTTCCAGACAGTATGCAGAAAAAGGTACCATCTTTGAAGGGCTTTCCATCTGGAAACAGGAAAAATACCGCAGACTGCAGGGAACTTATCCGGTGATTTTTCTGAGCTTTGCGGACGTAAAACAGAATAACTATCAAGATGCAGTGCAGAAGATAAAAAATATTATTGTAGATGCTTATCGCCAACATCGGTATTTGGAGCAGGAAGAATGCTTTACGCAAAATGAGAAACAGCAGATGCTGGAAATTACAGAAAAAATGAGTGATGTGACAGCACAGGATGCATTAAAAAATCTTTCCAGTTATTTGAATCTTTTATATGGAAAAAAAGTTTTGATCTTTCTGGATGAATATGACACGCCCATGCAGGAAGCCTATATTCATGGATACTGGGGTGAATTTGCCGGATTTATGAGAAGCCTTTTCAATGCGACGTTCAAAACAAATCCATATCTGGACCGCGCTGTGATGACTGGAATTACCCGTATTTCCAAAGAATCTGTTTTTTCGGACCTCAATAATCTGACGGTTATTACAACAACATCGGATGCCTATGCAGACTGTTTTGGTTTTACAGAAGAAGAGGTATTTCAATCATTAGATCAATTTGGAATGCCGGAAAAGAAAGATCTGGTAAAGCAATGGTATGACGGATTTTGCTTTGGCACGCATCGTGATGTTTACAATCCGTGGTCTATTACAAATTATCTGAAAGAGAAAAAACTGCGGCCCTACTGGGCAGCTACAAGTTCCAATGGATTGATCAGCAAACTCCTGCAGTCAGCATCGGTAAATATGAAGGAAGAACTGGAAAAACTGATCAACAGACAACAAATTGTAGTTAATTTTGATGAGCAGATTATATTTGGACAATTAGAACAGGATGAAAGTGCGGTATGGAGTCTGTTGGTGGCAAGCGGTTATCTGAAAGTGGAGGAGATTGAATACAGAGGACTGACGCTGGAGCCGTGGTATTCTCTTTCCATCACAAATCTGGAGACTGTGAGCATGTTTTCGAATATGTTCAAAAGCTGGTTTGCAGCGGCATCTGCCAATTATAATGAATTTATCAAAGCATTGCTGAATGGGGATGTAAAAGCGATGAACCTCTATATGAATGATATTGCACTTGCTACATTTAGTAATTTTGATGCTGGAAAACATGCGTCCGAGCGGAGCCAGCCAGAGCGGTTTTATCATGGATTTGTACTTGGGCTGCTGGTGGAAGTGAGAGATCTTTATGAGGTGCGTTCCAATCGGGAAAGTGGGTATGGAAGATACGATGTGATTCTAATTCCCAGAAATTTGGATCGAGATGCTATGATTCTGGAATTTAAAGTAAAAGAAACGGAAGAAAAAACGCTGCAGGAAACGGTACAAAAAGCACTGGCGCAGATTGAAATAAAGAAATACGACGAGGAACTGAAAGAACGGGGAATCCCAAAAGAAAGAATCCGGCATTATGGATTTGCGTTTGAAGGGAAAAAGGTACTAATTGGGTAATAGAAAACGCTGTCAATGCTTCTCTGGAAGGGGAAGCGGGACAGCGTTTTTTTGTTAATTGTGATTAGATTACCATCTGAAGCAGCATTACCATAAGCGGCATCGTCACAATAGAAGCCAGCGTAGTAACAACATTGATGGCACTGGCATAGCGTGAATCGTTTCCGTATACCTGACACATCTGTGTAACTGTAGAGGCAGATGGCGTGATGACGGCGAGAAAAACAATCAGAATCAGCGTCGGTCCGTCTGCAGAAAGATCGGCAAGATGGCTGATTTTCAGAAGAACAAGTGCCATCAGAGGAACGGCGATCAGGCGGAGAAAGGTCACGAAGTAAATCCGTTTATTCGCAAAAATCTGCCGGAAGTCCATGCCGGCAAAAAGCATACCCGTAACAATCATACTGGCAGGGCCAACCATGCTTCCGACAGAATGAAGCGTATTGTTGACCAGCGCAGGAAGCCGGATGCCCGTGAAAAAAAGAAGAATTCCGACGAAAATAGAAATAATATTGAGGTTCAGAACAATCTTCTTCCAGTCATAGGAAGCCTCACGGCTGATCACCTTTTTACAGTGTGTCCAGAAAAAGACAAGCTGTACGCTCATATAAACACAGCTGTAAAGCACCCATTCCGCTCCTAAAACAGCCGTCACAAGCGGCACAATCAGATTGCCGGAATTGGAGTAGTAAACAGAAGTTATCTCAACCGCATCCAAATGAAACACCCGTCCAAGAGCTGAAACCGCAAAAAGAAGCACAACCTGCATCAGAAGCGAAGCCGCAAACGCAACCAGCAGCCCCCGCACCGTTTCCGGCGTGTAATCGACCTGAAACGCATTCAGAATCACGCAGGGAATGATCAGGTACAGCACAATTTTCGACAGAACTTTGCTGTCCTCATCCTTTAAAAGTCCGGCTTTTACGATTAAAAAGCCCATAAAAATCATAAGAAAAAGCTGCGCGATCTGCTGCGCAAGAAGAATACCGATCGTCATAAAAATCTCCCCATATGTGTGTCTTATAGAAAATATTATAAGGTGGAGGAGAGGGGATTTCAATTTCTTTTTGAGAGATTTGGGTCGAAATAATGGTGAAAATATAAGAAAAATGGCTGTTGACCAAAAGAAAATGCTGTCATATAATATATTCGACAAGAGAGCCGTTGGTCAGTGTACACCTGACCGCCGGATAAAGCTTCTAACTAAAAATAGCGTCTAACTTTACCAGAGCAGAGGCGCTATTTTGATTTGACAAAATTACACGATTGCAATATAATATACTTAACAAGACAGCCGGAAGGTGAGCGCAATCACCCGATCTGGCGAAAATGTTGAATAGCTATAAGAAATAGCCGTCCTACCTTTACCAGAGAACAGGACGGCTATTTCTTATTTGCATAAGTCAAAATTGCAACAATAAGTAAAGCAACGCTGATTATAATCTGCAATTCTTCGTATGTACTCATAATAATCATCCTTTCTGCAAGACTCAGATCAGATGAAAGCACGTCCCCCGGCTGCCCGGTTAAATATATTAGAGTGTCTAAGATTCCCAATAAAAAACGAACAAGGAAAACTCATTTCTTGAAATGTATTATAACAGAAAAGAGAAGTAAAAGAAAGTAATAAAAAATAGTCAGAAAATTTGAAGTTCCTGTAAATGTGCAGTGTATTGAATTTGAATATAATACAAAATAGAACAAAAGTTTGAAATTTACAAAGGTATATGAGATAATAAAGAAAAATGGAAGAAACGTCAGGAAAGGGGAGAAGCCTATGTCGCATATTTCAGAATACGAAGTCGAAAACATATTGATCGACCGCTTAGAGAGTATTGGATACAGCTTTATCAAATTGAATACCTATGAGGATGTCCTTGCCAATTTCCGCGCACAGCTTGCAGAATTCAACGCGAAAAAGCTGGAAGAAAAAGGCCATGCGGCATCCTTTTCTGACACAGAATTTAATCGTATTATGATTCACATGGATAACCATTCCGTGTATGAATCTGCGAAAATTTTGCGAGATAAATATATTCTGCAGCTCGATAATGGAGAGAATGTATATCTTGATTTCTTTTCCAACGATACAGACAGAAACATTTATCAGGTAACGCATCAGGTCACTATGGATAAAGCACATAAAGAGGATGTTGTATATAAAAATCGATATGACGTAACCGTACTGATCAACGGACTTCCGATGATCCAGATTGAGTTAAAGCGTCCTGGTGTGGAAATCAACGAAGCGATCAATCAGATCAATCGCTATAGAAAGTTCAGTTTTAAAGGCTTGTTCCGATATTTACAGCTGTTTGTAGTCAGCAACTCTGTGCAGACAAAATATTTCTGTAATGAAAATGAAATGGTAGATGGTCGCTATAACCCGATTTTGAAATCACTCGTATTTTTCTGGACCGATGATAAAAATACAAGAATCAACGATCTGAATACCTTTACCAGTGAATTTTTCTGCAAGCCGACAATCACAGAAATGATAGACAAATACATGATTATCAAAACGACAGAACCAGTGCTGATGGTAATGCGTCCATATCAGATTTATGCAGTAAAAGCAGCAAAGAAGCGGGTACTGGAAGTGAAGCAGAATGGTTATGTCTTTGCCTGCACTGGTTCAGGAAAAACATTGACATCTTTTAAATTGGCTCAGCTTCTTCGAGAAGAAGCAAGAGTTGATCTTGTAGTATTTCTGATTGACCGAAAAGATCTGGATGATCAGACCGTAGAAGAATATAATTCATTCGAAAAAGACTGCGTTGACAATACAGACAGCACCCGTGTGCTCATTCAGATGCTGAAATCATCTGAGAAAAAGATGATTGTTACAACCATTCAGAAAATGGCGAATGCTGTGAAAAATCCAAAATACGAAGAGGTTATGGATGGTTACCGAGATAAAAAAGTAGTATTTATCATTGATGAATGTCATCGTTCCCAATTCGGCAGTATGCATGCGCAGATTCAGAAACACTTTGAAAAAGCCAATTATATAGGATTTACAGGAACGCCTATTTTTGAGAAGAATAAAGGTGCTGACGGACGTACAACGGCAGATGTGTTCCATGCTGGGGATAAACTGGATGCATGTCTGCACCGATATATGATCAAAGATGCAATTGCAGACGGCAATGTGCTCCGATTTTCTGTAGAATATCAGCGGACAATTTTTGCAAAAAATATTGCAGTAAAAGGAATTGACCCAGAACAGTTGGATGATCCAGAATACTGCAAACGCCATAATATCGACATGACACCGCTTTATCATGATGAGGAACGAATCACCAGAGTTGCAAAACACATTATGGAACATCATGAACAGCATGTGCATCCGCAGGGAAAGGATACGTACACAGCACTTTTTGCAGTAGATTCTATTCCAATACTTGGAAAATACTATGATGCATTTCAGAAACTGAATAAAACAGTTCCGGAGGAGAAACGGCTGAAAATTGCAGCTATTTTTTCTTATCAGGCAAATGAAGATATGGATGATGGAGCAGATGAACATTCGCAGGAACTGCTGGAGCGTTGCATACAGGACTATAATGCCATGTATGGTACAGCGTTTGGTATTGATACGTTTGATCCGTACAGAAAAGATATTGCGAAGCGGTTAAAACAGAAAGTGCTTCCACAGGTGGATATCCTGATCGTGGTCAATATGTTCTTAACCGGATTCGATGCAAAACCATTGAATACGCTGTATCTGGACAAAAATCTGGTCTGGCATTCACTTGTTCAGGCATACAGTCGTACGAACCGTATTGACAAAGTAACAAAACAGTTTGGACAGATTGTAACGTATCGAAATATCAAGCAGTGGCAGGATGATGCATTGACTCTGTTTTCGGGTGATGGAGATCCGAACGAATATCTGCTGGAAGATTATGCGTATTATTTAAATCAATGGATGAATCAGAATGTGATTTTAAGAAAAATCACACCCGACGTAGAAGCTGCGGGACAGTTACAATCAGAAGATGAAATCCGCATGTTTATTATGGCATTCCGTGCGCTGGCAAAGACGCTTGCTACATTGAAAACTTTTTCGAAGTTTGACTGGGCAGATCTTGGAGCAGTCATGGATGAAAATGAATACGAAGGATTCAAAAGCTGGTATTTGTACTATAAAGATCAAACCGTCAATCCAAATCCGAAAGTTCCGGTTCCAGTGGATGTGGATTTTGACATTGAGCTTGTCAGAACAGACAGAATCAACGTTGTGTATATTTTGAACTTGTTAAAAAATGCGAAAACACATACTAAGACAGAGGAAGAAAAGCAGCAGGATGTCGATCTGATTCTGCGGGAAATCGAGCGTTCTGATAATGAATCCCTGCGTTTGAAAAAAGAAGTGATGCGGCAGTTTATCTTAACGAGATTTTACGATCTGCCGGAAAATGCAGATGTCATGGAGGCATTCAATCAATTTGAAAAAGAACAGATGCAGGCAGATATGGAAGAATTTGCATTTGACAATCAGATTGATTTCAAGATAGTATCAGATCTGGTCTCGGCATATACATTCAGTGGTAATGTCTCGGAGGATAATATTCGCGAAAGATTGATGGCATATCCGCTGGGACTGCTGAAAATGACAAAATTGACTAAGAATGTGAAAAGATTTATACAGGATACTTATAAAAAATACAAGGCTGAAGGAGAAACAGAATGACAGATACAAATACATATCAGGCACAGGCGGATGAACTTTCACAGAAATTATGGGCAATCGCGAACGATCTGCGCGGCCAGATGGATGCAAGCGAGTTCAAAAATTATATCTTAGGAGTAATTTTCTATCGCTATCTTTCTGAGCGAACAGAAATGTATATGACCGATCTTCTCAAAAATGATGATGGAATCACATATGAAGAAGCCTTTGCGGATGATGAATACAGACCGGTTGTAGAAGAATGGTCACTGTCAAAACTGGGTTATGTAATTAAGCCGGAAAATCTGTTTCGAAATCTGATTCGCAAGATTACAAAGTTTGAAAATGATGCGGATAAATTCAATGTGGAAGATTTCGAAAAAGCGATCAATGATCTGGTAGGCTCTACGATGGGACACGAATCCAACAAAGCATTTGACGGACTGTTTAACGATATGCGTCTGCAGGATTCCCGTCTTGGAGAGACGGTGGCAGACCGTACGGAAATGATCGGGCGAGTTATGGTACGTGTATCAGATATCGATTTCGATTTGCAGGATTCCCAGTTTGACGTACTCGGTACAGCGTATATGATTCTGATTGGTTTATTCGCATCGGATGCAGGAAAGAAAGGCGGCGAATTTTTTACGCCAGCAGGCCCGTCGAAGCTCTGTGCAACACTTGCGGCATTGGGGCTGGATGAAGCAAAGACGGTTGGTGACTGTACTTGTGGTTCTGCGTCTATGCTTCTGGAAGTACAGAAACATCTGACAACAGGAAAAGTCGGACATTTCTATGGACAGGAGCTGAATGCGACAACGTACAATCTGAGCCGTATGAACATGATCATGCACGGCATCGACTGGCAGAATTTTGATATTTACAAAGGCGATACACTGAAAGATGACAAATACGGCGATATCAAAATGACAGTACAGGTGTGCAATCCGCCGTATTCTCTGAAATGGTCTGCGGATAAACAGTTTGAAGATGACCCACGCTATTCCGGAGCAGGAAAACTGGCACCGAAAGGACAGGCGGATCTCGCATTTGTGGAACACATGATTTATCATATGGACGAAGATGACGGACGCGTTGCAGTGCTGCTGCCGCACGGTGTACTGTTCCGTGGAGGCGCGGAAGAAACCATTCGAAAATATATCATCAAAGATCTGAATCGGTTGGATGCAGTAATCGGACTTCCAGCAAACTTGTTTCATGGAACAGGAATTCCGGTTTGCGTGCTAGTGCTGAAAAGCAAGAGAAACGGAAATGCGGGAAATATTTTGTTTATTGACGCGTCAAAAGAGTTTAAGGCTGGAAAGAACCAGAATGTGTTGGAGCAGAAGCATATTGATAAGATTGTCGAAGCGTATGAGAAGCGTGTAGATGTTGATAAGTTTGCTCATGTGGCGGAGATGAGTGAGATTGAGGAGAATGGATATAACTTGAATATTCCGAGGTATGTGGATACGTTTGAAGAGGAAGAACTGGTGGATTTAGAGGCTGTGCGAGCGGAAATTAAGAGACTAGATGCAGAGACAAGAATAGCGGTTGATAAGGTTGAAGATATGTTAAAACAGCTTGGTTTATAGGAACGGTAAGGTTATGGAAAAGATTTTTAATATTATTGCAATTGTACTTAGTGTTTTGAACGTTGGCGTCAGCTTTGTGAATGTTTTAATTAGTAAAATTAAAAGGCCAGTCATTTTTGAAGCAGATAATGTTGAGATTATTAATAATTATGCAATGCTTTTTAGCGTTGATGGAAAGGCACTAGATGAAATTATGGCAAAGTGTGCAAATTATAATAATCAAGATGTTTTACTTTATTTGCAAGATGGACAAGTGGCTGTAAGAAATGAAGAAAAAAATAAAGTTGAGTTGTATCAAGTAAAGAAAACATAGTATACAGCAAAAGCGAATAGTGTATCAGAATTTCAAATTTAAATTGATATTGATATTGGAAGAAAAAAAGATGCAGGTTCTAATGAGTGGACTTATTTGAATTTTAAATATCATAATGGAATTCGAATGAAAACTTTTGTGTATAAAGAAGAAAGAGAGATCGGACGGAATGATTGAACCTAAGTTACGATTTAAAACAGATGATGGAAGCGATTTTCCAGAATGGAATGAAATTAAAATTAGTGATGCAATTACTGAATCTAAAAGACCAATTCATATGAAAGATGATGATCAGTACCAATTATTAACTGTGAAACGAAGAAATGAAGGGATTGTATCTCGTGGATTGTTTTGTGGGAAAAATATTTTAGTGAAAAATTATTACCAGGTAAAGCAGGGAGATTATATTATATCAAAACGGCAAATTGTTCATGGGGCTAATGGCATAGTTTCGGCGGAACTTGATGGGGCGATAGTCTCAAATGAATATATGGTATTGTCAAATAGTGATGTGCTGTTAATGGATTATCTTGCATTGTATTCTATGACGAAAAAAATGTATCATAAGTTTTATATTAGTTCATATGGTGTTGATATTGAGAAAATGTTTTTTAATATAGATGACTGGAAGAAGAAAACAATATATGTTCCATGCTTGGAAGAACAAAAAAAAATTGTGATGTTTTTACATACAATAGACGTGGTAATAGATAAACAAAAAGCAATAGTAGCATTGTGGGAAAAACGTAAAAAAGGTGTGATGCAGAAGCTGTTTAGTCAGGAAATAAGATTCAAAGCGAATGATGGAAGTCAATTTCCAGAGTGGGAAGAAAAGAAGATTAGTGAGTGTACGAAATTTGTTAAAGATGGTACGCATGGGACTCACAAAAATGTTAGTAATGGTCACCCTTTATTAAGTGCTAAAGATATTTTCGATAATGTTGTACATATTCCAAATGATAGCAGATTAATTTCTGATGAAGACTATAATAAAATTTTTAGTAAATATAATTTGCAAGTTGGTGATGTATTAATAACTATTGTTGGAACGTTGGGAAGAACTGCTTTGGTGACAGATGTATGTAAGCATGTTGCTTTTCAAAGAAGCGTAGGTATAATGAGACCTGATAAAAATATTATTGATAGTAGCTATCTTAAAACAGTATGTGATGTAGCATATTTTCAAAATCAATTGGAAATAAAAAAGAACAAAGGTGCTCAAGCAGGAGTGTATTTAGGTACCTTATCTGATATTGCAATCCCAGTTCCTTGCCTTGTCGAACAGAAGAAAATCGCAGATTGCCTGTCAGCGCTGGACGATGTTATTGACAATTACAAAGAAACATTGAATGCATGGAAAGAATTGAAAAAGGGATTGTTGCAGCAGATGTTTGTATAGAGGGAGAATTAAAAAAATGAATATACAGGAATTTATATCAAATTATCATAATCATCCTGTTTTGTTTGTTGGAACAGGATTGAGTTTACGTTATTTAAAAAATTCATATAGCTGGGATTCGTTGCTTCAAAAGGTGGCAATGGATTTCAATGAAAATCCAGAATACTACTTGGACATAAAATCTGAACATATGGACTCTACGGGTTATGTCTATGAGCAAATTGCAACGCAATTAGAGAATGATTTTAATCAGTATCTGAAAAAGAATCGTCATGGAAAATTCGAATATATTAATGATATCTTTTATGAAAATATGCAAAAGGGTATCAATATTAGTCGATTTAAATTGTATTTAGCTGATTTATTAAGAACTGCGGAAATTAAAGAATCTGCATTAGATGAAATTGCCGAATTAAAGAAAGCACGAAAAAATATAAGCTCGGTCATTACAACAAATTATGATACGATGATTGAGCAATTGTTTTCTTTTAATCCATTAATTGGAAATAATATTTTACTCAGTAATCCATATGGGTCAGTATACAAAATTCATGGCTGCGTTTCACAACCAGAGAAAATTATTATAACAGAGGAAGATTATGAAGAGTTTAATTGCAAATATGAACTGATCCGTGCACAGTTACTATCCTTGTTTATACATAATCCGATTATTTTTATCGGATACAATATCGGAGATAAAAACATAAAAGATATTCTTCGGACAATATTTTCGTATGTTGATTATAATTCAGATGAAGCGAAGAAAATAAGGGATAATTTCTTGCTGGTTGAGTATGAAGAAGGGTCTGACAATACGGAAGTTATAGAACACGACATAGATATTGAGGGGTTTGAAACTATACGTATAAATAAAATTAAAACGGACAATTTTACGGCAGTGTATCAGGCATTGGCTAATCTTGTGTTACCAGTTTCCGCTATGGATATTCGGAAAGTTCAGAGTGTTGTTCGAGAAATATGTGAAGGTGGTGCGATAGAAGTTTCTATTACAGAAGATTTGGACGAACTCAATAATTCGGACAAAGTACTTGTTGTTGGATCGAGAAAAACAATCACGTACGAATTTTTAACTACGTCTGAAATGATGATTAACTATTTCGAAATAATAGAAGAAGCTAATTCACAGCTATTGTCACTTTTAAATAAACAGAAAATACAATCCTCACAATATTTTCCAATTTTTGCATTTTCGGCAATATGTCCGGAAATCAGTAGAAGTGAAGAATTAAAGCAGCAGCAAAAGGATAAAATTGCAGCACTGATTAAATCACCACATTCGTCATGCACAGGCGATCATTCAACACCGCAGGAGGTTTTAGATGATCAACAAGTTCCTCAAACTTATAAGACGTTAGAGATGATTTGTTCTATTATGTCCGGAAAAATGAATTTAGAACAAGTTGAGATTTTTTTGAAAAATTATGAAGATAAACGTTCAACAGATTATCGCAAATTATTATGCGCATATGATTTAAAAAGTAATGCATAGATGAGAAAGTTATGAGGATTATTCAAATGTGAAAAAGATTTGCTACAATTCAAAGAACTAATCGTCAATATGAAAATTGGTGCATTTGTGGAGAAAGAAAATGGAAGGATTAAGATTTCGGGGATATAAGGCGTTTACACAAGAATATGTTGAGATACTAGAGTTTGAAAAAATTAATGTTTTCATTGGAAGAAATAATTCGGGAAAATCTAGTTGTTTGGATATTATAGAGGATATTATTGACGCTAATGCATTGGCTAAAAACCCGTTTTTGAAAAATGGATTAGAAATACAGTTAGTTCATCCCCTTTCTGAGGAGGAAATCAGATATGTTTTTCGGGAAAATGTATCAGGAGCAGGGATAGAGATCGATCATTATGCATTTGGGAAAAAATATATTGGTAAAAAAATGAATTTTGGAGTTGGCATAGAAAACTATAAAAATGGAGAAAACCATTTTCAATATTATTATGTTGAAAATGAAAACATTTTTGTAAGAAAATATAACAGATACTGGACTCAGTTTGGTAGGAGAATGGAGAATTCTTGGGAGAAGTACGAGTTTAGAAGATTGGATGCCGAAAGAAATATAGTACCGGAAGTGGAATCAAATGATGAAAACATAAATTTGAATGGAGAAGGAGCAAGTAATTTAATTCGAAAAATAATAAATTACAGTGAGTATGATGAAAACATAGTTCAAGAAGAATTATTAGCTGCTTTAAATGCCATTATTTATCCGGAAACAACTTATGAAAATATAAAGATACAACAGATAGATGATGGAGAAGAATTGAAATGGGAGATTTTTCTCCAAGAAAAAGGAAAACGATATGCATTATCAAAGATGGGAAGTGGATTAAAAACCATAATATTAGTTTTAGCCAATTTTCTGATTATTCCAAAATTGAAAGCGTATAAAGATAAAAAAATTATTTATGCGTTTGAAGAGCTGGAAAATAATCTGCATCCTGCGTTACAAAGAAAACTTTTCGAATATATTTACAAATATGCGCAAGACAATGATATCATGATTTTCTTGACGACACATTCTCATGTGGCAATTAATACTTTTTGCGATAAAGAGGGAACTCAGATATTCCATGTGGAAAAACAAGATGGTGTATCCAAAATGCATAAAATAGACGATTATATATCAAAAACAACGTTATTGAATGATTTAGATGTACGTGCATCGGATATATTGCAGTCTAATGGCATTGTCTGGGTAGAGGGACCTTCAGATAGAGTCTACATAAAACGATGGTTGAAGGTTTTTGGAGATGATGAAATAGAAGAGGGGAGAGATTATCAATTTTTATATTATGGAGGAAGATTATTATCACACTATACAGCAGAACAGGATTGTGAGGATTTGATAAGTATATTATTGACAAATCGAAATGCAGCTATTGTTATTGACAGTGATAAAAGAAAAAATAATTCTAAAATAAATGAAACAAAAAAGAGAGTAAAAAATGAATTTGAAAAGTATGGTGCTTTTTGTTGGATTACTAAGGGAAAAGAAATAGAAAATTATCTTGAGAAGGAGGCTATAGAAGAAGCTTTTGGCAAAAAAATTGGAAAACAATGTGAACAATATCAATTATTTCCAGAATATATAGAGCCGATTTGTTCAACGTTTAAAAAAGTGGAATTTGCCCAAAAGGTGGTGCCATATGTTATACAGGAACGAGCTTCTAAAATGTTAGATTTAGAGAAACAGGTAAAATCGCTTTACGCAGTTATAAAAAAATGGAATCAGAAATAAAAAAGAAACGAGCACCCCACTTGGCTGTTAAGAATAACACGTACGGTAGAAAACCCATTTCTTAATTTCTATAATAAAGGAAGGCTGAATTATAGTCAAGAAATTTTTGCGGTTTTGATAGAGTAACAAAAACTGTGCTATAATAACCTCATAATGAAAAGTAAAATTCCGCCTATTTTTCTACATTGTAGGCGGCAATTTTACACCTGCAAGTTAGTGAAGCCTAATAAAAGTAAGAAAGAGGTACCTGCCCATGATGGAATACACCAGCAAATACTGGAACATGTTGATTCCTTTAATTAAGAGAAGCCTGCTAAAACGTTACGGCAAGGCGAAAACCGCAGAGCTTCTCCGCAAAACCAACCAGATCTACCGCGATATGCTTCGACGCGCCGATGATATCGGAAAGGACAACCCGATGGCGTCGAATCTCTATGAAGGCCTCATCTTCCTCGCCCTGTGGGATGCATCCGACCGGAAAATCTCTGTGGATGAACTGCGTACAATCTCAGAGGAGATGATGTCCTTCCCACTTCTGAAAGCCATGGGCCTGATGATTAATGCGAATAAGAAGAGCGGCATGGCGCGGATTGCGGAGATGATGCATAAGGATGCCGCCTGGCTGGAAGCACATCCGCAGTATAAGGCGTATTCGTGGGATTTTCATTTTGATGAGACGAAGCATCAGAACGGTTTTTATTACCACTTCACCCAATGTCCCCTGAACACCTTCGCCCGAAAAGAGGGCTATCTGGAAGTGCTGCCGATTATGTGCGACATTGATTACAAGACAGCAGCCCTGATGCACGCGAAGCTCTACCGTGACCATACGCTGGCAGGCGGCGGTGAGGTCTGTGATTACTGGTTTGTGGGAGACAAGGTGGAAAATCCGAAATAAAACAAGACCGGACCGGAACCGGTGAAATGGAAGGGAGATCACCCAGAATGAGCAATGAAAAAATAAAACCAAAACTGAACGGAACTGCCGAGACGATGCTGCAGTGCTTCTACGCCCGTGCCATGCACAGCAGAAATCCGAAAAACAAGTTCCGCGACACCAAAGCAGAAGAGCTGATTGACCGCATCGACTATGATTTCAGCAATGCGAAAAAGGACACAGCAATGAGCGGCGGAATCGTAGCGCGGAGTGTTGTGTTTGATGAGCTGGTCAGCGACTTTATCCGAAAGAACCCGGATTGTACCGTCGTCAACATCGCCTGTGGTCTGGACACACGGTTTTACCGCATGGATAATGGAAAAATTACCTGGTACAATCTCGATCTGCCGGAGACGATTGAGGTGCGCGATTCGATCTATCAGGAATCCGGCCGCGTTTCCACGATTGCGTGTTCCGTGCTCGATCCGGCATGGGCCGATCAGGTAAAAGTGCGGGGCAAAATACTTTTCATCATCGAAGGTCTGACCATGTACATGAAAGCGGATGAGGTCAGAACGATGCTCGCCATCATCCGCGATCACTTCGACAATGCCTACGTCTGCATGGAAACGCTGTGCCCGTACTTTGTAAAGAAAGAAAACATCGAAAAATCCATCCAGGCGACAGGCACGACATTTACCTGGGGTGCGAACAGCTTTGCAGACCTGGGCAACATTGCCGCCGGTTTCCGAAAAGTAAAAGACGACAACATCGCCCGCGGTATGGAAACACTGAATCCCATCTACAAGCTGGTGATGTGGATGCCGATCGTCCACAAATTCGCAGAGAAAATTCTGGTGTTTGAAAAAGCGTAAGAAAAAACGAAAAAAATAAAAAGAAACAGGCAACCCGGCAGCGGAAAAGCTCAAAAAGCTTCCGTGCAGGGAACCTGTTTTTTGTTTGTGCAGGAAATTAACAAATCATTCATCCGGCCACACAAAATGTGCATTCCCCGCTTCAAGGCCGTCAATCAGAATATTCTGCCCCGTGCAGAAGCGGTTCGTCACGGTCATAAAATACGCCCAGTCCGCTGTTTCCTCGACGGTCATCCACCGTTTCAGCGGCGTCAGATCCATGATCTGATCCCAGAGTTTTTGGTCTTCTGTGACAGGCAGATTCAACTCGGTCAGTACGCCGCCGAAATCAAGGCTGTTGCACGTTCCGCCGTACGGTGCAATGCGGAGTGCCACATTTTTTGTGTAGGCGAGCACACCGCCCTTGCTTGCCGTGTATTCCGGAAACTCAGCTCCGGTATGGCCGCTGGCCGAGCCGATCATAAGGACGGCGCGGATATTGTCATGAATTCCGTACGCCTCCGTGATTGCGATGGTTCCCTTCAAATTGATATCAATATCATCCTCGTTCTGCACACCCGCGTTGTTGATGACAATATCAAAAGGCGCAAGTGCCGGATACTGTTCTCTGGCGCGGATATCAAGGCAGAAATGGGTATACGACTCCTGTCTGATCGAAGCTTCCTTTCGGTCAAATCCGGTAACGTCAAAGCCTTCTTTTAAAAATTTCTCCGCAATCGCCTTTCCGATTCCGGAGCTGGTTCCTGTAATAAGTACACGCATACGATAACCTCCCGATGAAATATTACCCTCATTATACCGCAAACACAGCATGCGATCCAGAAGAAACGAAAAAGAATGCAGGAAAAGAAAATGTTACGGGAAAAATCACTGTATAAAACAAAAGAGTCTCCCAAACTGCAACAAATAATTGACAGATTTTAGGAGAAGGAGTAGAGTTTTTGAAAGGGGGATTATCCCTGCAAAGAGTGAAAACAAAAGAGGTGCAAATATGCTGAAAGTAGACAATCTTACCTTTGAAGTAAACGAAGAGGGAAGAAAACGCTGTCTCGTCAACCACATTAGTTTTGAGGTAAAGGACGGGGAAATGCTGGTGATTACCGGACCGAACGGCGGCGGAAAATCGACGCTGGCAAAAGTACTTGCCGGCATTGAGGAAGCAAACGGCGGAGAAATCTTCCTGGATGAGGAAAATATTACCGGTTATGATATTGACCACCGCGCAAACGCCGGCATCGGCTATGCATTCCAGCAGCCGCCGCGTTTTAAAGGAATGACGGTGAAAAAAATGCTGTCGCTGGCAGCCGGAAAAGAACTGACGGAAGCCGAGAGCTGTAAACTCCTCTCCGCTGTCGGACTCTGCTCTGCCGATTACCTGAACCGCCAGATGGACGGTACGCTCTCGGGAGGAGAGATGAAGCGTTTGGAAATCGCAACGGTTCTTGCAAAACCGCATAAGGTCAGCATTTTCGATGAGCCGGAGGCTGGCATTGACCTGTGGAGCTTTTCCATGCTGATCAAACGGTTTGAAGAAATCCACAAAGAGAAGAAAGAATGTCTGATCCTCATTTCCCATCAGGAACGCATTATCCAGATGGCAGACAAGATCATGGTGATCGAGGACGGACAGGTGAAAGAATACGGTACAAAAGAAGATGTACTGCCGACTCTGTTCCAGCAGAAAACAGGCCGGATGTGCGGTCAGGAAGGAGGCACATGCTGATGGTACAGGTAGATGAGACAACCCAGGGCGTATTAAATCAGATCAGCGAAGGATTTGCGCAGAAAGGGGCGTATAATCTCCGTCAGAACGGCATTCCGCTCTGCCACGGTGACAGTGAACATATCAAAATCCGCAAAAAAGAGGATAAGCCGGGCATTGATATTTTGATCGACGGCGAGACGAAGGGCGAAAAAGTATTTATCCCGGTTGTCGTCAGCGTTTCCGGTATGACGGATCTTGTTTACAATGATTTCTACGTTGCGGACGGCGCCGATGTTACGATTGTAGCGGGCTGCGGTATTCACAACGGCGGCTGCAACGACAGCCGGCACGACGGTATCCATACGTTCCATGTAGGAAAAAATGCCAACGTGCGCTACGAGGAAAAGCATTATGGCGAGGGAAATGGAACGGGACAGCGGATTCTGAACCCGGTGACAAATATTGAAATCGGAGAAAATTCCGTTTTTACGCTGGATACCGTACAGATTAAGGGCGTTGACTCAACAATTCGTACGACGAATGTTGTGATGGATGCAAACTCCAAACTGTTCGTGCTCGAACGTCTGATGACAGACGGTGACCAGAAGGCAGAGTCGGATATTGAAGTATGTATGAACGGAAGCGGTTCTTCCGCACAGATTATTTCACGTTCTGTCGGAAAGGGCAATTCCTCCCAGGTCTTCCATCCGAAGGCAGTCGGCAAAAACAAATGCCACGCCCATATCCAGTGCGATTCTATCATCATGGATCACGCCCAGGTCGGATCTATTCCGGAGATCCAGGCAAAGCATGTGGATGCGGCAATCATCCACGAGGCGGCGATCGGACGGATCAATGACGAGCAGCTGTTGAAACTCAGAACGCTCGGCATGACGGAAGCGGAGGCGGAAAACGTCATTATTGAAAACTTCCTGAGCTGAAGAAAAAAAGGAAACAAGAGAACAAAAAAGAGGCATTTCCAGTCTGCATAGATGGAGATTCCTCTTTTTGTGCATTTTTCACAAAAGCAGGTAGTAAATTTTACTAAAATAAAAAGTAAAATATTTTGACTTTTAACATATGATAAATTTGTACTGTTGAAAAAAGGAAAGATACAAGATAGAGAAATGGGGAAAGCGAAAATGGATATTGTGATCAATCATTCCGAAAATATTTTCCTGCTGCAGACCAGATCCAACAGCTATGCGTTCGGCATTGACGATCAGGGACTGGTAAGACATACAGAGTTTCTTCCGTGATATGAAAAAATACGAAGAGGCGATGGAGGTTCCGGTGAAGAACGAGGAGGCGATCGTGTACGATTACGATTCCCTGGCATCGTTCCGTATCCAGCGCCAGAGCATTCTGCTCGATCCGGCGGAACCGTAATCGTGACGTACCGCCACGCCGTGAAAGATGCGGACAACAACGTTCCGTTCGGCGAGACACTGCCGGTGCACTACAATGCGCTTGCGGGGCTGACCGTAGAAGAGACGGAGAGCCTGCAGGACTATGATGCATTCCCGGTTGTGGGAAGCGGCGTGTTCGAGGGCGTGGAAGGCACAGGCGGAATTTTCTGTGATATAGGGCCTTGTGGAGCTCGAGCTCATCCCGGGAACGCGGAACAAAAAGAGGATTCTGCTGACGGATGCCGGACGGGAACTGGAGAAAAATACGACGGACCGGCTGCGCGGGGCGGAGATCCGTGCATATGGAAAACTCTCGGCAGAAGAGCTGAACAGCTATCTTGAGATGACAAGAAATCTGACGGCAGCGCTGCGCGAGGAGACGGAAAAACTTTAAAGAGAGAGCAGAAATGAATCAGAAAAAAGACAAAATTCAGTTATCCGATCATTTTACATATGGGGCGGTCTATTTCCCGACAGCCCCTTTTCTTTTTGTCCGGAAAAAAACTTGTAAATAAGACGCGAGTGTGCAAAAATAGACATGAAACAGATGCGGAGGCATCCTGAAAAAAAGAGGAGAACAACATGGAAAAACAGAAAAAAATAGCGCTGATTAACGATCTGACAGGCTTTGGACGGTGCTCGACGGCTGTGATGGCGCCGATCGTGTCGGCGCTGAAGATTCAGGCGGTGGCAGTTCCGACCGCAATTCTCTCAGCACACACGCAGTTTCCGACGTATTACTTTGATGATTATACTGACCGGATGAAGGATTACATTCAGACCTATAAGGATCTGAAGCTCGATTTCGATGCGATCTCGACCGGCTTCTTAGGATCGGAACAGCAGGTGGATATCGTGCTTGATTTTATCCGCCATTTTAAGACGGACCGCAACTTTGTCATCGTCGATCCGGTCATGGGAGACTATGGGAAGCTGTATCGGACGTACACGAAAGAGATGTGCGAAAAGATGAAAGAACTGGTTCACTACGCGGATATCATCACGCCGAACCTGACGGAGCTCTGCACACTGCTCGATGCGCCGTATCCTGAGAACGGGGCTTCGATTGAGGAGCTGAAAGAGATGTGCGGAAAACTGGCGGAGCGGGGACCGAAACATATTGTTGTGACGGGCATCCACTTTAACCAGACGCAGATTGCCAACTTTATCTATAACAAAGGCGAAGACTTCCAGATTGTCATGGTAGACCGCATCGGCGGCGACCGGAGCGGTACGGGAGATGTCATTGCGGCAATTATCGCAGGCATGTATCTGAACGGCCACAGCCTGTACGAGTCGGTGAAAAAGGCGGCGGATTACGTATCGAAATGCATCCGCTACTGCGAAGAAAACGAAGTGCCGAGCTACTGGGGACTCTGCTTTGAAATGTTTATGAAGGACTTAACGGAGGAAGCGTAATGTATTTATATACTGTAACCGGAGCCGTCGGCGAGGAAGGGTATCTCGACCTTGCAAAGAGCGGCGATCTTACCGGAAAAAATGTCTATGTCAACATGACAAACAAATGCCCGTGCAGCTGTGTGTTCTGTCTGCGCCAGACGAAACAGCAGCAGGAGGGAAATACACTGTGGTTAAAAGAGGGCGAGCCATCCGTTGAGACGATGCTGGAGCTGTTCGCACAGTACGATCTGAACGTGATCAATGAACTGGTCTTCTGCGGCTTCGGAGAACCGCTTGAGCGGCTTGAGGATGTCTGTCGGGTGATCGATTCCTTAAAAGAAACGTATCCGAACCTGAAAGTGCGTCTGAATACGATCGGTCTTGCCAACCTGATCTATGGAAGAGATGTCACCCCGGAATTAAAGGGAAGATTTGATACCGTCTCGATTTCCTTAAACGCGCCGGATGAAAAGGAATTTCTGGAGCTCACGCGGTCGAAATTCGGCATCCAGTCGTACGAGGCGATCAAGGAGTTTGCGGTTCTTTCCAAACAGTATGTGCCGAATGTTGTGATGACGGTTGTCGAGAAAGTCATGCCAGAGGAGAAAATTCAGAAGTGTCAGGAGATCTGTGATACCTTAGGAGTTACTTTACGTGTCCGCCCGTTTGAAAATTGAGAGGCCCGCAATCTTTCGCTTGTGTTTGAACGACATAACGCCTATAATGGGAAGGAAAAACAAAAGAGAGGGAGAGACGTATGAACGAGTCTAATGGAGTCATCCGCGATGCGAGAAAGCTCGGTATTCCTAAAATGCTGATTCTCGGATTGCAGCACATGTTTGCCATGTTCGGTGCAACCATTCTGGTGCCGATTCTGGTAAACAGCTACTTTGTAGACGCATGCGGCGAGGGACCGTCCCGCGGTCTTACCGTATCCGTCACACTGTTCTGCGCCGGCTTTGGAACCCTGCTGTTTCATCTGTGCGCGAAATTTAAAGTACCGGCATTTCTTGGTTCTTCGTTTGCATTCTTAAGCGGTTTCGCCGCTGTTGCAAACCTGAATACCGGAAAATATGCCAGCATGAGTGTCAACGACAAGGCAGCCTATGCCTGCGGAGGTATTGTGGTAGCAGGTCTTCTGTACCTGATTTTTGCCTTGATCATCCGCATGGTCGGTGTCAAACGCGTGATGCGCTACCTGCCGCCGGTTGTCACAGGTCCGGTTATCATCTGCATTGGCCTCAGCCTTGCTGGTTCCGCCATTAATAATGCTTCGACGAACTGGTTCCTGGCACTGGTTGCGCTGGCAGTCATCATCATTTTCAACATCTGGGGAAAAGGAATGCTCAAAATCATTCCGATTCTGATGGGCGTTGTGATTGCCTACGCTGTGGCAGTTGTCCTGAATGCACTCGGCATCAAAAATCCGGACGGATCCGTGATCATCAACTTTGCGCCGGTTGCACAGGCAGGCATCGTCGGACTTCCGCCGCTGCAGCTCTGCAAATTCGATCTGACCAGCATTATGATCATGGCACCGATCGCGATCGCGACCATGATGGAGCATGTCGGTGATATGTCGGCGATCTCTGCAACCGTAGGAGAGAACTTCCTTTCTGATCCGGGTCTGCATAGAACCCTGCTCGGTGATGGTCTTGCAACCGCAATGGCAGGTTTCATCGGCGGACCGGCCAACACGACGTACGGCGAGAACACCGGCGTTCTGGAATTGAGCCGCGTACATGACCCGAGAGTCATCCGTATTGCCGCAGTCTTTGCGATTATCGTCAGCTTCATTCCGAAGGTATCGGCACTCATCAGCACCATGCCGTCCTCCATCATCGGAGGCGTCAGCTTCATGCTGTACGGTATGATTTCTGCCATCGGTGTGCGCAACGTGGTTGAGAACAAGGTAGACCTGACGAAATCAAGAAACCTGATTATTGCGGGCGTCATCTTTGTCTGCGGACTGGGCTTCAGCAACGGTCTCTCCTTTACGATCGGCGGAACGACCGTCACCCTGACTGCACTTGCCATTGCAGCCATCGCAGGAATCCTGCTGAACATGATTCTGCCGGGCAACGATTACGAATTCGGCGTAAACGAGACCGGAGACGAGAACAGAGGAATCCACGCATAAAGAAAAATGCAAAAGAAAATCCGTTTTTTCTGCATCTGTATTCTGCACAAAGGAATGTGCAGAAACAGAGGGGAAAAAGCGGATTTTCTTTGCATTTCGGTACGGGCAAGTGTATATTGGAGGGTAAGAAGATATAAGGTTGGTAAAAAAAATGACACACGAAAGATCGAAAAAGGGGATGATGGGACAGGTCGTCGGATCCTTATATTACCTGGATCCAACGGTGATTCCGCGGCTGAAAAGTCTGCGAAGCGGTGACGATCCGGTGTTTTCGTTTGGTGTTTTATTTTACGCGCTCAAATGCAATCCGCGGAGAGTGGTTCAGTACGTAGATAATGCCGCGCCGTTCAAATCCGTTTTTCTGGATCAGATGCTGCATGATTTGATTGTCCGTATGCGTATCGACGCGCAGGTGCGGGATCTGTGTCCAGCAGTAATCGACGATCTGGGAGAAAAATCCGTGGATTGTTCCGTCTGAGGCAACCTGGTGGATCGTGCCATACGGCGCATCGGAGAGCCAGGAGCCGTCGTCGATCTGCAGATACGTCGGATCCTCACCGATGATGAAGGCAAACGCGCCGTGCAGCGTGCCGTTTTCTTCCAGGACAAAAAGCTGTTTGTCACGGATTCTGTTGTGAATCAGCTCCTCCGGCGGAAAATGGTTTCCCCACTGATTCGGATTTCCGGTTTCCTGCATAAAAGAGCGGGCGTACGCATAGATTGACATGATCGAAGTAAAATCCTCCGGGACGGCAAGTCGTATCATGATAAAAATTCTCCTTTTAGTTCAAAATAAGCAGTTTTATTGTAGCACAGCGGACGATAAAGCACAAGAAAGAGAAAACAGGATTTGACTTTTTGAAAAATCCCATGTACAATGCAGTTAGTTACAACTAACTAAAGCAACCAAAACCACAACAAAATGATTTCTGCCGGTCCTGGATGGGCCGGTTCCGTATCAAATTGTCAGAAAGGAAAGAATATGAAACAAAATCGAAAACGAAAAGAGACGGCGGGCATGAATTTTCTCCGCTATCTCGGTCCGGGACTTTTTGTCACGGTCGGTTTTATCGACCCGGGAAACTGGGCATCCAACATTGCCGCCGGATCGGGTTACGGCTACGAGCTTCTGTGGATGGTTACCCTGTCCACGATCATGCTGATTTTTCTGCAGCACAATGCGGCGCATCTCGGCATTGCCACGGGAAAGTGCCTCTCGGAGGCGGCGAGCCTCTATCTGCCTGCGTGGCTGAAAAACACGATTCTTGCGACGGCGATGATGGCAGCGGTGGCGACCGCAATGGCGGAGATCCTCGGCGGTGCGATTGCGCTCCAGATGCTGTTCGGCATTCCGATCAAGCTCGGCAGCATGATGATTCTCGTGCTGGTTCTGATCTGTGAGTTTACAAGTGCTTACAAACGGATTGAAAAACTGATCATTGTGTTTGTCTCGCTGATCGGCTTTTCGTTCCTCTTTGAGGTCTGGATCGCCGATATCGACTGGGCGCAGGCGGCTGTCGGCTGGGTAAAACCGTCGTTTCCAGAGCACTCAATTCCGGTCATCTTAAGCGTCCTCGGTGCGGTCGTCATGCCGCACAACCTGTTTCTCCACTCGGAAATTATTCAGAGCCGCCAGTGGAATCTTGAGGATGATGAGGTGATTGCGCGCCAGTTAAAGTATGAGTTCAAAGACACCCTGTTTTCCATGATCATCGGATGGGCCATCAACAGTGCAATGATCCTGATGGCGGCCGCAACGTTTTTCCAGCCGCAGAATGCAAAGCAGGTGGATGATCTCGCAACGGCGGGAAAGATGCTGACACCGCTCCTTGGAAATGCCGCATCGGTGATTTTTGCAGCAGCGCTTCTGCTCGCCGGAATTTCATCGAGCATCACCGCGGGAATGGCGGGCGGAACGATTTTTTCGGGGATTTTTAACAAGCCGTATGAGATCAAGAGTAAGGAGACACGCTGGGGAATCCTTCTTACCATGATCCCGGCCGCAGCGGTCATTCTTCTGATTGATTCCCCGTTCCAGGGCCTTCTCTATTCACAGATGTTCCTTGGAATGCAGCTCCCGATTACGGTATTTACGCAGATTTATCTGACGTCCTCGAAAAAAGTCATGGGAAAATACGCGAACAGTCTGCGGCTGAAAATTGCCCTGTTTGCGATTGCGGTGATTGTGACACTGCTGAATATCGCGCTGCTGTTTGTGCAGTAAAAAGAATGAGAAATAAAAAAAGGAAGTCCGCTGCGCTGATCCCTGAAAAAGAGACCGGCGCAGCGGACTTCTTCTATTATAATATGCTCTCCATGCAGGCATCGACAAAGTCCTGCAGAAGCGGAGAGAGTTTCCGCCCCTTTTTCCAGATCACGGCGATCTGCGTTTCCAGGTCGCTTTCTGCGAGCGGCTGGATGCGGAGTCCCTGGCAGAGAGAGCTCATGGACTGCGGGAAAATGGCAGTGGCAAGGCCTTCCTTTGCCCAGAGCATCGCGCCGCGGGGATCGTCGCAGACGCAGAAAAGATCGGGCTCCATGCCGCGCGAGTGGAACGCATCCATGATGAGCGCCTCATACCGGCGGTAGATGATGAGCGGAATATTCAAAAGATCCGAGAGCTTTAGCGATCCGTTCTTCTCGGGAAGCATATCTTTTGAAGAAACGGCAATCATAGGTTCAGAGCTTAAAATTTTATAGTCGACATCGTCGAGCCGCAGCGGCGTGCGGGCGATGGAAATGTCGATGATGCCGTCCATCAGATAGCGGTACAGCGTGTAGGTGATGCCGTCGTGCACCTCGAAGTTGACATCGGGATTGCGGCGGGAAAAAAGCGAGACGCACGGCATGATCGTCGCAACGGTGGTCGGTGTGATGCCGAGGCGCAGAACCCGCTTTTTGCCGACCTTTGCGACCTCAAGCTCCGTCGATTTCACGTACTCGAGCAGGTTGGCGGAGCGGTCGTACAGCAGTTTTCCGGCTTCGGTCAGGCGGACGCCCTGGCGGGTGCGTTCAAATAAAGTGACATTCAGTTCGGCTTCCAGCTGCTTTAACTGATAACTGAGCGGCGGCTGGGACATATTGAGGCGGCGGGCGGCCTCGTGAATGCTTTCGGTTTCGGCGATGACGCGGAAATATTCAAGCTGGCGCAGTTCCATAAGAGACTTCCTTTCGTGAAATTATCTATGATATTAAAATTGTATCACTAAGCTATAAAAACAATACTATTCGTATTAATCATATGAGATTATACTGTCAATGTCAAGAAACAAAGAAATGGAGAGTGAAAAAGAAGATGAAAAGTCTTGGAGTCTACTTGAAGCACTACAAAAAAGAGAGCATCATCGCTCCTTTGTTCAAGCTTCTGGAAGTTGTCTTCGACCTTCTGGTGCCGATGGTTGTTGCCCAGATCATCGATGTGGGTATCGCAGGCAATAACCGTCCGTACATCGTCAGCCGTTTTGGAATCCTCGTTCTGATGGCGGCAGTCGGACTTTGCTGCAGCTTCACCGCGCAGTATTTCGCGGCAAAAGCGAGCGTCGGCTGTGCAACCGAGCTTCGCCAGGCGGTCTTTGACCACATCCAGGCTCTGTCCTTTACGGAGCTGGATACCATTGGAACCGATACGCTGATCACCCGTCTGATCAACGATATCAACCAGGTGCAGAACGGAATCAACATGGGTCTGCGTCTGCTGCTGCGGAGTCCGTTTATCGTATTCGGTTCCGTTGTGATGGCATTTACCGTCAACGTAAAATGTGCCATCGTATTCCTGGTTACTATTCCGATCCTGTTCGTTGCTGTATTCGGCATTATGCTGGTCAGCATCCCGCTGTTCAAAAAGGTACAGGCGGCACTCGACCGCGTCACCGGAATGACAAGAGAAAATCTGAACGGTGTCCGTGTCATCCGTGCGTTCTGCCGTGAGGAGCAGTCTGTTGCCGATTTCGAAAAGAGCAACGATGAGCTGACTTGTCTGAACGAGTTTGTCGGAAAAATTTCCGCACTGTTAAATCCGCTGACCTATGTCCTCATCAACATCGCAGCCGTTGTCCTGATCTGGCAGGCAGGCCTTCAGGTTAACATCGGCAGTATGCAGCAGGGACAGGTTGTCGCACTTTACAACTACATGCTGCAGATCATCGTGGAACTGATCAAACTGGCATCGCTCATCATCACCTTAAACAAATCCGTTGCCTGTGCAGAGCGTGTCTCCGGCGTACTGGCGGTTCCGACAACCATGAACTACCCGGCAAAAGGCGGCGCTGCAAAGAAAGTAACTGGCGATGCAGCTGTTACATTTAAAAATGTCAGCTTCACCTATGCAGGAGCCGGCGCAGAGAGCTTATCGGATATCAGCTTTACCGCAAAACGCGGACAGACCATCGGAATCATCGGCGGTACCGGAAGCGGAAAATCGACGCTGGTCAGCCTGATTTCCCGTTTCTACGATGCGACCAGCGGTGACGTCATGGTAGACGGCGAGAATGTAAAGAATTACACGAAAGAAGAGCTCTGCAATAAAGTCGGTGTTGTTCAGCAGAGAGCAGTGCTCTTTAAAGGCAGCATCCGCGACAATATGAAGTGGGGCAAAGAGGACGCCACCGATGCAGAAATCTGGGAGGCGCTCACCACAGCCCAGGCGAAAGAAGTCGTAGAAGGCAAACAGGATCAGCTCGATTTTATGCTGGAGCAGAATGGAAAGAACCTCTCCGGCGGACAGAAACAGCGTCTTTCTATTGCGCGTGCGCTGGTAAAAAAACCGGAAATCCTGATTCTGGACGACAGCTCGAGTGCGCTTGACTTTGCAACGGATGCAAAACTCCGCAAAGCCGTCCACAATCTCGAAGGAAACACGACAACCTTCCTCGTATCCCAGCGAATCGCCGGCATCCGTCAGGCAGACCAGATCCTCGTTCTTGGAAATGGTACGCTCGAAGGAAACGGCACACACGACGAGCTGATGAAAACCTGCGAGGTTTACCGCGAGATTTACTTCTCCCAGTTCCCGGAAGAGCGTGCAGCTTATAACAACGAAAGCGGGGTGATCGCATGAAAAAGACAGAAAACAAGTCCGGAAAAAGCGGCATGCAGGTCATGAAAAAGCTGATGGCGTTTATCGGAAATTATAAAATTTTCTTAGGCCTTAGTATTGTCCTGGCTGCGGTTACCGTTATTTTACAGCTTTATATTCCGATCCTGTTCGGCGATGCGATCGATGAGGTCGTTGCAGCCCACCAGGTCAATTTCCCGGAGATGTGGTTCTATCTGAAACGAATCGTATTCTTTACCCTCGTTTCCGCACTTTCCGCATGGATCATGAACCTGATCAACAACCGTATGACGTACCGCATCGTGCGCGACCTTCGTTCCCAGGCGATCCGTCATATCCAGGTGCTGCCGCTGTCCTATCTGGATCAGCACAGCTCCGGAGACATCGTAAGCCGTGTTATCGCAGATACCGATATCTTATCGGACGGTCTTCTGCTTGGCTTTACACAGCTGTTCTCCGGCATCGTAACCATTATTGTGACACTGTTTTTCATGTTCTCGAAGAACGTATGGATCACCCTTCTTGTGATCTGCCTGACACCTCTGAGCTTCTTCGTGGCAAAATTTATTTCCGGCCGCTCGTTCAAAATGTTCCAGAAACAGAGTGAGACGAGAGGAAAACAGACCGCACTCATCGATGAGATGATCGGAAACCAGAAAGTAGTCAAAGCGTTCGGCTATGAGGAAAAAGCTTCCGAGCGTTTTGCAGAGATCAACAAAGATCTGCAGAAATACAGCCAGCAGGCCGTGTTCTACAGTTCCTTAACGAACCCGTCCACCCGTTTTGTCAACAACGTGATCTATGCCGGTGTTGCCCTTGTGGGAGCTTTCATGATCCCGGGCGGCGCGCTGACCGTCGGCGGACTTTCTGTTCTGCTGTCGTACGCAAACCAGTATATGAAACCGTTCAATGATATCAGTTCCGTTATCACTGAGATGCAGAACGCGCTTGCCTGCGCAGGCCGTATCTTTGCTCTTCTGGAAGAGAAAGAGGAGAGTGCAGACCCGGCCGGAACGATCGATACCGTGACGGGAAATGTGACGATCGATGATGTAGCATTTAGTTATGACAAAGAGAAAAAACTGATCGAGAACTTTAATCTTGACGTACAGCCGGGCATGCGTGTTGCCATTGTCGGCCCGACCGGATGCGGAAAGACGACGTTTATCAACCTGCTGATGCGCTTCTATGATGTCGATGCCGGAAAGATCTGCATCGACGGAAAGCCGATCGACGAACTGTCCCGCCATGCGCTCCGCAGCTGCTTTGGTATGGTGCTGCAGGATACCTGGATCAAACAGGGAACCGTGCGCGACAACATCAGCTTCGGAAAGCCGGATGCGACGGAAGAGGAGATCATCAATGCGGCCAAAGAGGCACACAGCTGGGAGTTTATTAAGCGTCTGCCGAAGGGACTTGACACGGTTCTCAGCGAAGACAGCATCAGCCAGGGGCAGAAACAGCTTCTCTGTATCACCCGTGTCATGCTCTGCCTGCCGCCGATGCTGATCCTCGACGAGGCGACCTCCAGCATCGATACCCGTACCGAACTGCAGGTTCAGGAGGCGTTTGACAAGCTGATGCAGGGCAGAACGAGTTTCGTCGTTGCCCACCGTCTGTCCACGATCCGCAACGCTTCGCTGATCCTCGTCATGAAAGACGGAAAGATCATCGAGCAGGGACGCCATGAGGAGCTTCTTGAGAAGAAAGGCTTCTACTACAATCTGTACAACAGCCAGTTCCAGGCGTCATAAAAGATATTTGGAAAAGAGAACAGCAGATCTGTGCCGCGCATGCGATTTTGAGGCGTGCGCGCTCAGATCTGCTGATTTTTTATATGTTTTTGCAATATTCTGAAAAAAATACGGCATGGGGTATTGACGAATCCTATCACAGGTGCTATAGTTTTACAAAAATAAAAAAAGACGTAGAAGTTTTTAGAAAATGTGCGGAGAGCCTTTGGAAATTTAATTTTCGAAAGGTGCACGACCGAAGAAGTAAAACTTTCAGGTGCTGGTTCTCTTCTTAAAACAAGAACGGACGGGAGACGGCGAGGACTAAAAACGGAGTGGTCTCTGGAGAAGCTCTTGAAAAGAGTGCCGAAGGTGCAATGCAGCGATGCAGAATCTCTCAGGCAAAAGGACAGAGTCAAAAAAGATACAGAAGAAAAACAGCCGCGGAACAAAAAAAGCGGTGCGCAGAAACGAAAAAATTCCGGAAGCGCGGTTTTTTGCTGTATTTTTCAATCAGAGCCATGTTCTGCAGGAAAAATTCCGCAGGAGATGGTATTTTTTTTCTCAAAACGGTGCGGATGTGTGATCCACATCGTTCAGACCATACGTCGAATGGAAAGGGAGAAAAGAAAATGGATGCATTGAATCAGGCAATTGCGCAGATCAGTGATGTGCTCTGGAACAGCGTACTGCTGTTTCTGCTGGTAGGTACGGGAGTTTATTTCTCTGTTCGGACCCGCTTTGTACAGGTAAGAAAGTTTAAGACCGCGTGGAACCGCGTCTTCGGAGGTTTCTCGTTAAAGGGTAAGAAGGCCGGAAAAGACGGCATGACTTCCTTCCAGGCGCTTGCAACAGCGATCGCCGCACAGGTCGGAACCGGAAACATCGCAGGATGTGCGACCGCACTCGTATCCGGCGGCCCGGGAGCCATCTTCTGGATGTGGCTTGCTGCGTTCTTCGGCATGGCAACGATCTACGGTGAGGCGTATCTCGCACAGATCTCAAAACGCCGCGATGAGAGTGGAGAGGTCATCGGAGGACCGGTTTACTACATCACCCACGCGTTCAAGGGAACGTTTGGAAAAGCGCTGGCAGGCTTCTTTGCCGTAGCTGTTATCCTGGCACTTGGCTTTATGGGAAATATGGTACAGTCGAACTCCATCAGTGATGCGTTCTACACCGCATTTTCCGTACCGAAATGGGTGATGGGTGTGATTGTAGCCGTTCTCGCCGCATTCATTTTCATCGGAGGTATCTCCCGTATCGCATCCTTCACCGAAAAAGTTGTTCCGGTGATGGCAGCACTGTATCTTGTCGGAGCCCTTGTTGTTATTCTGATCAACATCCAGCATGTGCCGTCAGCGATTGCTTCGATCTTTATCTGTGCATTCCGTCCGGACGCTGTATTTGGTGCAGCAGCCGGTATTACCGTGCGGAAAGCCATGCGTTACGGTGTTGCCCGAGGCCTCTTCTCTAATGAAGCCGGTATGGGTTCCACCCCGCATGCCCATGCGATTGCCGATGTCGAGAACCCGGAGGATCAGGGTGAAGTAGCGATGATCGGTGTCTTTATTGATACCTTCGTTGTCCTGACCATGACCGCTCTCGTTATTCTTTCTTCCGGCGTTCTGGAAGAGATGATGAGTACCGGTGTTGTAGGAACCCCGGTCGCACAGGCGGCATTCCGAACCGGCCTCAAAGGCTTTGGACCGGCGTTCGTAGCGATCTGTCTTCTGTTCTTTGCATTCTCGACCATCGTCGGATGGTACTTCTTCGCAAGACAGAACGTACAGTATCTGTTCGGAAAGAAAGCAGTCGTTCCGTTCTCGCTGATCGTCGTTGTGTTCGTTTTCCTCGGCTCTCTGCTGAAAGTAGATCTCGTATGGAACCTGTCAGACCTCTTTAACGGCCTGATGGTAATTCCAAACCTCATGGCGTTGATCGTCCTCGCAGGAACCGTAGCAAAAGCGGCAAAAGGTGAAAAAGTAGAATTCTAATCATATATACAGAACGGGAAAAAGGAGGAAAGTCTGCTGATGCAGACTTTCTTTTTGCAATTATTCAGAGCCACATCTCGATTCCGCTACGCTGCATCTCGATGTGGCTTCTCGCCATATAAAATTTCAAGAAGAACTGTTCGTTCATGCGAGCATGACTCACAGTTCTTCTTGAAATTTTGCATGGCTCTGAATAATTGCAAAAAGAAAGACCGGCAGGGGAGCTACCGGTCTTTCAAGGGGAGTATAAATAATTAATAAGGGGTTATTAATTGTAAAAAAATTTATGAAGGGTAAATTCTTTTACAAAATTGATTATAATACAGATAACGGGAAAAAGCAACATCGAAATTCAAAAGTTGGAAAAAATTACCACAATTTGGAAAGCAGTGGTCCGAAAGCAGGAAAAACACTGTATTTTTGGGCTTGCATTCCCCACTTTGGAACAGATACCGTGGAAAAACAGGGTTCTGGATGCATAATCTGCGCGGAAAAAGCGATACTAAAGGATGTCGCAGGACAAAAAAACATTCAGGAGGAAACAAGATTATGACCAGAAACAGCAAAAATGAATACAGCAAAAACGAGTACAGCAAAAACGGATACGAGAAAAGCGAATACAGCAAAAACCAGAAGAACAGCAGAGACTGCAATCATGTGAAAGACCGTGAGATGTCATCCTACGGTCAGCAGAACCGGGAGCAGGACGAGAAGGATGAGTATGAAAAATACTAAGTAAACCTTGGGATTCCGGCAGAAAAAGCCGGCGGAGGGTCCCATACGGACTCTGCCGCCGGTTTCTGCATACATATAAAACAGGAGAGAAAGTCAGATCCGGAGAGGGGGACCAGGATATGGCAGGCATGACACTGCTGGCGGCAGACCAGCTGGACTGGTACGTGGGAAAACCGTGGGCGATGATCATCGATGTGCGGAGCCGGCGGGAATACGAAAAAGGGCATGTGAAAGGAGCGGTGAATCTTCCCTATGACCATCTGCTCGAACGGGTCTGTCTGCCGCGGGACAAAATTCTTGTGATCTGCTGTGAGCGGGGTGCCGCGAGCATGGCGGAGGGAAAGCGGCTGGCGGAGAACGGATACGAGGTCAAAACGGTCATCGGCGGAATGCATGCATACCGCGGACGATATCTGGTGGCGGGAGAAGAGCTGTAAGGGGGCGGCAATCCAACATTTCTTCTTGTCAAGCGGGAAAAGATACGGTAAGATGAAACAGAAAACAATACAAAACCAAACCACAAAACGAAAGAGAGATCACGATATGAAATACATGTTTGCATCTGATATTCACGGTTCTGCCTATTACTGCAGAAAAATGCTGGAAGCCTTCGAGGCAGAGGGCGCAAGCCGCCTGTTTCTGTTAGGCGACCTTCTCTATCACGGCCCGAGAAACGATCTTCCAAAAGAATACGCACCGAAACAGGTCATCGCCATGCTGAATGAGAAAAAACAGTACCTCACCAACGTGCGCGGAAACTGCGACGCAGAAGTAGATCAGATGGTACTGGAGTTCCCGGTGCTGGCAGATTACGGCATCCTGATCGAGGGAGGCCATACCTTCTATATGAGCCATGGCCACATCTACAATGAGCAGAATCTGCCGCCGCTGATGGATGGAGATATCTTCCTGTACGGCCATACCCACGTCCTGCGTGCCGAGAAAAAAGGCGCACACACCTTTCTGAACCCGGGTTCTGTATCTCTGCCGAAAGAGGGCAATATCCCGACCTATGCAATCCTCGAGGACGGCGTATTTACGATCAAAGGCTTTGACGGCACCGTCGTAAAACAGCTCACATTATAAGAGGGGACGGGAGAGTATGGAATTATATGAACTGATCGCCCCGTGCCACTTCGGCCTGGAGGCGGTGATGAAACGTGAAATCCTCGACCTCGGCTACGAAATCGAGCGCGTGGAGGATGGAAAAGTAACGTTTCTTGCAGATGCAGAGGGAATCGCCTACGCCAACCTGTTCCTTCGCACGACCGAGCGTATCCTGCTCAAAGTAGGACAGGTCCACGCCGAAACGTACGATGAACTCTTTGAAGCGACAAAAGCGCTCCCGTGGGAGAAATTTATCCCGAAAAACGGAAAGTTCTGGGTAACGAAGGCAAACTCCATCAAGAGTAAGCTCTTCAGCCCGTCCGATATCCAGTCGATTATGAAAAAAGCGATTGTCGAGCGATTGAAACAGGTCTACCACATGGAGTGGTTCCCGGAGGACGGTGCACAGTACCCGATCCGTGTTTCGATTTTAAAAGACGAGGTTACGATCGGACTCGATACCTCCGGCGTTTCCCTTCATAAGAGAGGCTACCGCAAGCTGACCGCGAAAGCGCCGATCACCGAGACCCTTGCCGCAGCACTTATCATGCTGACTCCGTGGAAGGGTGACCGGATTCTTGTCGATCCGTTCTGCGGAAGCGGTACGTTCCCGATCGAGGCGGCCATGATGGCGGCCGATATTGCACCGGGTCTCAACCGTTCTTTCCTTGCGGAGCAGTGGACGCACCTCGTGCCGAAAAAATGCTGGATGGATGCGGCGGAGGATGCACGCTACCGGATCCGGAACGATATTGAGACAGATATTCAGGGCTTTGATATCGACGGAGATGTCATCAAGAGTGCCAGAGAGAACGCAAAGCTGGCCGGTGTGGATCACCTGATCCATTTCCAGCAGCGTCCGGTTGCCGAGCTGTCGCACCCGAAAAAATACGGTTTTCTGATTACCAACCCGCCGTACGGTGAGCGCCTGGAGGACAAAAAAGATCTTCCGGCCCTGTATCAGACATTAGGAGAGCGGTACCGCGCTCTCGATTCCTGGTCGATGTATCTGATCACGAGCTACGAGGATGCCGAGCGGTATCTCGGCAAAAAGGCGGATAAAAACCGTAAAATTTACAATGGAATGCTGAAAACCTACTTTTACCAGTACGCGGGACCGAAGCCGCCGCGCCGGGAAAAAGAACAGAAATAATACAAATGGAGGAGCAATGCCGAATGATTTTTGGCGTTGCTCCTTTTTGATAACAAAAATTAAAAGAAGAATTTTAGAAAAGTTTAATATTTTCTTGAAATCACTGCACTACTGTGCTAAACTGTCCTCATGCGAAATTTTTTCATCAAGCGGAGGAAACCATGAACGGACAGGAGATCAGAGACAGGCTGCTGCATTCCTACGAGAGGAGCTACGATATCGTAAAGCCGTCCGAAGTAAACGGCCATACATACGATGCCTGTGCAAGCTACCACGAGAGCGGCGCAAAATACGTGCTCTCAAAGAAAGCAGAGTTGTGGAGGATCAGCTGTCATGAGCATGCGTATTTTAAAGCGGTGGAAGAACTGAACGACCAGGACGTCGAAACATTTCTGACGGACCTGACAGAATGGATAGAGCCAAAGGTGGTTCGCGAGGGGAAGGAAGTACCGGATACCGACCACATGTACACGCTGGTCACCGGTATTTTTTTTGCGGACAAACCGGTTGCGGACAGCGTAAAGAAGAAAATCCGAAAATATAAGTATTATAAAAATTACCGGTTTTCTTTGAGAGGCTACTGTCAGGTGCGGCTGCTCGTCTTTGATACGGCAGAACAGAAAGTGTTTGGAAACCGGGCGGCCTGGGAATTGGTAAAGGGATATGCTAAGATGTTCCGATCTTAGTTATCTATAAATTTATTCTACCAAAAAGAGGGAGGAAAAAACAAATGAATAGTATTCTTGTACTGGTTGTCGGAATCGGCATTCTGATCGCCGGATACGTATTCTACGGAAAATGGCTTGCCGGGCAGTGGGGCGTTGATCCGAAACGGAAAACCCCTGCATTCACCGAGGAGGACGGTGTGGACTACGTTCCTGCCAAAGCTCCTGTCTTAATGGGACATCACTTCTCATCCATCGCAGGCGCAGGCCCGATCAACGGACCGATTCAGGCCGCTGTCTTTGGATGGGTTCCGGTTCTTTTATGGGTACTCATCGGCGGTATCTTCTTTGGAGGCGTTCATGATTACGGCGCACTGTTTGCATCCCTGCGCCACAAAGGACAGTCCATCGGCGAGGTTATCGCAGACACCATGGGAAGTAAAGCGAAAAAACTCTTTATCGTCTTCGCTTACCTGACCCTGATTCTTGTTGTTGCAGCCTTCGGTTCCATCGTTGCCAATACCTTCAAGGCAGCCTACACCGAGAGCGGCGCTGTCGATGTGGCAGCAAGTTCTGCAAATGCAACAACCGCTATGATTTCCATTCTGTTCATCGTACTCGCCGTTGTGTTCGGTTTCATGGTATACAGAAGAAATGTATCTCTTGGCGTTTCCACCATCGCAGGCGTTGCAGCTATCGTTGTCTGCGTTGTTGTTGGATTAAACTTCCATCCGATCTATCTCTCCGAGACAGCATGGATGGTAATCGTTGGTATCTATATCACCGTAGCTTCTGTTGCACCGGTCTGGATTCTGCTTCAGCCGCGTGACTACTTAAGCTCCTTCCTTCTGTACTTCATGATGATCGTAGCCGCTGCCGGTGTCATCGGAAGTGCTCTGATGGGCCATGCATCCCTGGATATCCCGGCATTCACCGGATTCAAAGATACGCTGGCTCCGACCGGAAGTTCTCTTGGATTTATGTTCCCGGCCCTGTTCGTAACCATCGCCTGCGGAGCAATTTCCGGATTCCATTCACTCGTTGGTTCAGGAACTACATCGAAACAGCTTGACAATGAGAAAAATGCCCGCCCGATCGCATACGGCGGTATGCTGATTGAGTGTGCACTTGCAATCGTATCTCTGTGTGCAGTCGGCTACATCTGGTCCAGATACGCAGACGGAACCACCGTTGTTCCGACCGCTGTATTTGCAACCGGTATCTCCGAGATGGTGGCAACCATTCCGGGACTTGGCGGATCGACCCACGTACTGTACTCTCTGCTGGTTCTGACTGTATCGGTATTCTGCCTGACTTCTCTGGATACTGCAACCCGTCTGGCAAGATACATGTTCCAGGAGTTCTGGCTTGAGCCGGGACAGACTTACAAAGAGGCAACCGGCTACAAAGCCGTTCTGACCAATCCGGTTGTATCAACCGTTATCACCGTAGTACTCGGCATCGGCCTTGGCCTGACCGGTTATTCCAAAATCTGGCCGCTGTTCGGTGCATCCAACCAGCTGCTGGCAGCCATCGGACTTCTTGCTGTTGCCACCTGGCTTGGAAAAGTCGGCAAAAACAACAAAATGTTCCTGTTCCCGATGGTATTCATGCTGATCGTAACCATCACATCCCTTGTACAGACCCTGATCGCAAACTTCAAGGGCCTTGGCGCAGGCGTTGGCATCGGCTGGTGCGTAGCACGTATCGTGCTGGCAGGCCTGCTTGTCATCCTGGCGCTGATCCTGGCTGTCGATGGATTCAAGACTCTGGCAAATCAGAAAAAAGCAAAATAATGTGTGATTACAAAAAAAGGCTCCCGGATAAAAACGGGGGTCTTTTTTTGTGACAGGGTTCTTGTGTTTGCGTCACACATACGGTATAATGATCGCAAGTTATTTCAGCGTGAAAGAAGGAAAACGGTTATGAAAAAAATTGTATTTGCAACAGGAAACGCCGGCAAAATGAAAGAAATCCGTGAAATCCTTGCGGATCTGCCGGTGGAAATTTATTCGATGAAAGAAGCCGGCATTTCGGTTGAGATCGATGAGAACGGCAAAACCTTTGAGGAGAATGCAAAAATCAAAGCACAGACCGTTGCCGGATGCACAGACGGCGACACGATCGTGCTGGCGGATGACTCCGGTCTGGAAGTAGATGCCTTAAACGGCGAGCCTGGTGTCTATTCGGCAAGATATATGGGAGAGGATACGTCCTACCGCATCAAAAATCAGAGCCTCGTTGACCGCCTGGAGGGCGTGCCGGTGGAAAAAAGAACGGCACGATTCGTCTGTGTGATTGCAGCTGCCTTCCCGGATGGAACAGTCTGTACCACCAAAGGAACGATCGAGGGAAAAATCGGTTACGAGGAACGCGGGGAGAACGGTTTTGGCTATGACCCGATTTTCTATCTGCCGGATATGAGCCGCACGACCGCAGAACTTTCTTCGGAAGAGAAAAACGCAGTCAGCCACAGAGGAAAAGCACTGGCGGCGATGAAAGAACAGATTGCATCATATTTGAAATAAGAAGAGGGAAGAGAATGAGTATGAAATTTCTGATAGTGAGCGATACCCATGGACGGATGTATAACCTTGAGGAGGCCATGGAACGTGAGGAGTTCGACGGCATGATCCACTGCGGTGACGTGGAAGGGATGGATGACCTGATCAAATCCAAGGTAAACGGCCCGTGCTATATGGTCATGGGAAATAATGACTGGTTTTCAAACCTCCCGGCGGAGATTCAGGTGAACATTGATGATTACCGTGCCTTTATCACACACGGTCATAACTACGGCGTATCGCTCGGCCTGGAGGGAATCTATGCGGAGGCGCTTTCCAGGGGTGTGGATATCGTACTGTTCGGCCATACGCACCGGCCGGTCGCAGAAAAGCGTGGAAATCTCTGGATTGTCAATCCGGGCAGCCTCACGTATCCGCGTCAGATGGGAAGAAAACCAAGCTATGCCATGCTGACGATCAATGAAGAGCATGAGCTTTCGGTGGAAATCAAGTATCTGGATTAAAAAACGGGTCGAAAAAGGGCGGAAAACAGCCCAAAATCGAATGAATTATCGCAACTAACATGACTATTCCAAAGAAAACAGGGTAGTACCGGAGCAGGTTCTGACTAATTCTTAAAAAGTTTGTCAAAAAAATACAATTTAGGTGTTGACAGATGAGAAAAGATATGATAAGATCTCTTTGTTGTCCGGTGAGAACAAAACAACACAAAAAACATTTTGAAAAAAATGAAAAAAAGTGTTGACAAACCGAAAACAATGTAATATAATAAATCTTGCGTCGAGCGCGAAAGGGTTAAACGCAAATCGGGAAACCTTGTTTACGGGGTGTGGCTCAGCTTGGCTAGAGCGCCTGGTTTGGGACCAGGAGGTCGCAGGTTCGAATCCTGTCACCCCGATGTCGTGCGGGTGTAGTTCAATGGTAGAACACCAGCCTTCCAAGCTGGATACGTGGGTTCGATTCCCATCACCCGCTTGCTGCTACAATTTTGTAGAAGCTGTGTGCTTGTAGCTCAGTTGGATAGAGCAACGGCCTTCTAAGCCGTGGGTCGGGGGTTCGAATCCCTCCAAGCACGCTTCACTAAAATTAAATAGTGAAAAAGACTGTAAGTCGTAATTATGGTGGGTATAGCGCAGTTGGTTAGCGCGCCAGATTGTGGCTCTGGAGGCCAAGGGTTCGAATCCCTTTATCCACCCTGCCAGCAAGGCGAAACATTGGGCTATCGCCAAGCGGTAAGGCACAGCACTTTGACTGCTGCATTCGCTGGTTCGAATCCAGCTAGCCCAGTTGGATGCAAAAGTATACGGAGCATTAGCTCAGTCGGTAGAGCACTTGACTTTTAATCAAGTTGTCCGGGGTTCGAATCCCCGATGCTTCACTAAATAACCCATAGAAAACGCCCATGGAGGTTTTCTATGGGGTTTTTCTTTTTTGAAAAAATAATATGCGGTTATGACGGAATTGGCAGACGTGCAGGATTTAGGTTCCTGTGCCTTTCGGCGTGTGGGTTCGAGTCCCACTAACCGCAGAAAAATCCACAGCAGTAAAATGACAAAAATCAGATTCTAAATAATTGCAGCAAAAATATTCGCGCATCAAATATCTTAAAAACTCCAAACAGAACCGAAAATCAAATAGAGAATAGATAGAGGAAAAATGGTATGACAAGAGAAAAGTATGAGTCATTGCCTTTGAGCACGCTGAAAGCGCTGGCAAAATCCAGAAACATGAAGGGGATTTCCAACCTGCGGAAAGAAGCGCTGATTGAGCGGATGCTGGAAGAAGATCAGAAAGAAAACCAGAAAAACATGGAAGAGCCGACGGTTCTAAAAGAGGAAAAAAAGACGGAAACTGTACAGGATCAGAATCAGGAACCGCAGGAAAAGCGGGAGGACGGTATGGAGCGCCAGAATCGGGAAACCTCGGAAAACGGCACCGCGCGCCCGTACCAGAGACCGCGGTATGTCCGCCGGGAAGAGCGCAGTGAAAACGGAGAGCGCCAGGAGTACCGTCCAAGAGCACCGCGTTTCAATGAGCGTAGATTTCAGGAACCACGGAATTATAATCAGAATAACCGTGAGGAAGAGCAAAGACAGGAGCCGCATCAGGAAGCAGGGCAGGAAATGAGACAGGAGCCGCTGCGTCAGGAAGCAAGACCAGAGACGAGACAGGAACCGCGTCAGGAAACCAGCACGCTCGACAGCGGCCAGGAGGCCTGCGGCATCCTCGAGGTCATGCCGGACGGATTTGGATTTATCCGCTCCGACAACTATATGCCGGGCGACAGCGATGTCTACGTTTCTCCGTCCCAGATCCGCCGTTTCGGACTGAAAACGGGAGATATCATCCGCGGAAACACGAGAGTAAAGTCCGCAACCGAAAAATTCAGCGCCCTTTTATACTTAAAGAGCGTCAACAATCTGCCGCTCGACCAGATCATGCGACGCGGCAATTTCGAAGATATGACACCGGTCTTCCCGGATGAGCGGCTGCGCCTTGAGCGCCCGGGCGGAAGCATGGCGATGCGGATCGTGGATCTTGTAAGTCCGATCGGAAAAGGCCAGCGAGGCATGATCGTCTCCCCGCCGAAAGCCGGAAAAACGACGCTTTTGAAGGATGCGGCAAAATCCATCCTGCGGAACAACCCGGAGATGTATCTGATCATCCTTCTGATCGACGAGCGTCCGGAGGAGGTCACCGACATTAAAGAAGCGATTCAGGGATCGAATGTGGAAGTCATCTATTCCACCTTCGATGAGCAGCCGGAGCACCACAAACGCGTGTCCGAGATGGTCATTGAGCGCGCGAAACGTCTTGTGGAAAGTAAAAAAGACGTTACGATCTTCATCGACAGCATCACACGTCTCGCCAGAGCTTACAACCTGACCGTTCCGCCGAGCGGCCGTACCCTTTCCGGCGGTCTCGATCCGGCAGCACTCTACATGCCGAAACGGTTCTTCGGCGCGGCCAGAAACATGCGCGAGGGCGGAAGCCTGACGATTCTTGCAACGGCGCTTGTGGACACCGGAAGCAAGATGGACGATGTCGTTTACGAGGAATTCAAAGGCACCGGAAACATGGAACTCGTGCTCGACCGGAAACTGCAGGAACGCCGCGTCTTCCCGGCCATCGACATAGCCAAATCGGGAACAAGAAGAGAAGATCTGCTTCTGACACCAGATGAGCAGGAGGCCGTTTACAATATGCGGAAAGCATTAAACGGCATGAAATCCGAGGAAGCCGTGGAAAATATTCTGAACATGTTTGACCGTACCAGAAACAACGGCGAACTGATTCAAATTTTAAAGAAACAAAAAATAGTATAAGGCTTGCAATTTTCAAAATTGTGTGATACAATGAGAAAGCTGTGCAAGGTTGATGAGATTTTGTCAGCCTGAAATACGAAATCATCAGAGTAAATCTGAGAAGATAACAATATTAAGAAGAGGTGAATAAAATGAGAGAAGGAATCCATCCAGAATACCATCAGGCAACTGTTACCTGCAACTGCGGAAATACTTTCGTAACAGGTTCTACCAAGAAAGAGATCCATGTTGAGATCTGTTCTAAATGCCATCCGTTCTACACTGGCCAGCAGAAAGCTGCTGCAGCTCGTGGACGTATCGAGAAGTTCAACAAGAAATACGGCATGAAATAAGAATTGAATCAAGCAAGATGAAAAACGGGCTGAGGTTGGAAGATCTCAGCCCGTTCTTGCGTTACGGATGCAGAAAATCCCCTTTGAGGAGGTAAACGTAAATTATGAAATCATCCAATATTGGCGGCCAGGCCGTGATGGAAGGCGTCATGATGATGAACAAGGACCACTATTCCGTCGCAGTACGCCGGCCGGACGGGGAGATTGAGGTTAAAGTAGAGCAGCACAGGCCGCTGACAAAGCACAAGGGGCTTTTAAAAGTTCCGATTCTGCGCGGTGTCTTCAGCTTTGCCGATTCGATGATCGTCGGCATGAGTTCCCTTATGTACTCCGCTTCGTTCTATGAGGACGAGGAGGAGGAAAAGAAAAAGCCGGCGACGAAAGAGGAAGAGGAGCAGCAGAAAGCGAAAAAAGAAAAGACAGACAGGCTGATGATGTACGGAACCGTCACATTTTCCGTTGTCATCGCCGTCGTTCTCTTTCTGATGGTGCCGTACTTTCTGTCCGAACTGCTGCACAAAGCGGGAGCCGGAACGACACTGACCGCGGTGGCAGAGGCCTTTGTGCGTGTGGCACTGTTCCTCGGCTATCTGGCAGCCATTTCCCGTATGGAAGACATTCAGCGCGTGTTCATGTACCACGGCGCCGAGCATAAATGCATCAACTGTGTTGAGCACGGTCTGGAACTGAACGTGGAAAACGTCTTAAAGAGTTCCCGGGAGCACAAGCGCTGCGGAACGAGCTTTCTTATGTACGTCATCGTCATCAGCATCATCTTTTTCATGTTCATCCGGGTCGATTCACCGGTGCTGAAAATCGTGATCCGCCTGCTTCTCATTCCGGTGATCGCGGGCGTTTCGTATGAAATTATCCGCCTGGCGGGAAAAAGTGACAATAAACTGGTCAACCTGATCAGTAAACCGGGCCTGATGCTGCAGCACCTGACGACGCGCGAGCCGGATGCCGAGATGGCAGAGGTTGCGATCGCCGCTGTGGAGGCTGTGTTTGACTGGAGAGCGTACCTGAACGAAAACTTTGGTTATACGTACCCGGCCAAAACCGAAAAGAAAGAACATGAGGAGCCGTGACCGATGAGTGTGCACGATAGAAAAAACTTGAAATCTGCACTGGAATCCGCTATTCTGTACTTACAAAAGCAGGGGGTGGAGGAAGCCCGGCAGGACGCATGGCTTTTACTGGAGTATGTCTGCGGGATCAGCCACAGCACCTACTTTGTACACAGTGAAGATGAAATGCCAAAAGAACAGCAGGAGCAGTACGAAGCGCTGGTCAGAAAGCGCGGCGAACACATTCCGCTGCAGCAGCTGACCGGAGAGGCGTGGTTCTACGGAATTCCGTTTTTTGTGAATGAGCATGTACTGATTCCGCGGCAGGACACCGAGATTCTTGTGGAGGAAGCGCTCCGCGGCCTTCCAAAAGATGCACGGATCCTCGATCTCTGCACCGGTTCGGGATGCATCCTCATATCGCTTCTTGTGACGAGAGAGGACTGCACGGGAATCGGCGCGGATCTCTCCGAGAAAGCCTTACAGGTTGCGGAAAAGAACGGCGCACAGGCGGGCGGACGGGCATCGTTCGTAAAGAGCAACTTATTTGAAAACATCGAGGGAACCTTCGATGTGATCGCAAGCAATCCGCCGTATATCCGCACGGATGTGATTGAAACGCTGATGCCGGAGGTGCGCGACCATGAGCCGCGGATGGCACTCGACGGCAGTGCGGACGGTCTTGTCTTTTACCGGAAGATTACAGAGCAGGCAGGAAGCTATTTAAAAGAGGGCGGAAAGCTCTGTTTTGAAATTGGATACGATCAGGGAGATGAAGTGCGGGAGCTGATGGAAACCCACGGCTTTGCCGATGTACAGGTTCTGAAAGATCTGGCAGGCCTGGACCGCGTGGTGGCCGGTATCTGGCACAAAAAACCCTGACAGAAATGAATTTTAATTTTGACACCATAATGACATCATAAACAGACGAAAACAGTAAAAAGGAGCAGTCATTTTATGTTTGATAAACTTGATGATATCCTCATGCGTCTCGAGGAGGTACTGAATCAGTTAAGCGAGCCGGACGTCGCTGCCGATGCGGCGAAGTTCCAGAAGCTGATGAAGGAGCAGGCAGAACTCCAGCCGATCGCAGACGCATATAAGGACTATAAAACACAGAAACAGACCATCGAAGAGAGCCTGATGCTTCTCGAGGAGGAATCCGACGAAGAGATGCGCGAAATGCTGAAAGAAGAACTCTCCGATGCGAAAAAACGCGTAGAGGAGCTGGAGCAGGAGCTCAAAGTCCTGCTTCTGCCGAAAGACCCGAACGATGACAAGAACGTTATCGTAGAGTTCCGCGCAGGTGCCGGCGGAGACGAGGCGGCACTCTTTACCGCAGAAATCTGCCGTATGTACATCAAATACGCAGAGAGCCGCGGCTGGAAAACAGAGCTGACCAGCGCCGATGAAAACGGAATCGGCGGCTTTAAAGACGCAACACTTCTGATCAACGGAGCAGGCGCGTACTCCCGGATGAAGTACGAGAGCGGCACGCACCGCGTACAGCGTGTGCCGGAAACCGAGTCCGGCGGAAGAATCCATACCTCAACCATGACCGTAGCGATCATGCCGGAGGTGGACGACGTCGAAGTACAGATCGACCCGAAAGATTACAAATTCGATGTATTCCGTGCTTCCGGAAACGGCGGCCAGTGTGTCAATACGACCGACTCAGCAGTCCGTCTGACCCACTTCCCGAGCGGCATCGTCATTTCCTGCCAGGATGAGAAATCACAGTTAAAGAATAAGGACAAGGCACTGAAGATTCTGCGTGCCCGTCTGTACGACTTAGAGCAGCAGAAACAGCACGATGAGATGGCCGAGCTTCGAAAGAGCCAGGTCGGAACGGGAGACCGCTCCGAGAAGATCCGTACGTACAACTTCCCGCAGGGACGTGTGACGGATCACAGAATCAAACTGACCTTATACAAACTGGACGCCATCATGAACGGCGATCTGGATGAAATCATCGACAGTCTGATTGCAGCCGATCAGGCCGCAAAGCTGAGCAGCATGCAGGAAGAAGCATAATAATAAACGCTGCGAATCACGATTGGTCTACAGGATCGATTGTTGATAGAATAAACAAGAGAAAAAAGGGGAAAAGAGAAAGGGAAAACGCTATGAAGAAAACAGCACTTGTGATCATGGCAGCCGGAATCGGCAGCAGATTTGGAAAGGGAATCAAACAGCTTGAGCCAGTAGGACCAAACGGGGAGATCATCATGGATTATTCCATCCACGATGCACTGGAAGCCGGCTTCAACAAAGTAGTCTTCATCATCCGCAAGGATCTGGAGAAAGATTTCAAGGAAGTCATCGGCAACCGCATCAGCAAAATCACAGAGGTGGAATATGCATTCCAGGAGCTCGATGATCTGCCGGCAGGCTTTGCAAAACCGGAAGGCCGTACCAAACCGTGGGGAACCGGCCAGGCCGTTCTTGCCTGCAAAGGTCTTGTAAAAGAGCCGTTTGCTGTTATCAATGCTGATGACTATTACGGAAAAGATCCGTTCGTAAAACTGCACGACTACCTTGTACAGGAGCATGATGTGGATGAAGTTATGCCGATCTCCATGGCAGGATTCGTGCTTGGAAACACCTTAAGTGACAACGGCGGTGTTACAAGAGGTGTCTGCGTCGTTGATGAAAACGGAAATCTGACTGGTGTCAACGAGACGAAAAACATCGTAAAGACCGCAGAGGGCGCAGGCGTTGAAAAAGAAGACGGAACGGTTGATCCGATCGACAAAAACTCCCTTGTTTCCATGAACATGTGGGGACTGCAGCCGGAGTTCATTGATCTTCTGGAGAAAGGCTTTGTTGAATTCCTTTCTGCACAGAAAGAGGGAGATGTAAAAGGCGAGTACCTCCTTCCGATCTACATCGACGAGCTGCTGCACGCAGGAAAAGCAGAAGTAAAAGTTCTTCCGACCGACGCAGAGTGGTTCGGCGTAACGTATCAGGAAGACAAAGCTTCCGTAACAGAAGCATTCCGCAAACTGATTGCGGACGGCGTATACAGCGAGAAGCTGTACGACTAATTACGATATTTTGTTATTTGAGTGAATAACCAGAAAAAGCGTGTTTGAATGATTGCAAAAAATTTCAGACACGCTTTCTGCCCGAAAGGGGAAAGGAGCATACCATGGGTAAATATTTTGGAACAGATGGATTTCGCGGAGAAGCAAACATTGATCTGACGGTTGAGCATGCATATAAAGTGGGAAGATTCCTCGGATGGTATTTCGGAAAAGACCACAAAGCACAGATCGTCATTGGAAAAGACACCAGACGCTCCAGCTACATGTTCGAATATTCGCTGGTAGCAGGACTGACCGCATCGGGAGCAGACGCTTATCTGCTGCATGTAACGACCACCCCGAGCGTTTCCTATGTTGTCCGTACCGAAAACTTTGACTGCGGAATTATGATCTCCGCCAGCCACAACCCGTTCTATGACAACGGAATCAAAGTCATCAATGGCCTGGGACAGAAACTGGAAGCCGACATCGAAGCGCAGATCGAAGCCTACATCGACGACGGAACACCGAAGATCCCGTTCGCAACGAGAGAAGACATCGGACGTACCGTGGATTTTGCAGCCGGAAGGAACCGCTACATTGGACACCTGATCTCGATTCCGACAAAATCCTTTAAAAACATGAGAGTCGGACTCGACTGCTCCAACGGAAGTGCCTCTTCCGTAGCCAAGAGCGTGTTTGATGCCATCGGCGCCAAGACATATGTGATCCACAACGAGCCGGACGGAACAAACATCAACTGCGGCTGTGGTTCCACCCACATCGAAGAGCTTCAGAAATATGTAAGAGAGAAACACCTCGATGTCGGATTTGCCTACGACGGAGACGCAGACCGCTGCATCGCTGTCGATGAGCTGGGAAATGTGGTAGACGGAGACCTGATCATGTATGTCTGCGGTAAATACTTAAAAGAAAAAGGCCAGTTAAACGGAGATACGATCGTGACCACGATCATGTCAAACCTCGGTCTTTACAAAGCGTGTGACCGCGCCGGTATCCGGTATGAGAAGACGGCAGTCGGCGACAAATACGTGTGCGAGAACATGATGGCAAACGGCTATTCTCTCGGCGGAGAGCAGTCCGGCCACATCATTTTCAGCAAGCACGCGACGACCGGTGACGGAATCCTGACCTCCCTGATGGTGATGGAAGTGCTGATAGATAAGAAACTCCCGCTCAGCACCCTGACAGCCGAGGTAGTGATTTACCCGCAGCTCTTAAAGAATGTCCGCGTGGCAAACAAAGCAGCTGCAAAGGCCAACCCGGCAGTACAGAAAGCAGTAGAAGACGTAGCAGAGGCCCTGGGCGATGACGGACGCATCCTCGTAAGAGAGAGCGGCACCGAGCCGGTGATCCGTGTCATGGTGGAAGCACCGGACGACGCAACGTGTGCAAAATACGTAGACCAGGTTGTTTCTGTGATGCATAAAGAAGGACTTGTGACAGAATGAAAAAAAGACTGGTAATCTTTTTTCTGGCGGCGGCAATGGTGCTTGGCGGCTGTGAAAATAAAAATTCAAAGCTTTATAAAAAGGGCATCGAGGCGCTCGAACAGAAGGACTACGTAACGTCGATTGCGATGCTGGAGGGAGCCGTAAAGGCAGGCGACCGACTGGCGGAGAGCTACCGGTCGCTCGGCATCGCTTATCTGAAAAGCCAGGAGTATGACAAGGCAAAAGAGGCTTTCAAGAGCAGTCTTTCGAGCATGAAGCACAAAGACGCGGAGTTTTCGCGCGATGTCATGTATTACGAGGCGGAAACCTGCGTACAGGCCGGAGATCTGGATGGAGCCATTGAGATCTGCACCAATATTCAGGAAGAAAAGGCAGATGCCGATGCGCTGTTCCTTAGGGGACGCGCGTACTTCCTGCAGAAGAATTACGAGCAGGCGAAGGTGGATTTTGATGCGGCAGTGGAGACGAAGGAGAGCTATCAGCTCTGCTTTGACATTTACGAGCTGTATCAGGAGAGCAGTATGAAGGCGGACGGAGACCGTTACCTCGAAGCGGCAGTGAAGATTGAGCCGAAAACGACCGAGGATTATTATAATATCGGCTGTGCATACTACTATCTGGAGGAGCAGGACGAGGCGGTCAAAGCGTTCTCGAAGGCAATGAAGGACGGCAGCAGCGCGGCGATGGAAATGCTCGGCGAGGTTTACCTTTCCAATGGTCAGAACGACGAGGCGAAAGCACTGTTTTCTTCGTATCTTTCGACAGATGGCTTTGCGGCGGCAGCCAACAACGGGCTGGCGCTCTGCGCACTTGCGGAAAACGACACGGACAGTGCACTCTCGTATATCGAGGAAGGACTCAAAACGGCGGAGGATTCCGACCGGGAAAATCTGCTGTTCAACCAGATTGTATCCTATGAAAAACGGGCGGATTTTGATACCGCGAAGTCGCTGATGGCGGATTTTCTGGCAGCATACCCGGAAAACACCGCGGCGCAGCGGGAAAATACGTTTCTCCAGAACCGATAACAGACGGAGGAAGTTGGATTGTTTGATTTAAGAGAAGAACAGGAGCGCGTGATTCTGGTCGGCGTACAGGAAAACGGCGGCGCAAACGCAGAAGAATCGCTCGACGAGCTGGCGGAACTGGCCAGCACCGCCGGTGCGAAGGTGGAGGGCCGCCTGGTGCAGGTGCGGGAGGCCATTCATCCGGGAACGTACATCGGAAAAGGAAAATTAGAGGAGTTGAAAATTCTGGTGCGCGCCTGCGATGCGACGGGCATCATCTGCGACGATGAGCTCTCCTCGATCCAGTTAAAAGGGCTGGAGGAAGCACTGGAATGCAAGATCATGGACCGTACGCTTTTGATCCTGGATATCTTTGCGGCGCGCGCCGTGAGCAGCGAGGGTAAAATCCAGGTTGAGCTGGCCCAGTTAAAGTACCGTGCGTCCCGACTTTCCGGCCTTGGCACATCGCTTTCCCGTCTCGGCGGCGGAATCGGTACGAGAGGACCGGGAGAGAAAAAGCTGGAAACCGACCGGCGCCTGATCCGCACGCGTATTACGCAGTTAAAACGTGAGCTTGAGGAAGTACGCCAGCACAGAGAGCTCCTTCGTGAAGGCAGAAAACGTTCCAAAATCCCGGTAGCGGCGCTCGTAGGCTATACGTCAGCGGGAAAGAGCAGTCTTTTAAATGCACTGACAGGATCGGAAATTCTGGCAGATGCAATGCTGTTTTCCACGCTGGATACGACGACGCGGTCACTGACCCTTCCGGATGGACAGGAAATCCTGCTGACCGATACGGTTGGATTTATCAATAAGCTGCCACATCATCTGATCGATGCATTCCGCAGTACGCTGGAGGAAGCACGGTATGCCGACTATATTCTCCACGTTGTGGATACGTCAAATCCGCAGATGGAGCTGCAGATGCAGGTCGTGTACGATACGCTGCGGGAACTGAAAGTTGAGGACAAAAAGATCGTCACCCTGCTGAACAAGCAGGATAAGCTTCTCGCCCCGATGGTTGTAAAAGATTTCCGGGCAGACGCGAGCCTTGCGGTCTCTGCCAAAACAGGACAGGGACTCGAAGACCTCAAAAATTTACTCTCCTCGTGGATGATGGAGGGAAAAATCTATATCGAGCGCCTCTATCCGTACGATAAGGCGGGAACGATTTCACTGATCCGCGGATACGGAATTCTGCTCGAAGAAGAATATCTGCCGGAAGGCATCCGCGTAAAAGCCTATGTACCGAAGGATATCTATCCGAGGGTATAGAGGTATGGCAAGCGGGCTTAAAAACGGCAGTACATCCCTTTAAGCGCCGTACAGCGCCGAAAAATGGAAGGGACAGAATACAAGTAAAAGTACCATATCTAGTGATGTTAGAAAATTTCACACTAGATATGGTACTTTTTACTATTGACGGGAGAAACATGCTCTGCTATCATATGGTTCAGACACTGCAAAGAGTGGAACCTTAAAAAGGCCTTGCAGAAACGGTTGAATTAACAGGAGGGATTCCATGTTTCAGGTAGAAAAGAGAGACGGAACGATTGCAGAGTTCCAGATGAAAAAGATTACCGATGCGATTGGAAAAGCATTCGGCGCAAAAGATATGCAGTTCAGCGATGACATGCTTCAGATGCTGGCACTGCGCGTAACAGCGGACTTTCAGTCCAAGATCAAAGACGGAAAAATTTCAGTGGAGGCAATTCAGGACAGCGTGGAGAACGTGCTGATCCAGTGCGGCTACGCAGAAGTGGCAAAAGCTTACATTCTGTACCGCAAGCAGAGGGAAAAAATCCGCAACATGAAATCGACGATCGTAGACTACAAAGAGATCGTGGACAGCTACGTAAAAGTAGAGGACTGGCGTGTCAAAGAGAATTCGACCGTAACGTATTCTGTCGGCGGTCTGATCTTAAGCAATTCCGGCGCGATCACAGCCAACTACTGGTTATCAGAGATTTATGATGACGAGATCGCCGAGGCACACCGCAACGCGGATATTCACATCCACGACCTGTCGATGCTGACCGGCTACTGTGCAGGATGGTCGTTAAAACAGCTCATCAAAGAAGGACTTGGCGGCATCAACGGAAAGATTACTTCTTCTCCGGCAAGACATCTTTCGGTTCTGTGCAACCAGATGGTCAACTTCCTCGGCATTATGCAGAACGAGTGGGCAGGTGCGCAGGCATTTTCTTCATTTGATACGTATCTGGCGCCGTTCGTCAAAGTGGACAACTTAAGCTACGGCGAAGTGAAGAAGTGCATCGAGGCGTTTATCTACGGCGTCAACACACCGAGCCGCTGGGGAAGCCAGGCACCGTTCTCCAACATCACACTCGACTGGACCGTACCGGATGACCTCGCGGAGCTTCCGGCGATCGTCGGCGGCAAGGAGATGGACTTCAAGTACAAAGACTGTAAAAAAGAGATGGATATGGTCAACAAAGCGTTCATCGAGACGATGATCGAGGGAGATGCCAACGGAAGAGGCTTCCAGTACCCGATCCCGACCTACTCCATCACATCCGATTTTGACTGGTCCGATACGGAGAATAACCGTCTGCTGTTCGAAATGACTGCAAAATACGGTACCCCGTACTTCTCCAACTACATCAACAGCGATATGAAACCAAGCGACGTGCGCTCCATGTGCTGCCGTCTCCGCCTGGATCTGCGTGAGCTTCGAAAGAAAACTGGCGGATTCTTCGGTTCCGGCGAGAGCACCGGATCGGTCGGCGTTGTCACCATCAATATGCCGCGTATCGCATATCAGTCCAAAGATGAGAAAGAGTTCTACCGCCGTCTCGATCATATGATGGATATTGCCGCACGTTCGTTAAAGACGAAACGTGAGGTCATTACCCGCCTCCTGGACGAGGGACTGTATCCATATACGAAACGGTACCTTGGAACGTTTGAGAACCACTTCTCAACCATCGGTCTGATCGGTATGAACGAGGCCGGCTTAAATGCCGCATGGCTCGGAAAGGGTCTGGAGGATCCGAAGACACAGCAGTTTACGAAAGAAGTTCTGAACCATATGAGAGAGCGTCTTTCTGATTACCAGGAGGAGTACGGCGATCTGTACAACCTTGAGGCAACTCCGGCGGAGTCGACCGCATACCGTCTGGCAAAACACGACCGTGCAAAATGGCCGGATATCAAGACCGCAGGCCATGAGGGAGATACCCCGTACTACACCAACAGCTCCCATCTGCCGGTGGACTATACCGAGGATATTTTCTCTGCGCTTGATATTCAGGATGATCTGCAGACGCTGTACACCTCGGGAACTGTCTTCCATGCGTTCCTTGGCGAAAAACTGCCGGACTGGAAAGCAGCAGCTTCCCTTGTGCGGAAGATTGCAGAGAACTACAAACTGCCGTACTACACGCTGTCCCCGACGTATTCTGTCTGTGCGAACGACGGCTATCTCGCCGGCGAGCACTTTACATGTCCGATCTGCGGAAAAGAGGCAGAGGTTTACAGCCGTATCACGGGATATTACCGTCCGGTCAAGAACTGGAACGACGGAAAACGCCAGGAGTACAAGAACAGAACTGTATATGATATCATCCACTCCAAATCGCCGGAGCAGAAAATGAAATCGTACGGTGCAGCAGAGAAACTGGCAGAGCAGGCCGCTGGAAAAGAAGAGCCGAAAGCCGCTGCAGCAGCAGATAAAATCGAGGAAGACGGCATGTACCTGTTCACGACAAGCACCTGCCCGAACTGCAAAATGGCAAAAGAAATGCTCGCCGAGGAGCAGTATGAGGTGATCGACGCAGAGCGTCACCCGGATCTTGCCGCACAGTACGGCATCATGCAGGCACCGACTCTTCTCGTTGTGGAGGACGGCCAGGCGCAGAAGATTGTGAATGCTTCCAATATCCAGAAATATGTGGATGAATATCTCTCCTAAATCTGTGCGCATATAGTTGCAGGAAAGAACAAACAGAGTTATAATAGGAAAAAGTGATACCCTCGCCCGGGCATCCCGGGTGGGGGTATTATTATGGCGCTGAGCACAGCAGAAATCGGCCCGGTGGACCGGTTTCACTTACAGAAGGGAGAAAAATTATGGGATACAGCCAGGACACAATCTGTGTACAGGGAGGATGGCAGCCGAAAAACGGTGAGCCGCGTGTACTTCCGATTTACCAGAGCACAACATTCAAATATGCAACCAGCGAGGAAATGGGAAAACTGTTCGATCTGGAGGAGGAGGGATATTTCTATTCCCGTCTGCAGAACCCGACGAACGACGTCGTAGCACAGAAAATCTGCGATCTGGAGGGCGGCGTGGCAGCCATGCTCACATCTTCCGGCCAGGCGGCAACGATGCTTGCTGTTACCAACATCTGTGAGGCAGGCGACCACGTTGTCTGCGCGGCAAAGGTTTACGGAGGAACCTCCAACCTGCTCGCCGTTACCTTAAAACGATTCGGCATCGAGACTACCCTCGTGGACCAGGATGCGCCGGCAGAGGAGCTGGAAAAAGCATTCCAGCCGAACACCAAAGCTGTCTTTGCCGAGACGATTTCCAACCCGGCAGGTGTTGTACTTGACATTGAAAAGTTTGTTAAACTTGCACATGAGCACGGCGTTCCGATGATCTGCGACAACACCTTTGCAACCCCGATCAACTGCCGTCCGTTCGAGTTCGGTGTAGATATTGTCACCCATTCCACCACAAAATACATGGACGGCCATGCAATGGCGCTCGGCGGAGCGATTGTCGATTCCGGAAACTTCGACTGGGATGCGCATGCAGACAAATTCCCGGGCCTTACTACACCGGACGAATCGTACCACGGCGTGATTTATACGCAGAAATTCGGTAAAAAAGCGTATATCACAAAAGCAACCGCACAGCTGATGCGTGATATGGGAGCGTGCCAGTCCCCGCAGAATGCATTCCTGACGAATGTCGGTCTGGAGACCCTGCACCTGCGCGTGGAGCGTCACTGCAGAAATGCCGAGAAAGTGGCAGAGTTCCTGAAAAACCACCCGAAGGTAGCATGGGTTGAGTACGCAGGCCTTGCAGACAGCAAATACCATGCGCTGGCAGAAAAATACATGCCGAACGGAACCTGCGGCGTTCTCTGCTTCGGACCAAAGGGCGGAAGAGACGGCGCGATGCGCTTCACGAACGGCCTGAAAATGGTAGCAATTGTAACACACGTTGCCGATGCAAGAAGCTGCGTTCTGCACCCGGCAAGCCATACCCATCGCCAGCTGAACGATCAGCAGCTCATCGAAGCCGGTGTTCTGCCGGATCTGATCCGTCTGTCAGTCGGCATTGAGGATGTGAACGATATCATTGCAGACCTTGATCAGGCGCTTGCGAACGTATAAAGATACAAAAAACAGGATGTGAAAAGGAGCGTATTGGTAAAATGGAAGAAATGGCAGAGAAACGCGTAAAAGATTCTGAGACAGAGCAGTCGTATCTTCTGATGCACCGCCATATCAACGGCTATGGCCGTCTGTTCGGCGGCCAGCTGGTCGCGTGGATCGATGAGCTTGCCGGTCTGGTGGGACGCCGCCACTGCGGCCACGAAATCACCACCGCGTGCATCGACAATCTGAACTTCAAGCATCCTGCTTTTCTGAACGACACCGTCGTACTGGTCGGAAGAGTGACGTATGTCGGACGCACCTCAATGGAGGTGCGCGTCGACACGTACGTGGAAGAGCTTGCGACCGGCATTCGGAAAATGATCAACCGTGCCTACGTGGTGATGGTGGCCATCGACGAGAACGGCCGCGCACTTCCCGTCCCGGGCCTGATTCTGGAATCCCCGGAGCAGGAGGCCGAGTGGGAGGGCGGAAAACGCCGCTATGAACTGCGAAAAGAGCGTCACAGAGAGGGGTTCTAAGTTGACGTTCACCCGCACATTTGCAGAATCCACCGGAGCTGTCTTCGTGCATTCTGAAAATTTTATTTTAAGAAAATCCCGCCGTGTCCCTTGACAGGCGGGATTTTCCATGTTAAGGTAAAGGCAGTTATACGACTGACGGAAGTGGAAATGACCACAGGGAGTATAGCGTGAGAAGAGGCCGACCGTCTGGGCAGAAGAATGCTTGGGGGAGTGGGTCTGTTTTTTTATCCAAAAACAGAAAATCCCATTCCAGCCACCTTGAAAAGGAGATCAGAAGATGAAAAAAGTATCACTGGAACAGGAATTAAAAGGAAATGCATATCCAGGAAGAGGAATTGTGATCGGCAGATCCAAAGACGGCACAAAAGCCGTTGCCGGATACTTTATTATGGGCAGAAGCCAGAACAGCCGCAACCGTGTCTTTGTTGAGGAGGGTGAGGGAATCCGCACACAGGCGTTTGATCCGTCGAAGCTGGAAGATCCGAGCCTGATCATCTACGCACCGGTACGCGTTCTGGGAAATGATACGATCGTAACAAACGGAGACCAGACCGATACCGTATACGAAGGACTGGAGCAGGGAAAAACGTTTGAGGTATCCCTTAGAAGCAGAGAGTTTGAGCCGGATGCACCGAACTACACTCCTCGTATTTCCGGTGTGATGCACGTAGAGAACGGAACGTACGGCTACCAGATGTCGATCTTAAAGAGCAATAACGGCGATCCTTCCCAGTGCAACCGCTACACCTTCTCCTATGATAACTGTGTAGCAGGGGAAGGCCATTTCATCCACACCTACATGCACGACGGCAATCCGCTGCCAAGCTTTGAGGGTGAGCCAAAACTGGTCGAGATTCCGGATGACATCGATGCTTTCACCGAACTGCTCTGGAGCAGCTTAAACGAGGACAACAAGGTGTCCCTCTTCACACGCTATATCGACATTGCAACCGGCAAGTATGAGACAAGAATCGTGAATAAAAATAAATAAGAAATCGAGTGTTTTGCGAAAGGAGAAAATCATGAAAGAATTAGCGTTAAAATACGGATGCAACCCGAACCAGAAACCTTCCAGAATTTACATGGATGATGACAGAGATCTTCCGATCGAAGTATTAAGCGGCCGTCCGGGCTATATCAATTTTCTGGATGCCTTCAATGGCTGGCAGCTGGTACGTGAGCTGAAAGCAGCCACCGGTCTTCCGGCAGCAACTTCCTTCAAGCACGTTTCCCCGGCAGGTGCAGCCGTAGGTCTTCCGCTGGACGAGACCCTGCGTAAAATTTACTGGGTAGACGATATGGGAGAGCTTTCTCCGTTAGCATGCGCTTATGCAAGAGCCAGAGGCGCAGACCGTATGTCTTCTTTCGGCGACTTTATCGCACTTTCTGATGTCTGCGACAAAGACACCGCATCTCTGATCAAACGTGAGGTTTCTGACGGTGTCATCGCTCCGGGATTTACCGATGAAGCACTGGAAATCTTGAAAGCAAAGAAAAAAGGTAACTACTGCGTCATCAAAATCGACGAGAATTACCGTCCGGCTCCGCTCGAGCACAAACAGGTCTTCGGCATTACCTTTGAGCAGGGCCGCCAGGAGCTGCCGATCGACGATGAGCTGCTCTCCAACGTGGTAACCGAGAACAAAGAGATTCCGGAAGCAGCAAAACGCGATCTGAAGATTGCACTGATTACCTTAAAATATACCCAGTCCAACTCCGTATGCTTCGTCAAAGACGGTCAGGCCATCGGTGTCGGCGCAGGCCAGCAGTCCCGTGTGCACTGCACCCGTCTTGCCGGACAGAAAGCCGACAACTGGTTCCTGCGTCAGTGCCCGAAGGTGCTGGATCTGCAGTTCGTAGACGGCATCCGCCGCGCAGACCGTGACAATGCGATCGACGTTTACATCGGCGAGGAGTACATGGATGTTCTCGCAGACGGCGCATGGGAGAAGATCTTCAAAGTAAAACCGGAAGTCTTCACAAGAGAAGAGAAACGTGCATGGCTCGACCAGATGAAGGGCGTAACCTTAGGTTCCGATGCCTTCTTCCCGTTCAGCGACAACATCGAGCGCGCACACAAGAGCGGCGTCCAGTACATCGCAGAGCCGGGCGGATCGGTTCGTGATGACGCTGTCATCGAGTGCTGCAACAAGTACAACATGGCGATGGCATTTACAGGAATCCGTCTGTTCCATCACTAAAAAGAAATGCGTTTTATATTTATATAAGAAGAAAGAATCCGGTCTCTGGGCGGCCGGATTCTTTCTTTTTTTCGCACATGTATCATCAAAGAGAGAGTAGCACTTTCTGAAGAATAAAAAATAAGCAGGAAGAGGGCGGTACCGCCCTTTTTCTGTCGAAAACCCCTGTTCTTTTTCGGAAAAGTGTGATAAAATACCCCATGGGCGTATCTTTTGCCCGCTGCAAAAAGGAGGATGAGGAATATGCGGCAGATGGAATTTAAAATGGAGCGACAGGGACTTCTCGAGGAAGGCCAGGAAGTCAACGTGACAGAAAGCGCACTGCCTACCTCCTATTATTATACGATTACCCCGGCAGTGGCCATGAGCAGGAATTATCAGGCGTATGAGAGGCTGCAGTCCCGGAAGGGAATCGTAAAAGAAGTAAAAGAGACACCGAGAGGATTTTATACGGTAGTGGAGTTTGATGAAGATGAGCCGACCTGACGAGAACAAAAATGGGCACCCGGTGGTGCATCCGATTCCGCCGGTTTACCGCGCCGATTCCCGGATTCTGATTCTCGGCAGTTTTCCGTCCGTAAAATCCAGGGAGACCGGATTTTTTTACGGCCATCCGCAGAACCGTTTCTGGAAAGTGACGGCAGCCGTGTGCGGGGAAGAGGTGCCGCAGACCGTGGAAGAGAAGAAGGCGTTTCTGCTCCGGAATCATATCGCTGTCTGGGATGTGATCGCGTCCTGCGTCATCACAGGCTCGAGCGATGCGAGCATCCGCGATGTTGTGCCGAATCCGCTGCAGGACATTCTGGAATGCGCCGATATCCGGCAGATTTACTGCAACGGGGCGACCGCGTGGAAGTATTACCGGAAGTACCAGGAGAAGCAGCTGGGACGGGAAGCGGTTCGCCTTCCGTCGACGAGTCCCGCGAACGCCGCATGGTCTATGGAGCGGCTGCTTGGCGAGTGGAGCCAGTGCGGAGAAGTCTTACGAAACGGAGAGTGACAGGATGAAAAAAGAGTACGAGACCGTCTGGGAGATTTTTAATGAGTGTGCCAATAATCAGATGCGGGACGTCTTTTTCGACGAGATCGAGACGGATGACCCGGAGGCGTATATCCGTCAGAAATTTCCGGACAAAAACTTAAAATATGAAAAAACGGTGGAAGCGGACGGATCTCTGGTCTTTGACATTGAGACCTCCGGCATCCGCCAGCGGTTTACGTTTACAGAAATCTGAATCGCGCAGAAAATACCAGAAAAGCGGAGAAAAAAACGATGAGTGAAGAAAAACACACGCATGTGCTGGAAGACGGCACCGTGATTGAGCATTCCCACGATCACGCCCACGGGCACCATCATACAAATACAAAAGCAGTCTTAAACCGCCTCTCCCGCGCGATCGGACACATGGAGTCGATCAAGCGGATGGTAGAGGAAGGCCGGGACTGCACTGAGGTTCTGATCCAGCTGTCTGCCGTGAAGGCGGCCATTAACAATACAGGAAAAATTATCCTGGAGGATCACATTGAACATTGCATCGTCGATGCAGTCGAGCATGGGGACACAAAAGCGATTCAGGAGCTGAATAAGGCGATCGACCGCTTTGTCAAATAAGCAAGAAAAACAAGAAAAGAGGAAAGAAACATGGCAAAAGAATGCAGCAATTCGAGCTGTTCCAAAGAAAGCTGCGAAGGATGTCCAAGCAAAGCAGGACAGGGCAAACCGGATTTTCATATTGATCTGAATGCCGATTCTTCGATCAAACATGTCATTGGCGTTGTCAGCGGCAAGGGCGGTGTTGGTAAATCCATGGTAACCGCATCTCTGGCAAACCAGAAAGCAAAAGAGGGCTACAAGGTTGGTATCCTCGATGCCGATATCACAGGACCGTCCATCCCGAAAATGTATGGCCTGAAAGGACCTGCAAACGTAGATGACAAGGGCGTTTACCCGGCAGTTGCAGCAAACGGCGTAAAGGTAATGTCCATCAACCTCCTGCTTCCGGGCGAGGAAGAGCCGGTCATCTGGAGAGGACCTGTCATCGCAGGAACCGTAAAACAGTTCTGGACCGACGTCATCTGGGGCGACCTGGACTATCTCTTCGTCGATATGCCGCCAGGAACCGGTGATGTTCCGCTGACCGTTTTCCAGTCTCTTCCGGTAGACGGCGTAGTGATCGTATCTTCCCCGCAGGATCTGGTGCGCATGATCGTCATGAAAGCCTACAAGATGGCACAGATGATGAGCGTTCCGGTGCTCGGTATCGTAGAGAACTACAGCTACCTCGTATGTCCGGACTGCGGCAAAAAGCTGTCCATTTTCGGCGAAAGCCACATCGACGAGATCGCAGCCGAGATCGGCGTGCCGGTTCTCGGCAAAATGCCGATTCATCCGGAGTTTGCCGAGCTGGTGGACGAAGGAAGATTTGCAGAAGTGGATAACACCGATATTGCAAAGATCAACATCTAATCATTAAATATAGAAGCAAGTAATGGCATGAAAAACTCGTTTTTCCTTGATTTTACAAGGAAAAGCGGGTTTTTTTGACAAGATTTTTACGTTTCTTTTGGCAAAAACTATTTTATTTTAAACGGATTTTGTGTAACCGGTTACACATGACTGCGCAAATGAGACAAAAAGCGACAAATATGAAGGGTTAATGAGAAAAACTTGCATAAAAAACATGCATAATATGGCAAAAACAAGGAAATAAATTCAATATTGACATTTAAAGAGAAAAAGTGCATAATCTACCTCAACGATAGGAAAACAAACAGCTATTGATTAAGAAAGAGGTGAATCGTATGTCACACTGCGTAGTAAGACTCAATGGAACTGAGGAAGTAGAGGAGTTTGTAAAAGCAGCTTCCAAATGTGATTTTGATATTGACATTTTTTACAACCGCGTTATTATTGATGCAAAATCCATTCTTGGCATCCTCAGCATGGATCTGAACCGTGATCTCACCGTACACTGCTATGGTGACAGTCCGGCATTCAATAAAACCCTGCAGAAATTTGCTGTAGCATAAATTTTATTAAGGGAAACGAAAAAAATTCAGCCTGCGCCGCCAGCGAGAGTAGAGACAGAATTTGCGCAGGGGACTTTCTGAAGAAAAACTAATCACACGAGACACATAACTTCAGAGAGAAAAAAGGAGACTGTTGCGGCAGTCTCCTTTTTTCTGTATAATGATAACTATTCAGAGCCATGCGAAATTCCAGAAAAGGACACGAATCATGCTTGCATGAATGAGCGTTCTTTTCTGGAATTTCATATGGCGAGAAGCCACATCGAGATGCAGCGCAGCGGAATCGAGATGGGGCTCTGAATAGTCTGGTTAGAAAAGGAGCGGGCTAGTGGAAGAGAAGAAGAAAGAGATCCGGATTTCCGTGCGGAATCTGGTGGAGTTTATTCTGCGCAGCGGGGATCTGGACAACTCGTCGGGCGGTTTTGGCGAGCGGGATGCCATGCAGGCGGGAACGCGGGTGCATCAGCAGATTCAGAAAAAACGGGGCGCCGATTACCGTGCGGAGGTTCCGCTGGTTCACGAAAAAGAATATGAGCATTTCATTCTGCGCGTCGAGGGAAGAGCAGACGGCATGTACGAGGACGGAACCACGACCGTGATCGAGGAGATCAAGGGAACGTACCGTGACCTCGAAACGATGGAAGAGCCGGTTCCGGTACATCTGGCACAGGCGAAGTGCTACGCTTACATCTACGGCCTTCAGAACCGCAAAGAGGAGATGGGCGTGCTGATGACGTACACCCTGCTCTCCTCCGAGGAGGAAGGCCTTCTGCGCCCGCTCACCAAAGAAGAGGTAAAGCCGGAGCATTCTAACTGGCGCATCCGCCATTTTCTGCAGACGTACAAGCTCCCGGAACTGGAGCAGTGGTTCGATGAGCTACTCGACGCCTGGTTTATCTGGGCGGAATTCCAGTACCAGTGGCAGAAAGCGCGAGATGCCTCAATGCAGCACCTCGAATTCCCCTTCCCGTACCGGAAAGGCCAGCGGGAACTGGTGAGCGGCGTCTACCGTACCATTCTGCGGAAAAAAGAACTCTTCGTCCAGGCACCGACCGGCATCGGAAAAACAATGTCCACGGTCTTTCCGGCCATCCGCGCGATCGGAGAGGGCTGCGGCGACCGTCTTTTTTATCTGACTGCGAAAACCATCACCCGTACCGTGGCAGAGGAGGCGGTCTCCATTCTAAAAGAGAAGGGACTGCAGTTCAAAGCAATCACGCTGACCGCAAAAGAAAAAATGTGCATCCTCGATGAGCCCGAATGCGATCCGATCCACTGCCCGCGCGCGAAAGGTCATTTTGACCGGATCAACGCGGCGGTGTACGAGATGCTGACGGAATGCGATTCCTACACAAGAGAGGAAGTCCTACGCCAGGCGGAAAAATGGAACGTCTGCCCGCACGAGTTCCAGTTTGATGTGGCTTCGTGGGTGGACGGCGTGATCTGCGATTACAACTATGCGTTTGATCCGACCTCGAAATTAAAACGCTTTTTCGCAGAAGGAACGAAGGGTGACTACATCTTTCTGATCGACGAGGCGCATAACCTGGTCGAGCGGGGCCGCGATATGTTCAGTGCCACGCTCGTCAAAGAGGAGATTTTAAAGGTCCGCCAGCTCCTCCGCCCGTATGCACCGGGCAAAAAGCTCGAGAAGGCGCTGAATCGCTGCAATCACCAGATGCTCGTCTACAAAAGAGAGTGCGATTCCTGCACGGAGCTGGAAAGCGTATCGACGTTTCTTATGATGGTCAATCAGCTGCTGGAAGAACTGGCAGGCTGGCTGGAAGCGCATAAGACAAGCGAAATCCGGAAGCAGGTTCTGGAATTTTACTTTAACTTGCGAAATTTTTCCGAGATTTACAATTTAGTGGATGAAAATTATCTGATCTACACGAGTTATCTCGATAACGGCGATTTTGCACTGCGCCTGTTCTGCGTCAACCCGGCGGAGAATCTGCAGCAGTGTATCAACCAGGGGCGGTCGGCCGTCTTCTTTTCCGCGACGCTGCTGCCGGTGCAGTATTATAAGAAGATGTTCAGCACGAATACGGACGATTACGCGATTTACGTGGAGTCCCCGTTTGATCCCACGAAGCGGTGTCTGGCGATCGGAAGCGAGGTCAGCACGAAGTATCAGCGGAGAAACCGCGCAGAGTTTGAGAAGATCGCCGCTTATCTGAACGAGATGATCCAGAGCCGGAAGGGCAACTATATGGCGTTCTTCCCGTCATACCGCCTGATGCAGGATGTCTATGCGGTCTATGAGGAACTGTATGCAGATGAAAACGTGACCTGCCTGATCCAGGAGTCGGCGATGCGGGAGCAGGAGAGAGAAGAGTTTCTGGAAGCGTTTGCGAAAGACAACGAGAAAACGCTGGTGGGATTCTGTATCATGGGAGGCATTTTCTCGGAGGGAATTGATCTGGACGGGGAGAAGCTGATCGGCGCGGCCGTTGTGGGAGCCGGAATCCCGCAGGTGGGGCCGGAGAGAGAACTTTTAAAGCAATATTTCGACCGCAGCGGAGAGAACGGTTTCGACTACGCGTACCGCTATCCCGGCATGAATAAAGTATTGCAGGCGGCAGGGCGCGTGATCCGTACGACGGAGGACACGGGTGTGATTCTGTTGCTCGACGAGCGGTTCCGAAACCGGGAGTACCGCGAGCTGTTCCCAAGAGAGTGGGAGGACTGCCGGATTGTGCAGCGCAGCAGCCTCCCGGAGGTAATCCATTCGTTTTGGGAGAGGGTGGATTGTGAGAGCGGATCAAAAGCCGGGCAGCAGGAAATGAAATCTCGGTACAGCGCTGAACGTTACGTGTGATCCGCGCGGTTCCGGTATTCGCTCGGCGAGCAGCCCATCTGCTGCCGGAAAATTTTAGAAAAATAGGCAGGACTGGAAAATCCGGTCTGTTCCGCTACGGAAGTGATACTGGCCTGGCGCTCGAGAAGGAGCGGCAGGCTTTTTTCAATACGGTAATCGAGAAGATAGTCAAACAGGGATTCGTTCATGCATTTCTTGAAAAAACGGCAGCATTCACTGCGGCAGATGTGGATCTGTGCGGCGAGATCCTCGAGCGTCAGATGCTCCATATAATGGCGGTGGATGTAGTCGAGCAGAATGCGGAGCCGCTCAACATCACGCGCTGCCGCCGTGTTCTGGGATTCACCGGAAAACGATGCGTGGCGGTAAATCTCAATCCAGATCGACAGCAGAAGCTCCTGGATTTCCATCTCAAACGCGGACGGCTGTGAAAGCGAGAGGTCGTAGATGCGGTGCATACAGGCAAGTACCTGGTTCTGCCAGTCGATCTCCGGCGAAAAGACGATGGAGGCGAGCTGCATATCCGTCAGCACCGGTTCGACGTAGCGCGTCTGGATCACACTGTTTGAAAAACCATAGAGAAAGCGCGGGGCGAACGTGGTTGAAATATAGACGCAGTCCATCCCGTCGATCATGTGGCCGCTGTGAAGCGCATTCGTGTTGCAGAAAATGCCGTCCCCTTCTTTTAAGACATACGATTTGCCGTTGACCTGATATCCGATCTGCCCCGAGAGGACAAACGTCAGCTCAATTTCCGGGTGCCAGTGCCAGGAAAAGGAGCCGCGCTCGTAGCGGGAGAGCTGTTCGTAACTGATGTTGACAGGAAATTCATAGCTGCCGTGGGCCTTCAGCTCACGGTTTTCTTTATCCATGCGGATCTGCATGAAACGTACCTCCAATCCATAAAATCCATTAAAAATCATACGATAAGTAAAGTATGCGGCAAAAAGGGAAAAAAAACAAGAAAAAATCGAAGATCACCTCAATATAATTATCGCTTGCCCCAATATTGTTGTTGCAGATGGGCGTACGGCTCACTATAATGATACTTAAGAAGATAAGAAAAAACACACAAACACACAAACACACAATACACACACAACACACAAAACGAAACCATGAAAACAACACACCAAAAAGAAAAGGAGACAACAAAATGAAACAGCAGGTACTGGATTGTTTTGCAAAACTGTTCGGGGGAGAGGGCGACATCCGCACCTACTTCGCACCTGGACGTGTAAACCTGATCGGTGAGCACACCGATTACAACGGAGGCCACGTATTTCCATGTGCACTGACCATCGGAACCTACATGGCAGCAAGAAAACGAGAGGACAGAAAGCTTCGTTTTTACTCTATGAACTTTGAAAAACTCGGCGTGGTAGAATCTTCCCTTGATGAATTTCAGATGGGCAAAGAAGGCAACTGGACCGCATATCCGAAGGGAATGATGTGGGCATTTTGCCAGAAGGGCTTCCCGGTAGAGCAGGGCTTCGATATCGTGCTCTACGGAAACATTCCGAACGGCTCCGGCCTTTCCTCTTCCGCATCCGTTGAGACCGTAACCGGCGTAATGCTGCGTGACATGTTCGGCTACGACACCATCTCCATGATCGGCATCGCTCTGTACGGCCAGTTCTCCGAGAACAACTACAACGGCGTCAACTGCGGTATCATGGATCAGTTCGCCATCGCCATGGGCAAAAAGGACTGTGCGATCTTCCTTGACACCAGCGATCTGAAATATGAGTACGCACCGGTTAAACTGGAAGGCGCAAGAATTGTCATCTCCTGCAGCAACAAGAAACGCGGCCTTGGCGACTCCAAATACAACGAGCGCCGCAGCGAGTGCGAGACTGCTCTGGCTGAGATTCAGAAAGTCAAAGACATCAAGAGCCTTGGCGAGCTGACCGAGGAAGAGTTTGAGGCAGTGAAAGATGCCATCAAAGATCCGGTCCGCCAGAAACGTGCAAAACATGCTGTTTACGAGAACCAGAGAACCGTTCAGGCCGTTGCAGCTTTAAAGGCAAACGACATCGCAAAATTCGGCGAGCTGATGAACGCATCCCACGTTTCCCTGCGTGATGACTATGAGGTAACCGGCATCGAGCTGGATACTCTTGTGGAAGAAGCATGGAACTGCCCGGGTGTCATCGGATCCCGTATGACAGGCGCAGGCTTCGGCGGATGCACCGTCAGCATCGTAAAAACAGAAGATATTGACAACTTCATCGCAAAAGTAGGCGCAGCTTACAAAGAAAAAATCGGCTATGCCGCAGACTTCTATGTCGTAGACATCGGAGACGGCGCAGGCGTATTAAAATAAGAAATAAAAAAGCTGGATCGGCAGCAGGGAGGAAGCTACAGTGATTAACGAGAGTATTGCAAAACTGGTAAAATATGGAGAAAATGCCGGTCTTGTTTCGGGACTGGATAAAATCTATGCGACAAACCGGCTTCTGGAAGTCATGCAGATTTCCGATTACGAAGAGCCGGAGCAGATTCCGGAGACCCCGGATCTGGAAGAGACTTTAAATGAACTGCTTGATGATGCAGCTAAGCGCGGTCTTCTCGAACACAACAGCGTCGTTTACCGCGATCTGTTCGATACGAAACTGATGGACTGCCTGATGCCGCGCCCTGGAGAGGTGGTAAAGAAGTTTGAGGAACTCTATGCGAAGAGCCCGCAGGAGGCAACCGATTACTTCTACAAACTGAGCCAGGATTCCAACTACATCCGCAGATACCGCATCGCAAAGGATATCCGCTGGAGCGTACCGAGTGCCTACGGCGATATCGATATCTCGATCAACCTCTCCAAACCGGAGAAGGACCCGAAGGCGATCGCGGCTGCAAAACTGGCAAAACAGAGCGGTTATCCGAAATGCCTGCTCTGCAAGGAGAATATGGGCTATGCGGGACGCGTCAACCACCCGGCGCGCCAGAACCACCGCATCATTCCGCTGACGATCAATCAGACGGAGTGGGGATTCCAGTACTCGCCATATGTGTATTACAATGAGCACTGCATCGTGTTCAATTTCCAGCATAACCCGATGAAGATCGAACGCGCGACCTTTGTGAAGCTGTTTGACTTTATCAAGCTGTTTCCGCACTACTTCATCGGTTCCAATGCGGATCTGCCGATCGTGGGAGGCTCCATTTTAAGCCACGATCATTATCAGGGCGGCCACTATACCTTCGCAATGGCGAAAGCGCCGATCGAGCGCTATTTTACCATCAAAGGATACGAGGATGTGGAAACCGGCATTGTCAAATGGCCGCTGTCCGTCATCCGGATCCGCCACAAAGATGAGAAACGGCTGATCGATCTGGCAGAGCATATCCTGAACTGCTGGAGAGGTTACACGGATGAGGATGCGTTTGTATTCGGCGAGACTGACGGAGAGCCGCACAACACGATCACGCCGATCGCAAGAAAAGTGGGCGATACGTTCGAACTCGATCTGGCACTGCGCAACAACATCACGACGGACGAATGCCCGCTCGGTGTTTACCATCCGCATGCACAGTATCATCACATCAAAAAAGAGAACATCGGCCTTATTGAGGTTATGGGACTTGCGATTCTGCCGGCGCGCTTAAAAGATGAGCTGGAAGAGCTTTCCAAATGCCTTGTAGAGGGAAAAGATGTCCGCGCTGTCGCAGAGCTGGAGAAACATGCCGACTGGGTAGACGAATTCCTGCCGCGCCATCCGGAGCTGAACAGCGAAAATGTGATGGATATCCTGAAAGAGGAAGTCGGAAAAGTCTTTGTCGGCGTACTCGAGGATGCCGGCGTTTACAAGTGCACCGAGGAAGGCAGAAGTGCATTTGCAAAATTCATGGAAACGTTGTAGAATAAACTAAATGCTTCAATTAACCCGCTGCGGCAAAAAAGCAGCAGCGAAGGAAAACATGGAGGATACCAAAATGAAAATCTTAGTTACTGGCGGTGCAGGCTATATTGGAAGCCACACCTGTGTGGAACTGCTGAACGCAGGCTATGACGTTGTTGTCATGGACAACCTTTACAATGCAAGCGAGAAAGCCATCGAGCGTGTAGAACAGATTACCGGAAAGAAAGTAACCTTCTACAAAACCGATATGCTGGACCGCGAAGGCGTAAAGAAAATTTTCGACAACGAGAAAATTGACGCTGTCATCCATTTCGCAGGCTTAAAAGCAGTCGGCGAGTCCGTACATAAACCGATTGAATATTATCACAACAACATGACCGGAACCCTGATTCTCTGCGATGAGATGAGAAACCATGGCGTAAAGAACATCATCTTCAGTTCTTCTGCAACCGTATACGGCAATCCGGCACAGATTCCGATCACCGAGGAGTGCCCGAAGGGAACCCCGACCAACCCATACGGCTGGACAAAAAGCATGCTCGAGCAGGTTCTGACCGACATCCACACCGCAGATCCGGAATGGAATGTTATCCTGCTTCGTTACTTCAACCCGATCGGAGCGCATAAGAGCGGCCTTATCGGAGAGGATCCGAAGGGCATCCCGAACAACCTGCTTCCGTATGTCGCACAGGTTGCCATCGGAAAACTCGAGTGCATCGGCGTTTTCGGTGATGACTACGATACTCCGGACGGAACTGGTGTCCGCGATTACATCCATGTTGTTGACCTGGCACGCGGCCATGTAAAAGCCATCCAGAAACTGGCTGACAACGAGGGCGTTTCCATTTACAACCTCGGAACCGGCAAAGGCTACAGCGTACTCGATGTGATCCACGCATTCGAGAAAGCATGCGGCCATCCGCTGAAATACGAAATCAAACCGCGCCGTGATGGTGATATCGCAACCTGCTACTCCAAATGCGACAAAGCAAAAGAGGAGCTTGGCTGGGAGGCTGAGTACGGCATCGAGGAGATGTGTGCCGATTCCTGGAACTGGCAGCAGAAGAATCCGAACGGATATAACGACTAATGTAATGTGAGTGTTATCTGGCGGTCCGCCGATACTTGAAAGAGTGTCGGCGGGCCGTTTTTGTATAGATAAATTCAGTCTTTTTTCACAAAGTCCGGCTTGCTAATTAAGAGGGAATCCGATATAATGTAAGAGTTAAAGTGTCCGTAAAAAAAGAGGGGCGGTTTGACATACAAGGAGGAAAAGCATGGACGATAGAAAAAATCAGAACCGGGAACCAGAAAACGGCTCCGGGGGAGGACCGAAAAACAGACAGACGATACTCATTATCCTGATCTGCCTCCTCGTCAGCCTGATGGTGATGGGACTTCTGAACAATGCCCTTGGGGGAATTACTTCCGAGGATCTTGACTATAGCAAATTCCTGGATATGGTAAACAACGATGAAGTGCAGGAAGTTGTCTTGAAATCGGGAACACTGACCGTAACGCCGAAAGACCAGAAATCGGAGGGAATCACCTATCAGGTAACGATGATGGGAGATGAGCAGGAGCTGGTCGATCTGTTACAGGAGAAAGGCATTACGTACCACAAAGATCCGCCGGATTCTACCGGAACGATCATTTACACATTGCTGACCGTCATTCTGCCGGTTGTGATGCTTGTCGCTGTCATGGTGTGGGTGATGCGCAGCATGAACAAAGGCGGCGGAGTCATGGGCGTAGGAAAGAGCAGAGCAAAGGCCTACGTACAGAAAGAAACCGGCGTGACATTCCGCGATGTTGCGGGACAGGACGAGGCAAAAGAATCGCTCCAGGAGGTTGTGGATTTCCTGCATAACCCTGGAAAATACACGACAATCGGTGCAAAACTTCCGAAAGGAGCGCTTCTTGTAGGCCCTCCTGGAACCGGAAAAACACTGCTTGCCAAAGCCGTAGCCGGTGAGGCGCACGTACCGTTTTTCTCGATGTCCGCTTCGGAATTTGTCGAGATGTTCGTCGGTGTCGGTGCATCGCGTGTGCGTGACCTGTTTGAGGAAGCAAAGAAAAACGCACCGTGCATCATCTTTATCGATGAGATCGATGCGATCGGAAAGAGCCGTGACAACAGCTACAACAGCAACGACGAGCGGGAGCAGACGTTAAACCAGCTCCTCGCCGAGATGGACGGATTCGACAGCTCCAAGGGTATTCTGATCCTTGCGGCCACAAACCGCCCGGAGGTTCTTGACCCGGCGCTGCTGCGTCCAGGCCGTTTTGACCGCCGGATTATCGTAGAAAGACCGGACCTGAAAGGCCGTGTGGAAATCCTGAAAGTACACGCCAAGAACGTATCGCTCGATGAGACGGTTGATCTCGACGGCATCGCACTTGCGACATCGGGAGCCGTTGGTTCTGATCTTGCAAATATGATCAACGAGGCAGCGATTCTTGCGGTCAAGAACGGAAGAAAAGCCGTTTCCCAGAAGGATCTTCTCGAGGCAGTCGAGGTTGTCCTCGTCGGAAAAGAGAAGAAGGACCGCATCTTAAGCCAGGAAGAGCGAAAGATCGTTTCCTACCACGAGGTAGGCCACGCACTTGTTACTGCACTGCAGAAGGATTCCGAGCCGGTACAGAAAATCACGATTGTGCCGCGTACGATGGGTGCGCTCGGCTACGTCATGCAGGTGCCGGAGGAGGAGAAATACCTCAACACGAAGAGCGAACTCGAGGCGATGATCGTCGAGTGCCTCGGTGGAAGAGCGGCAGAGGAGATCGTATTCGGCAACGTGACAACGGGAGCTTCGAATGATATCGAGAAAGCGACGAAGATTGTCCGCGCGATGATCACGCAGTACGGTATGTCGGAGAAATTCGGTCTGATCGGTCTTGCGACCCAGCAGAATCAGTACCTCGACGGAAGAATGGTCTTAAACTGCGGCGATGCCACAGCAACCGAAATCGACCACGAGGTCATGAAGATCTTGAAAGAGTCGTATGAGCAGGCAAAAGAACTTCTGGCAGCTAACCGCGATGCGATGGATGAAATCGCAGCTTACCTGATCCAGAAAGAGACGATCACCGGAAAAGAATTTATGGAGATTTTTCATCAGGTGATTGCAAAACGGAATGGAAACGCGGAAGAAGCGGTTGAAAATCCAGAAATATAAAAAGAAAGCGAAAAGGCCCGGCGGGAGCAGAGAAAACGATCTCTGCACGCTGGGCATTTTCAACATTACAGTCCCAAAAAGAGGAGGGTCATATGGCGTTTGATATCCAGGAAGAACTGAAAAAACTGCCGGGGAAACCCGGCGTCTATCTGATGCACGACGCGGACGATACAATTATCTACGTAGGAAAGGCGATTTCGCTGAAAAACCGTGTCCGCCAGTATTTCCAGACGAGCCGCAACAAAGGGCCGAAGATTGAGCGGATGGTCACGCATATCGCCCGTTTTGAGTATATTGTGACGGATTCCGAACTGGAGGCGCTCGTGCTGGAGTGCAACCTTATCAAAGAGCACCGTCCGAAATACAATACGATGCTGAAAGATGACAAGGCGTACCCGTACATTAAGGTGACCGTGAACGAGGATTTTCCACGCATTCTGTTTTCCCGTCAGATGAAGAAGGACAAGGCGAAATATTTCGGCCCGTACACGAGCGCCGGAGCTGTGAAAGATACGATCGAACTGTTGCGGAAGCTGTACGATATCCGTTCCTGCAATAAGAGCCTGCCAAAGGAGATCGGCAAGGACCGCCCGTGTCTTTACTATCACATCCACCAGTGTAAGGCACCGTGTCAGGGATACATTTCCAAAGAAGAGTACGGCGAGCAGATCAAAAAGGCGATCAGTTTTCTGAATGGAAATTACAATGACATGATCAAAGAGCTGACTGGAAAAATGACGGAGGCGGCTGAGGAGATGCGGTTCGAGCAGGCGGCGGAGTACCGTGATCTGATCGACAGCGTGCGCAGGATCGGCGAGCGGCAGAAGATTACGAACAGTGACGGCGAGGACAAGGATGTCATTGCGCTTGCGATGGACAAAGAGGATGCGGTGGCGCAGGTCTTCTTTATCCGGAATGGAAAGCTGATCGGGCGGGAGCATTATTATCTGCGGATCGGCGAGGAGGAGCAGAAAAGCGAGGTGCTGCTCACGTTTATGAAACAGTTCTATTCCGGCACGCCGTTCATCCCGCGGGAAATCATGATTTCCGAGGAGATTGCTGAGCAGGAGCTGATGGAAGAGTATTTAAGCAGCAAACGGGGCCAGAAGGTCCGCATCCGCGTGCCGAAAAAGGGCAGCAAGGAAAAAATGGTGGAACTGGCAGAGCGGAACGCACAGATCGTTCTCGATCAGGACCGCGAGCGGATCAAGCGGGAAGAGGGTCGGACGGTTGGTGCCGTAAAAGAGATCGCCAGATGGCTGAACCTGCCGTCGATCGACCGCATCGAGGCGTACGATATCTCCAATATCAGCGGTTTCCAGTCGGTCGGCTCGATGATCGTCTACGAGAAAGGAAAGCCAAAGCGCGCCGATTACCGAAAATTCAAGATCAAATCCGTCGAGGGACCGAACGATTACGCCAGTATGAAAGAGGTCTTAAGCCGCCGTTTTCTGCGCGGCATCCAGGAGGACAGCGGTTTCGAGCGGCTGCCGGACCTGATCATGATGGACGGCGGACGCGGCCAGGTCAACATTGCGCTTGAGGTGCTTGAAGAAATGGATCTTGCGATTCCGGTCTGCGGTATGGTAAAGGACGACAAGCACCGCACGAGGGGTCTGTATTTCCGAAACGTGGAAATTCCGATCGACCGGAACAGCGAGGGCTTCAAACTGATCACACGCGTGCAGGACGAGGCACACCGCTTTGCAATCGAATACCACCGCCTGCTGCGGAGCAAGGGCCAGGTCCACTCGATTCTCGACGACATCCCGGGCATCGGGCCGACAAGAAGGAAAGAACTGATGCGCCACTTTCAGGGAATTGATGATATCAAGGCGGCAACCGTGGAAGAACTTTCCGGACTTCCGGGCATGAATAAAAAGGCGGCGGAGCAGGTTTACACATTCTTTCACGCACCTGCACAGGAGGAAAATGAGGATTCGTCAAAATAGTTAAATTTCTAGGTTGCCCGTGATGCTTTATTGTGCTAAAATCATAGAAGAGACGGATTTAAAAAGACGTCGAATGAAGTCGGAGGACAGGAAAATGAAAGAAATTGAAATGACCAAAATGGTGGAGGAAATGGATCTCCGCAACCTGACACCAGAGGTTGATATGACAGATCTTGTCATTGCCACACCGGATATCAACCGTCCTGCACTGCAGCTGACCGGTTACTATGAGCATTTTGCCAATGAGCGTGTGCAGATCATCGGTTATGTAGAGTTTACGTATCTGCAGCATCTTGAAGAGAGCGAGCGCGTCCGCGCGTTTGAAGAGTTTGTAAGCCGCAAGATCCCATGTGTCATTTTCACCACGAAGATGATTCCGGGACCGGAAATTCTGGAGCTGTGCAATCGTTATCAGGTACCGGCCTTTGCGGTAGACAAATCGACTTCCGTTTTCATGGCTGAAATCATCCGCTGGCTGAATGTCCAGCTTGCCCCGATGATCTCCATCCACGGCGTGCTGGTCGATGTATTCGGCGAGGGCGTTCTGATCATGGGCGAGAGCGGAATCGGAAAGAGCGAGGCTGCACTGGAGCTGATCAAACGAGGCCATCGTCTCGTCAGCGATGATGTGGTTGAAATCAGCCGTGTCAGCGACATTACGCTGGTCGGAACGGCACCGGATATCACGCGTCATTTTATCGAGCTGCGCGGTATCGGTATCATCGACGTCAAGACGCTGTTTGGTGTCGAGAGCGTAAAGGATACCCAGTCTATCGACCTTGTTATCAAGCTTGAAGAGTGGGACAAAGAGAAAGAATACGACCGTCTGGGTCTGGAAGAAGAGTATATTGAGTTCCTTGGAAACAAGGTTGTCTGCCATTCCCTTCCGATCCGTCCGGGCCGTAACCTGGCGATCATCGTAGAAACCGCTGCTGTCAACCACAGACAGAAGAAGATGGGCTACAATGCCGCACAGGAGCTGTACCGCCGTGTACAGGCTAACTTAGTGAAAAAAAGAGAGGAGAAGTAAGAAAATGGCAAACTATGTATTTGGAATCGATGTTGGGGGTACTTCAGTAAAATGCGGACTGTTCCAGACAGACGGAACTCTGTTGGAAAAATGGGAAATCCCGACCCGCACCGAAAACGGCGGAAGCGAAATTCTGCCGGATATCGCAAAAAGCGTAAAAGCAAAAATGGCTGAGAAGGGTATCGCAGCAGATGATGTTGCCGGTGTCGGCATTGACGTACCTGGCCCGGTTAATGACAAAGGTGAGCTTTCCATCGCAGTCAACCTGAACTGGGGATATAAAAATATCGTAAAAGAGCTTTCCGACGAACTCGGCGGAATGGCAGTAAAAGCAGCAAACGACGCAAACGCAGCAGCTCTCGGTGAGATGTGGGCAGGCGGCGGAAAGGGAAGCAAGAACCTGGTTATGGTTACCCTTGGAACCGGTGTCGGCGGCGGAATCATCGTGGACGGCAAGATCGTAGCAGGTGCTCACGGCGCAGGCGGCGAGGTTGGTCATGCATGTGTTGATCCGGAAGAAGAAGCGGTCTGCAACTGCGGAAACCACGGATGCCTCGAGCAGATGACATCTGCAACCGGTATCGTTCGTCTGGCAAAGAAATATCTGGCATCCCATGATACTCCGTCTTCTTTAAGAGAAAGAGGAGAGACCATCAGTGCAAAAGCTGTCTTTGATGCATTAAAAGAAGGCGATGCAGCAGCAGAAGCAATCGTTCAGGAGTTCTCCGAGTACCTCGGAAGAGCACTTGCAGTATTCGCATGCGTTGTTGACCCGGAAGTTATCGTAGTCGGCGGCGGTGTATCCAAAGCAGGCCAGATCCTGATCGACGGCGTAGCTAAATACTACCGTGAAGCAGCATTCATCGCATGCAAAGATACCCCGATCGTACTCGCTTCCCTTGGAAACGATGCTGGTATCTACGGCGCAGCAAAAATGCTGATTGACTAATTGATTCAGATGGAAAAAGAAGTATAGAAAAACCGGTCCTGCTGGCATATGCCAGAGGGCCGGTTTTTTGTGCATAGACTTGACTGAAAAAGTTATTCGGAAGAGCCGCTCTCTTCGGACTGCAGCTGTACTTCCGATATCTCCGCCGGGGTATCCGGTTCTGACGGTGCATCAGGGGTATCCGGTGTGTCAGGAGTCTCCGGTGTATTAGAAGGCGGATCGGCAGGTGTTTCGGTCGGAGCCGGAGTTTCCTGCGGTGCCTCCGTCGGTGTCGGGGTTGTCTGCGGAGTTGATGCTGCAGAAGGGGTTCTGGTCGGCGTCGGTGTTGAGGCCGGCGCGGTGTAGTGGCCCTTGCAACGCTCGGTCGGCAGATCGGATACCGCAAAGTATTCGGTGATGGACGGGCAGCTTGAGCGGGCGAGCAGGCCAGTCTTCGTACAGATCGTTGCCTCCTGTACTGTTGCGGAAGTCTCGAAATCCATATCGGCAAGGCCTTCGTGGATTTCATTCATGACCTTTGCCCAGAGACGTTTGTGGAATTCACGGTCGCTCTCCGGAAACTCCGCGTGTGTATCATACGTTGCCCAGATGGCAGCGGTATAATACGGCGTAAAGCCTGCAAAAACAAGATCCTTGGCCTCGTTCGTCGTACCGGTTTTTCCGGCTGCGTGCATATTGTCGAGGCGGGCGGCAACACCGGTACCTTTTTCCAAAACATCCTCCATGGCATTGGTGAGGAGGGAGGCAGTGCTTGCCTTGAAGACCTGCGTTGCCTTGTTTTCTGTGTTGTCAATTAAAACATTTCCTTTGCTGTCGGTAACCTTTGTGTAGAACACCGGCTTGCGGTACTGGCCGCCGTCTGCGATTGCCGCGTAGGCTGCCGTCAGTTCGAGATCACTGACACCGTAGGTGATACCGCCGAGAGCCAGCGGCTGGATCACATCGTATTCCTCGGAGAGTTTGGAAAAACCAAGCTTCTTCAGATAATCAAAGCCGACCTTCGGCGTAAGCTCGGTCAGTACTTTGACGGCCGGGATATTGATGGAATTGATGATCGCCTGGCGGACGGTAACATCACCATGGTAGGTAAGATCCGAGTTCTGCAGCGGTGTGCCGTCACTGTAGTTGAACGGCTCATCCTTAATTACCGTAGCGAGTGTAATCTTTCCAAGGTCGAGCGCCGGTCCGTACGCGGAAAGAATCTTGAACGTGGAACCCGGCTGGGAATAATTATCGGTTGCGCGGTTGAAGGTAAGACTTGCTGTTTTTTCGCCGCGTCCGCCGACGATGGCTTTCACGTAACCGGTGCGCTGGTCCATAACGGTCATGCACGCCTGCGGCTGCGGGGTGAAGCTGCTGCGCTCGGCAACAATCGTATCGCCCTCCTGCATGATAGCGGCTTTGTACTGGTCGATATAGCTCTGTGCCTCCTCCTGGGAGTCAAAGAGCAGATCGAAATTCGGATCGCTGTTGCGGAAGTAGAGCTGCAGCATCTCTTTGCTGTAGTTCTGTACCTCGCCATCTGCCTGCTCTACGGTGAGCGCCCAGTCGAGACCGATCTGCGTGTTCGCCGGGAAGTTCTCCGGATTCTGGAATTCCGTATCGAGGATTGACTGCATGTAGGAATCCTGTGTGGTATAAATTTTGAGGCCGCCGCTGTAGACAACGTTCTTTGCCTGCACTTCGGTGTAGCCTTTCTGTACCATCAGATCGTTGATCAGGTTGGTGATGACTTCATCGATAAAGTAGGAGTACGGCGCGCTCTCCGCCTGGGACTGCGTGTGCATGGCGATGCGGTCGTAAACGTTGTCGTTCATGGCAATGGTGTATTCTTCTTCGGTGATGTAGCCCTGCTCTTTCATGTTGTTCAGGATCTTGTCGCGGCGCTGCTGGTTTTTCTCCGGGTGGTTTTTCGGATTATATGCCGTCGGCGCCTTTGGAATTGCGGCAAGAACGGCGCATTCAGAGAGCGTCAGATCTTTTGCATCCTTTCCGAAATACGTCTGCGCTGCCGTCTGGACACCGTAGCAGCCGGAACCTAAGTTGATCGTATTCAGATAATTTTCCAGAATAACGTCTTTGGCGTTTTCACCCTCTGCGGTCAGTGTTTTTTCCAGCTTCAGCGCCAGGTACTGTTCCTGGATCTTCCGCTTGAAGCTCTGAATCCGCGTCTCTTCCATCCAGTCAGTGAAAACATTGTTTTTTAAGAGCTGCTGTGTGATCGTGCTGGCGCCCTCGGTAAAATGAAAGCCATGGCTGACGCCGACAACGAAAGCACGGATGATACCGCTCGGATCGATGCCGTTGTGCTCATAAAAACGGGCATCCTCAACCGCGACGATCGCGTGCTGCATATCGAGCGGAATCTCCTCAATCGAAATCGAGACACGGTTTCCCTGAGCCCCGGTCAGCTTCTGTACCTGGTTGCCGTCAGCATCGTAGATAAACGACGCGTTGCCGAGCGGCATGATATTTGCCTCCGAGATATCAGGGGCACTGTCAATCACGCCGCGGACAGCGCCGATCACAAGCCCGGCACCGCAGACGAGAACGACAAGAAGAAGACAGAACGCGATGCGCAGCGCCGTCACGCCGGCCGTCTTTTCAATCTTTCCGTAATGGGACCGCAGATCTTCACGTTTGTCTTCCAGATGACTTTTTCCAAAGTGCATATAGAAAATCCTCCTTATGTCATGTTCCTGCAAAACTGATTTAGTTCAGTAATCAATGGTGTTCCTGCCCTGCAAAAAGCAGGGTATACTTATTTTTATTATACCAAACAAAGGGCTGGAATAAAAGTATTTCTGAAAAGAATGCTGATTTTTCAGAAATGATATGGTAAGATAGGTACATATTTGGATGAAGGAGTAAGGACATATGATCGATCAGTTTCGGACGGTTTACCGGGGTGGAACCGGGGAAATCGTGGAGAAGAAATCACGTTTTATTGCGACGGTGCGTCTGGTGGAATCTGAGGAGGAGGCACTTTCCTGCCTGGAAGCTCTGCGGAAAAAATATTGGGATGCGCGGCATAACTGTTTTGTGTATATTATTGGAGAAAATCAGGAGACGGTGCGCTGCAGCGACGACGGGGAGCCTTCCGGCACGGCAGGGCGGCCGATGCTCGATGTGGTACAGGGAGCAGGCCTCCGCAATGTGCTTGTTGTGGTGACGCGGTATTTCGGCGGTACGCTGCTGGGAACGGGCGGCCTGGTGCGCGCGTACTCGCAGGCGGTGCAGGAGGGGCTGGCAAACAGTGTTCTGATTGACGAGATCTGCGGCGTGCGGCTGTTGATTGAGACGGATTACAACGGCATCGGTAAAATCCAGTATCTGCTCGGCCAGCGGGGGATTCCGATTCTGGAATCCGAGTACACCGATCAGGTGAAAATCCGCGTTCTCGTTCCGAAAACGGAGGTGGACCGTCTCTGCGCGGAGATTACCGAGGGGACGAACGGAAAGGCAAAACTGGAAAAAGAAGAGGAGCTGTACTTTGCGCAGAACGACGGAGAGCTGATCTTCGGGGATGCGCTGACGCAGTATAAGAATCTGGAGGCAGAAGAATTAGGATAAAGGAGGATGCGACATGAGGTTTCCGGAAAATCTGAAAAAGGGCGGAACGATCGGCTTTGTGGCACCATCGTTTGGATGCACAACAGAGCCATACAAGTCCGCGTTTGCAAATGCACAGAAAAAATGGAAAGAGATGGGATATCAGCTGGATCTTGGGCCAAACTGCTATGCAGAGCACGGCATCGGAATCAGCGCGGCACCGGAGGAGTGCGGAAAAGAGCTGACGGAATATTATGTCAGTGAGAAGAATGACTGTCTGATTTCCTGCGGCGGCGGAGAGCTGATGTGCGAGGATCTCGATTACGTGGATTTTGAAAAGATCAGAAAGGCACCGGCGAAATGGTATCTCGGCTATTCTGACAATACGCATTTTACGTATCTTCTGCCGACCATCTGCGATACGGCGGCTGTTTACGGTCCGTGTGCGAGTGATTTCGGCATGGAGCCGTGGCATAAATCCGTAGCGGATGCGTTTGGCGTACTGACGGGAGAAGTGCGTACTGTCCGCGGCTATGAGGGATGGGAAAGAGACGATGCGAAGGGCAGAAGCGAGGAAAATCCGTATCTGCCGTACCAGATTACAGAACCGCGCGTTCTGCGCCGCTTCCCGGATGCGGACAGTGCATTTGAGGGACGACTCATCGGCGGCTGTCTCGACTGTCTCGTCAATATTCTTGGAACGAAGTACGACGGAACGGTTGATTTTGTGGAAAAATATAAAGAGGACGGTTTTGTCTGGTTTCTGGAAGCGTGCGATCTGAACGTCTTTGCGATCCGCCGCGCAATCTGGCAGATGGAGCACGCCGGCTGGTTCCAATATGTGAAAGGCTTTCTGATTGGCCGCCCGCTGCAGTTCGGACAGAAATTCGGGGAACTCGACCAGTACCGCGCCGTGACGGATCTGCTTGGAAAATACAACGTGCCGATCGTGATGGATCTCGACATCGGACACCTTCATCCGGCGATGCCGCTGATCGTCGGAAGTTATGCGAAGGTGGCCGTGGAAGGAAATGAGATTGAAATTAAGATGGAGTGCCGTTAGAACGCTTTTGAAAAATATTTTCTCGAGCGGCAGGGCAGAGCCTGTGGGAAAATGTTTGCGCGCGTAGAAGAACTATCGGCGCATCCGGCAGATGCCGCGGAGCTTTTTGACATCGAGAATCGTGACCGTGCCGCGGGAGAGTGCGACGATGCCGTCTTTCTCGAACGACTTTAAGGTGCGGGAAACGACCTCTCTGGCACTGCCGAGGTTCCGCGCGATCTGCTCGTGCGTGGTGGAGAGCACCGGGGAACCGGTGCGGATGCGTTCATCCTCGAGATATCCGGCAAGGCGCTGGTCAAGCCGCGTAAAGAGAAGCTGGCCCATCGCCCACATGACTTCGGAAAAATGCTCCGTTGTTTCCCGGTAAATGTAGTTTTCAACGTAAATATTCTGATTTAACAGTCTGCGGAACGTGCTGGCCGGAGTGATGAGAACTTTCGTCTCCTCCTCGGCCTCAATCAGAATATCAAAGCTGATTTCCTGCATCGCACAGGAGGCAGACAGAGTGCAGACTTCGCCGGGACCGGTGGTAAACAGGGTAATTTCCCGCTGCTCGCCGGATTGGATAAAGATGCGGAGCTTGCCGGAGAGGACAAGCAGAACGCCGAGACAGTCATCGTCACAGCTGTAGAGAAAATTGCCGCGCTGATACGTCGTCAGGACGGAAGAGAGCACGAGTGTCTGCTGTTCATCGGCGGTAAGCTTTGAATAAAATGGATAATGCTCCTGAAAACAGGATTCCAGAAAAGATGACATAAATAAAACTCCTTTCGGAAGAAGAACGTTCTTTTGTAAACTACGGCAGCAGCCGTTTCTTCCATGATAGAAAAGAACAGAAAGAAATGCAAGAAAAAACGTATCGGTTTTTGTGCCGATACGTTTTTTCTTGCATTTCCAATATTACGCTGTTTATTTTACAGAGTTAATCAGCTCTTCCAGTTCCTCATAGGAAACGGCGCCGACGTTTTTCTTTACGAGCTCGCCGTTTTTGAAGAAAGCGAGGGTCGGAACGCTCATGACTTTAAAGGATCTTGCCAGCTCCGGTGCTTCGTCAACGTCTACTTTGTAGAACTGGATCTCCGGCATATCCTCAGCTGCCTCTTCGATGACCGGGGCGAGCATTTTGCATGGTCCGCACCAGGTAGCAAAGAAATCAACAACGGCAACGCCAGGTGCTGCCTGCAGAGCTTTTTCGAAGTTTTTGGATGTAACATGAATTAATGACATAATAGAAGTCCTCCTTTTTATTGTACGGGTAATTCCCGGTAAGTGTTTTCCTGTTATGTCTGTAGAATACCACAGCGGAACGGGAATTTCTGTGACTAAGTCACAAAACTATCTGGGTTCTTTTCCCTGGCGGAAACATTCGATCATTTCGCCGGTCAGGCTGATGAGATTTGGCGTTTCGGGCAGGGAACCGCGGTCAAACCATTCGGCAGTGGAGAGCTCGTCGCGATCGAGGGTGATGGATGGATCGCCGTCTACATCGCAATAGAAGCCGGCAAGCAGCGAACCGCTGAAGGACCATGGCTGACTCTTATAGTATCTCAGATTTTTGACTTTCAATCCGACTTCCTCCATAACCTCGCGGTGCACCGTCTGTTCCAGTGTCTCGCCGACTTCTGTATAACCTGCGACGAGGGCATAGGAACGGTGGCTGCTGTGGGATGGCGCATACTTCGTGAGCAGCAGGCGGTCGCCATCAGTGATGGCGACAATGACGCTTGGGCAGATCACCGGATAGGAGAGTGCGCCGCAGGACGGGCACTGCATCGCACGTTCATTTCCGGGCGCGTGCATCTTGGTTCCGCAGCGGCCGCAGTAGGTGTGGTCTGTGTACCAGGTGTGGATCTGGTAGCCGGTGATGCCGGCGAATCCGAGCCATCCCGGAACGGCGCGGCGCAGAATCAGTGTGTTTTCATATTTCCAGATATCAAATTCCGAAAGCTGCGGGCGGCGCAGTTCATAGTAATTGGTTTCGTCGATACGGAACAGAAATTTTGCTTTTTCCCGGATTTCCGGGAAAACAGGTGCAATTTCTGCAATCGAAGGATAGCGGATCTGCGGATCTTCAAAATTGCACAGAATTGTGTGATGACCGTAGATGAAAACGAGATCGGTATCGTTCGGTGTGGAAGGGTGGTAATCTACATAATATTTATGCGGAGCGATATCCTGAATCATAAGAACTCCTTTCCTTGGTAAAAAAAGTTTTTGATAAAACAAAAAACCGAAATTCCTGTGAAGAAATTTCGGTAATAAAAAGAGCGCGAGACGGGATTCGAACCCGCGACCCCAACCTTGGCAAGGTTGTACTCCACCCCTGAGCCACTCGCGCATATACATCCTTTTGGATGAAGCGGGTGATGGGAATCGAACCCACGTATCCAGCTTGGAAGGCTGGTGTTCTACCATTGAACTACACCCGCAGATGATGGGCACTGATTTTTTTCTCTGTCTTGTTGACTGCCGTGCCTCACTGACAAAACGTATTCTACAGGAAAGATGAGAAAAAGTCAACCCCTTTTTTGAAAAAAATTAAAAAATTTTCAAAACACTGAAAAAGGAGAAAATTCAGGGTGAAAGGGGCGTGAAAATGTCCGCAAAGATCAGCCTTGTTCCAGAACGGGAAATGTACTAGAAATGTACTATAATAGAAAAACGGAAAAGCAAAAAAGGGGGAATTTCCCTATGCAGGAAAATGGAACAGAACTTCTGGTTTGCTGCACCGGTTGTCAGAGCTGTATGCCGTGCATGGTAAAAATCAACATCCCGGGTTTGTTTGCGCTTTACAACCGGACAGCGACGGAAGGCGTCGAAGCGGTTCGTGCAGAGTATGAGCGTCAGGACAAACGTGCCGATGACTGCATCAACTGTTATCGCTGTGAAAAGCAGTGCCCGCAGCACCTCGGGATCGGCATTCTGATGCAGGATATTGCAGAAACCTTCGAAGAATAGAAAAACCGGTATCTGTGCAATTTAAAGAAAAATTCTAATCTTTCTATAAAATATTTTGGGAAAAACTGGACTTATCTGAAAAATTTGATATAATAGAAAGGTAGTGACAGGGAAATTTTATGCTAAAATCTGGAAAGAAGAGCCCTGTCAATTCTTATGGGAGGAAAAATACATGGATGCCATTGATTATAAGATTCTGAAGATATTGCAGAAAAATGCCCGCGAGACGGCTTCCAATATCAGCAAAGAGATTCATTTATCGGTTTCTGCAGTCATCGAGAGAATCCGTAAAATGGAAGAAACCGGAGTGATTAAAGAATACACCATTATTGTAGACGAAAAGAAAACGGGAAATGAGATGACCGCGCTGATGGAAGTCAGCCTGGAGCATCCGAAGTTCTTTGACAGTTTTGCAGATGCGATCCAGAAACTGGAGTACATCGTATCCTGCTATTATCAGACCGGAGATTTTGATTTGATTATCCGCATTTCCTGTCACTCATCCGACGAACTCGAAGAAATCCACCGCCAGGTGATGAGCCTTCCGGGCGTCGATGCGACAAGAACGCATGTAGTGCTGAAAAATGTAAAAAATATCTATTCCGCCATCCGCAGACCGGACAAATAAAAACCGGCACAGCCGGAATCTGATACGAGAGCGTGTCTGAAAATAATCCGAAAGAGTTTTCAGGCACGTTTTGGCGTCTCAGAAAAAGTACGGAAAGAAAGAAGGAAAAAAGTGAACAGATACTTACGCTGTTATGCAGAGATTTCACTCGAAGCGATCGGGCATAACATCAGAGAAGTGAAAAAAAGACTACCGGAGGGCGTGAAACTCCTTGGCGTTGTAAAAGCGAACGCCTACGGCCACGGTGCCGTTCCGGTAGCATCCTATCTGGAAAACCAGGTTGATTATTTTGCAACCGCAACCATCGAGGAGGCTGTCGAGCTCAGAGAAAACGGCATTTCCGCGCCGATCCTGATTCTCGGCTACGTGTCCCCGTCCCAGTACGGCGACCTTGTGGAATACGACATCACTCAGACGATCGACAGCTACGCACAGGCACTTGCCCTCGAAAAAGAGGCAGCACGCCAGAACCGGAAAGCAAAAGCACACCTCGCGGTCGATACCGGCATGACGCGGATCGGCTTCCAGGTGACAGAGCACGATGCGGATGAGGCGGCAAAAATCGCGGATCTTCCGCACATCGAGCTGGAAGGTATGTTTACGCATTTCTCCTGCGCCGATCAGGAAGACAAGACGTACTGTTCGATGCAGATGGAAAAATATGATAAGATGACGGCACTTTTAGCAGAGCGCGGCGTGACGATTCCGCTTCGCCATATCTGCAACTCCGCCGGAATCATGGAATTTGACGATCACCGCTTTGAGATGGTGCGTTCCGGTATCATCACCTACGGCATTTACCCATCCGAGGAGGTAAAAAAAGAGCGCCTCGATCTGATCCCGGCGCTTTCATGGAAGAGCCATGTCATCCATGTGAAGGAAGTCGGCCCGGGCATCGGCGTCAGCTACGGTGCCACGTATGTGACCGAGAAACCGATGACACGGATCGCAACTGTTTCAGCCGGCTATGCAGACGGCTATCCGAGAGCTCTCTCGAACCAGGGCTGTGTGCTGATCCACGGGAAAAAAGCACCGATCATCGGAAGAATCTGTATGGATCAGATGATGGTGGACGTGACCGACATCCCGGATGTGCAGGTGGAGGACGTTGTAACGCTTGTCGGAACCGACGGGGATGAGACCATCACGATCGAAGAGATCGCCAACCCGGCGGCACGTTTCGATTACGAGATGCTCTGCGATATCAGCAGCCGTGTAACAAGGGTTTATAAATAGTTATCCAAAATAGAAAAATCAAAGTCTCCGAAGACGGAAAAAATCAGAATCTGCTGACCGTTTCGGAGACTTTTTTGTGTTGGAACAGGTTTTCTGGATTATTTAACCGGTGCGGGTTGACAGGCGGTGCCGGAGTATGGTAGGATACCAATTAGTTTAGCGTAGTACAGTGATAACATGATCACGTAGAAAAGGAGAAGATTATTATGAAAAAGAAAATGGTTAGCATTTTGACAGCAGCCTTTTGTGTATCTGCCCTGCTGGCTGGCTGCGGCTTTGCAGACACAGCAAAAACATCCGCCTCATCAGCAGGAGCAGCATCCTCTTCCACAGACGGAACGACAACCTTTACCGTAGGCTTCGATGCAGAATACCCGCCGTACGGCTACATGGACGATGAGACCGGCGATTACACCGGATTTGACCTGGAGCTCGCCGAGGCAGTCTGCGAGATTTACGGCTGGAAGCTGGTAAAAACCCCGATCAACTGGGATGCGAAAGATACCGAGCTGAATTCTGGTGCGATTGACTGCATCTGGAACGGCTTTACCATGAACGGCAGAGAGGACGATTACACCTGGTCCGATCCGTACGTGGACAACAGCCAGGTGATGGTCGTATCTGAGAATTCCGGCATCAACAGCCTGTCCGATCTGGCAGGAAAGACGGTTGGTGTGCAGGCAGCATCCGCAGCACTCGATCTTTTACAGAGTGAGGAAGAAGGCGGTCAGAAAGAACTCGCCGATACTTTCGCCGCTCTGCAGCAGTTCCCGGATTACAACAATGCGTTTGTAGAGCTTCAGGCAGGTTCCATCGATGCGGTTGCCATGGATATCGGCGTTGCCAAATATCAGCTGGAAAGCCGCGGAGAAGGATACAAAATCCTCGACGAGTACCTGAACTCTGAGAAATATGCGATCGGATTCAAAAAAGGAAATACCGAGCTCTGCGATAAAGTAAACGAAGGCCTGCAGCAGGTTCTGGCCGACGGAACATTCGACAAGCTCGCAGAAAAATACGGAATCGCAGACATGGTGTGTCTGGAGAAAAAAGGAGAGTAAAGCAGCATGAAGTTGTCCATGATTCTATCACAGCTTAGTACCGGAATGGCGGGAACGATCTCGATATTTGTTCTGACGCTCGTATTTTCCCTGCCGCTCGGTCTGCTGATCGCCTTCGGGCGTATGTCGAAAAACCGGATTGTGAGCGGAATTTTCCGGCTCTATATCTCCCTGATGCGCGGCACGCCTCTGATGCTGCAGCTCATGGTGGTTTACTTCGGACCGTTCTATCTGTTCGGTATGAACATCGGAAAATGGCGCTTTCCGGCGATTATCACCGGATTTGCCTTAAACTACGGCGCCTATTTTGCAGAAATCTACCGCTCCGGCATCGTTTCGATGGATCGTGGACAGTACGAGGCAGCAAAGCTTCTTGGTTATTCGAAGGGACAGACGTTTGTCCGCATTATTCTGCCGCAGGTTGTGAAACGGATTCTGCCGGCGATCACCAATGAGGTGATTACGCTGGTCAAGGATACGTCGCTGGCCTTTTCCATTTCCTATGTGGAAATGTTCACGATCGCAAAACAGATCGCGGCGGCCAAGACCACGATGGTTCCGTTCGTCGCCGCCGGTATTTTCTACTACATCTTCAACTTTGTCGTGGCGTGGGTGATGGAACTTTTGGAAAAGAAATTTTCTTATTATCATTAACTATAGAAGAGAGCGGAAAACGATATGATTTATCTGGAAATGAACCATGTAAGAAAGAGCTTTGGGGATCTCGAAGTGTTAAAAGATATTTCCCTCAAAGTAGAAGAGGGCGAGGTGCTCTCGATCATCGGCCCGTCGGGATCGGGAAAATCGACGCTGCTGCGGTGTGCGGCGATGCTGGAGACGATGGATGGCGGTGACCTGACGTATCTTGACGAGCAGGCAGTCACCATGCAAAATGGAAAATCCGTTTATGCAAAGCCGGCCGTGCTGCGGAAAATTCAGGAAAACTTTGGAATGGTATTCCAGAGCTTCCACCTGTTTCCACATTATGATGTGATGAAAAACCTCTGCGATGCGCCGATTCATGTGCAGAAACGCAACCGTGCGGAGGTGGAAGCACAGGCAGAAGAGCTGCTGCAGAAAATGGGACTCACAGGAAAAGAAAAGGCGTATCCGTGTCAGCTTTCCGGCGGTCAGTGTCAGAGGGTTGCGATTGCGCGTGCGCTGATGCTGAACCCGAAGGTGCTCTTTTTTGATGAGCCGACTTCGGCGCTCGACCCGGAGCTGACAGGCGAGGTGCTGAAGGTCATCAAATCCCTTGCGGAGATGAATATGACTATGGTGATCGTTACCCACGAGATGAATTTTGCCCGGGAGATTTCCAACCGCGTCATCTTTATGGACCAGGGCGTGATCGCCGTGGAAGGAACGCCGGACGAAGTCTTCGATTCCGAAAATGCCAGAATGCAGGGCTTTTTGGGAAAATTTCGTGAGAAGTAACGACGTTGCACTTGCCTAAAAAAACAACATGCGTTATACTAGAGCGTGGTTGAAACGTATTTCAAACACGCTCTTTATACGTCCCGTTCTGTTTTTGGGGATGAAAAAGAGCGGGGATAAAAGAGAAACCGAATACACATTTTGACAAGAAAAGGAGAATCGTGTCTATGAGCGGAACTGACAGATATGTAAGCCCTCTTTCCGAACGTTATGCAAGCAAGGAGATGCAGTACATCTTCTCCCCGGATATGAAATTCCGTACCTGGAGAAAGTTATGGATTGCGCTGGCTGAGACAGAAAAAGAACTGGGACTTTCTATTACAGATGAGCAGATCGAAGAACTGAAAGCAAATGCCGAGAACATCAACTACGATGTGGCAAAAGAAAGAGAGAAAGTCTGCCGTCATGACGTAATGTCCCATGTGTATGCCTACGGCGTACAGTGTCCGAAAGCAAAAGGAATCATCCATCTGGGAGCAACCAGCTGCTACGTAGGCGACAATACCGATATCATTGTCATGAACGAAGCCTTAAAGCTGGTGAAGAAAAAACTGGTGAACGTTATCGCTGAGCTGGCAAAATTTGCGGATACCTACAAAGACCAGCCGACCCTTGCCTTCACCCACTTCCAGCCGGCACAGCCGACCACCGTCGGAAAACGTGCAACCCTGTGGATGCAGGAGTTCTTAATGGACCTTGAAGATCTCGAGTACGTACAGAGCACCTTAAAGCTGCTCGGCTCCAAAGGAACAACAGGCACACAGGCAAGCTTTTTAGAGCTGTTCGACGGAGATCAGGAGACCATCGACAAGATCGATCCGATGATCGCTGAGAAAATGGGCTTCAAGAACTGCTATCCTGTTTCCGGACAGACGTATTCCAGAAAAGTCGATACGAGAGTATTAAACGTTCTGGCAGGCATTGCGGCAAGCGCAACAAAATTCTCCAACGACATCCGTCTTCTGCAGCACTTAAAAGAAGTTGAGGAGCCGTTCGAGAAAGGACAGATCGGATCTTCCGCCATGGCATACAAGAGAAATCCGATGAGAAGCGAGCGTATCGCATCCCTGTCCCGTTATGTGATCACCGATGCATTAAATCCGGCAATCACCTCTTCTGTACAGTGGTTTGAGAGAACCCTCGATGACTCTGCAAACAAGAGACTTTCCATTCCGGAAGGCTTCCTTGCCATCGACGGTATCCTGGATCTGTGCATGAACGTCGTAGACGGACTTGTGGTTTATCCAAAGGTTATCTTAAAACACATGATGGCAGAGCTTCCGTTTATGGCAACTGAGAATATCATGATGGATGCGGTAAAAGCAGGCGGCGACCGTCAGGAGCTGCATGAGAGAATCCGCGAGCTGTCCATGATCGCCGGAAAACATGTCAAAGAGGAAGGCCGCGACAATGATCTTCTGGATCTGATCGCAGCGGATGAGATGTTCCATCTGACCAAAGAAGAGCTGGAAAAGACGATGGATCCGTCCAAATACACAGGCCGCGCATCCGTACAGGTTGACGCATTCCTGAAGAACGTAGTCAATCCGGTGCTTGAGGCAAACAAAGAGGCACTTGGCATGACTGCGGAAATCAACGTCTGATGCGTTTGATAAACAGAAATAATAAAAAAACAAATTTTATAAGTAATAATAAGTTTTACTTATGAAGAAAACATGGTATACTATGCATAAACGGCCGAAAAAAAGAGGCCGCAAGTATACGTTGAATTAGGAGGATGTCACATGATTAAGGCAGTAGTAGGAGCAAACTGGGGAGACGAGGGAAAAGGTAAGATTACCGATATGCTCGCAAAAGAGGCAGACATTATTGTCCGTTTCCAGGGTGGTGCGAATGCAGGCCATACCATTGTAAACAACTATGGAAAGTTTGCACTTCATACCCTTCCATCCGGCGTATTTTACAGCCACACAACAAGCGTAATCGGAAACGGTGTTGCACTCAACATTCCGGTTCTGATCAAAGAGTTAAATGAGATCGTTTCGAAGGGAGTGCCGGCACCGAAAATCAAAATTTCCGACCGTGCACAGATGGTAATGCCGTACCACATCTTGTTCGATCAGTATGAGGAAGAGCGTCTGGGCGGAAAATCCTTTGGTTCCACCAAATCCGGTATCGCTCCGTTCTACTCAGATAAATATGCAAAAATCGGTTTCCAGGTAAACGAGCTGTTCGACGATGAGCACCTGAAAGAGAAACTGAAATCCGTATGCGAAACCAAGAACATTCTGCTCGAGCATCTGTATCACAAACCGCAGTTAAATCCGGATGAGATCTATGCAGAGCTGATGGAATACAAAAAAATGGTTGAGCCATACGTATGCGATACTTCCGCATTCCTGTGGAACGCGATTCAGGAAGGCAAGGAGATCCTGCTTGAGGGTCAGCTTGGTTCCTTAAAAGACCCGGATCACGGAATTTACCCGATGGTAACTTCTTCTTCCACACTGGCCGGCTACGGCGCAGTAGGAGCAGGTGTTCCGCCATATGAAATCAAGAAAATCGTAACCGTATGCAAAGCTTACTCCAGCGCAGTAGGAGCAGGTGCTTTCGTTTCCGAGATCTTCGGCGATGAGGCAGATGAGCTCAGAAGACGCGGCGGAGACGGCGGAGAGTTCGGTGCAACCACAGGCCGCCCGAGACGTATGGGATGGTTCGACTGTGTTGCTTCCCGTTACGGCTGCAGAATGCAGGGTACCACCGATGTAGCGTTCACCGTACTTGACGTACTTGGCTATCTGGATGAGATTCCGGTCTGCACAGCATACGAAGTAGACGGAAAAGAAATCCACGATTTCCCGAACACCAGCATTCTTGAGAAAGCAAAACCGGTTCTGAAAACCCTTCCGGGATGGAAATGCGATATCCGCGGCATCAAGAAATACGAGGATCTGCCGGAGAACTGCAGAAACTACATCGAGTTTGTAGAGAAAGAAATCGGATTCCCGATCACCATGATCTCCAACGGACCGGGAAGAGACGATATCATTTACCGCAATAAATAATTCAGGCGGTTTTTAGAGGATTTTTATGAAAAAAGCAGGACAGCTTCTCGCAGTTCTGACAGCGGCTTCCGTGCTGCTGTCGGGCTGTGAGAAGTTAAAAGATGTGACAACGACATCTGTCTATGTGAGCAAAAATGGTGTTGTGACAGAAGCCATTGTGGAAGATTACAGCAAAGACGATGATTACACGGAAGACGAACTGAAGGTCTTTGTGGAGGATGACATCAAAAAATTCACAGAGGAGCGCGGCGATGCGGATTCCGTGAAGCTGGAAAAATGCCAGATCAAAGAGGACAAGGTGGAGATCCGGATGGAATACGGAGATTACCAGTCCTACGCGGATTATCACGGAGCAGAATTTTTCGCAGGCACGCTGGATGAGGCAGAAGAAGCGGGATATGATTTTTCCGCTTCCTTTGTCGATTCTAAAGGCAATGAGGTTTCAGTCGAAGATGCGGTCAAAGGCGTTAAGCATGTACGCGTGATTGTCTGCGAGGAGCCGCTGGAAATCGTAACGGAAGATCCGGTGCTCTGCGTTTCCGGTACAGCCGTGATCAAAGGAAAAAACACGGTGGATACGGCCGGCGAGTGGACCACAAAGTCCACAGAGAGTGCTTCTGCGTCATCATCAGAGCAGACTAAGACAGAAGAAACAGAGCAGGAATATGAGCAGGACGTTCTTCTTGCCAGTCCTGTTATTGTTGTTTATGGTAAGTAAACAAATAAAATAGAGGAGTAACTAACTATGGAAAAGACAATGGACAAAATTGTGGCAGTAGCAAAATCCAGAGGTTTTGTATATCCGGGTTCCGAAATTTACGGCGGCCTGGCAAATACCTGGGATTACGGCCCGCTCGGTGTTGAACTGAAAAACAACGTGAAAAAAGCATGGTGGCAGAAATTCGTCATGGAGAGCCCGCACAACGTAGGCGTTGACTGTGCGATCCTGATGAACCCGCAGACATGGGTAGCTTCCGGTCATCTCGGCGGATTTTCCGATCCTCTGATGGACTGTAAGGAATGCCATGAGCGTTTCCGTGCAGATAAACTGATCGAGGATTTCTGTGAGGAAAAAGGCATCGAAATCGAAGGCGGCAGCGTAGATGCATGGTCTCAGGAAGAGATGAAAAACTTTATTGAAGAGCATCAGATTCCGTGTCCGTCCTGCGGAAAACACAACTTTACCGATATCCGTCAGTTCAACCTGATGTTCAAAACCTTCCAGGGTGTTACAGAGGATGCGAAGAACACCGTATATCTTCGTCCGGAGACTGCACAGGGTATCTTCGTAAACTTCAAAAACGTACAGCGTACTTCCAGAAAGAAAATTCCGTTCGGAATCGGTCAGATCGGTAAATCTTTCCGTAACGAGATTACACCGGGTAACTTCACCTTCCGTACCCGTGAGTTCGAGCAGATGGAGCTGGAGTTCTTCTGCGAGCCTGGCACCGATCTTGACTGGTTCCAGTACTGGAGAGGCTTCTGCATCAACTGGCTGAAGAGCCTCGGCATGAAAGACGAAGAGATGCGTGCAAGAGACCATTCTCCGGAAGAGCTGTGCTTCTACAGCAAGGGAACAACCGATATCGAGTTCCTGTTCCCGTTCGGATGGGGCGAGCTGTGGGGAATCGCAGACCGTACCGATTACGACCTGACTCAGCATCAGAATGTATCCGGACAGGATATGACCTATTTCGATCCAGAGAAGAACGAGAAATACATCCCGTATGTTATCGAGCCGTCTCTTGGTGCTGACCGTGTCGTTCTGGCATTCCTGTGCAGCGCTTATGACGAGGAAGTTCTCGACGCAGAGAAGAATGATGTTCGTACCGTGATGCATTTCCATCCGGCACTGGCACCGGTAAAAATCGGTGTGCTTCCGCTTTCCAAGAAGCTGAACGAGGGCGCTGAGAAAGTCTTTGCAGAGCTGTCCAAGAAATACAACTGCGAGTTTGATGACCGTGGAAATATCGGAAAACGGTATCGCCGTCAGGATGAGATCGGTACTCCGTACTGCATCACCTACGACTTCGATTCCGAGACCGATGGTGCTGTTACCGTCCGTGACCGTGACACCATGGAGCAGGAGAGAATTAAAATTGAGGATCTCGATGCTTACTTTGCAGATAAATTTACTTTCTAATCTGGCTTTTTAGTCCGGAAAAAGAGTAGAAAAAAAGGATTCCCACTCGAGGGAATCCTTTTTTGTATACTTTGTATTACTCAATAATCGTACCTGTTTTTCCCTGGAATCCGGCGAGTGCGGAATCAATGGAAGTGATGACTGCGGTACGGCCGATGCCTTTCTCGAGGAAAGAAACAGCTGCTTCCATCTTCGGCAGCATGGAGTTTTCTCCGAACTGGCCTTCTGCGATGTATTTCTTCGCGTCAGCAACGGTGATGTGCTCCAGCGGTTTTTCGTCCGGGGTACCGTAGTTGATGGAAACGTTTTCCACGCTGGTCAGGATCATCAGCATGTCTGCGTTCAGCATTTCTGCCATCAGGCCGCTGGTGAGGTCTTTTTCGATGACTGCGGATGCACCCTTTAACTCTTCATTCTGCGGGAGAACCGGGATTCCGCCGCCGCCTGCTGCGATGACAACCTGTCCGGCATCGAGAAGAAGACGGATGGAGTCGATCTCTACGATATCCTGCGGCTTCGGAGCAGCAACGATTCGGCGGTAGCCGTCCTCGGTTTTCGTTACGTAGTTTCCTTTTTCTTCCTCTGCGTCAGCCTCCTCTTTGGTAAGCGTACGGCCGATCAGTTTGACCGGATTGTTGAAGGCATCGTCGTACGGATCTACTTCAACCTGTGTAAGAATCGTGGATGTGGTTTTGAAGATTCCCCTGCGGAGAAGCTCAGCACGGATGGCGTTCTGCAGGTCGTAGCCGATGTAGCCTTCGCTCATAGCGGAGCAGACAGACATCGGGGCTGCGCTGTAGTCGGTGTGCATTTTGCCGAATTCATTCATCGCCATGTGGATCATGCCGACCTGCGGCGCATTGCTGTGGGTGATGACAACATCAGCGCCGGCAGCAACGAGATCTGCGATTACTTTTGCGGAACGTTTTACGGCTGCTTTCTGTTCCGGCAGCGTCGTTCCAAGAGCTTTGTGTCCCAGTGCAACAACTATTTTTTTTCTTTTCATTGGAAGATACCTCTCTTTGCAGTTCATAGATTTTGATACGAAAAAACCAGGCATCAATATAAAACTATTATAAAGTTTATGGGGGCAAAAATCAAGAAGAAACCGACATTGCGCACATTGAAATGTTTTTCGGACTATGGTATTCTATAAAAGTATCTGAGTCGTAGGGATTTGAAACGTGAAAGGGAGGTCCCGGCATGAAAAACATGCGCACGTTACAAAAACGGATCGCATATCAGCTCCAGCAGGGCAGTCTGGATGCGGAAGTTACAGGAATCACATGCGACAGCAGAAAAGTACAGCCGCAGAACGTGTTTGTCTGCATCCGCGGAAACAGGATGGACGGGCACGTATATGCAGAAGAAGCAGTCGAGAGGGGCGCTGCTGTCCTGGTTGCGGAGCGGGAACTGGAAGGGATTCCGGAAAAGGTAACCGTACTCGTAGTAAAGGACAGCAGAGAAGCACTCGCACAGCTTTCCTGTGCCTGGGAGGACGATCCGGCGCAGCACCTTGTGACAATCGGAGTGACCGGCACGAAGGGAAAGACGACGACGGCATATATGATTTACGAAATCCTGCGAAAAGCAGGGATCCGCGCAGGACTCATCGGAACGATCGAGACGAGGATCGGGGAAAAAAGCATTCCGTCAGAAAATACAACGCCGGAGCCTGTTGTGCTGCAGAAGCTGTTTTCTGAAATGATGCGGGAGGGCTGCACCCATGTTGTGATGGAGGTTTCCTCGCAGGCGGAAAAACAGCACCGGTGTGATGGATTTACGTTTGATTACGGTGTGTTCACCAACATTGGAAACGACCACATTGGCGCCGGGGAGCATGCATCGTTTGCAGAATATCTGTCCTGCAAAAAGAAGCTGCTTCGCACCTGCAGAACCGGAATTGTAAACCGGGATGACAAAAGGTTTCCGGAGATCATAAGGCAGAGCACCTGCCGTCTGGTGACATTCGGATGCAGGGAAAAAGCTGATTTTATGGCAGCAGATGCAGCACTCGATCAGGCGCCCGGCGTGCTCGGTGTCTCATACCGGGTGCAGGGCGCAGCGGATTTTCCGGTACGGGTAGATCTGCCGGGTCTGTTTTCCGTTTCCAACTCGCTTGCCGCCATTGCGGTCTGCGCGCAGATGGGAATCCCGGAAAAGGCGATGCAGGAGGCACTTTCCGCAGTCCGCGTCCGTGGGCGGTGTGAGGCAGTTCCGGTGTATCCGGAAATGACGCTTCTCATTGACTACGCACACAATGCGATGAGCCTCGAAAGCCTGTTAAAGACACTGCGGAAATACCATCCGAAGCGCCTGATCTGTCTCTTCGGCTGCGGCGGAAACCGCGCGCGGAACCGGAGATTCCAGATGGGAGAGGTGTCGGGGCGTCTGGCGGATCTGACCGTCATCACCTCGGACAATCCGCGGGATGAGGAACCACAGGCGATTCTGGACGATATCCGGACGGGAATCGGGAAAACAGAAGGCGCTTTCGTTGAGATTGCAGACCGTAAGGAGGCGATCCGGTATGTGATCGAAAACCGGCAGCCGGGCGATCTCGTGGTGCTCGCGGGAAAAGGCCACGAAACGTATCAGATCCGGAAGGGGAAACGGTACGAGATGGATGAGCGCGTGCTGATCCGGGAAATACTGGAAGAAAGTAAGGGGAATGTATGAGCAGCGTTTACGCTGATGTAATCGTAGATATCACAAATGAAAAACTGGACCGGACCTTTCAGTACAAGGTTCCGCCGGAACTGACAGGGGAGATCGGTCCGGGAACGGCGGTACAGATTCCGTTTGGAAACGGAAACCGTACGATCACCGGCTATGTGCTTTCCGTCGGAAACGAGCCGAAATATCCGCAGGACCGGATGAAGGCCATCCTTGCGGTACAAAAGGATGCGGCGACTGTAGAGACGAAGCTCATCGCGCTCGCCGCGTGGATGCGTCATACGTACGGATCGACGATGATCCAGGCGTTAAAGACGGTGCTTCCGGTCAAAGTAAAGGCGCGCGGGAAAGAAACCCGCGAAATTGCGCTTCTTGCAGATCCCGCAGAGTGTGAGGAGCTGCTGGAAAACTACAGAAAGAAAAATTATAAAGCGAGAATCCGTCTCTTAAACGCGCTGCTGGCCCAGCCGGTTCTTCCAGGGCCGGTTGTGAGCAAGGAACTGAAAATCACGGCAGATACGCTGCACGTGATGGAAGAGCAGGGCGTGTTGGAAATCCGCCGTACGAGCACCTGGAGAAATCCGGTATCCGATGCGGCAGGAAGAACAACTGCGGGAAAACCAAACGAACAGCAGCAGGCCGTGGTGGACGGCATTCGAAAGGAATGGGAAGGGCAGAACCGCCCCTGCCTGATCCGCGGTGTGACGGGAAGCGGCAAAACGCTCGTCTATATGGAGCTGATGGAGCGAGTGCTGAAGGAAGGAAAACAGGTGATCGTGCTGATCCCGGAGATTGCGCTGACGTATCAGAACGTGGAGCGGTTCTGCGCACGGTTTGGAACAAGGGTCACGGTGGTCAATTCGCGGATGACACCGTCCGAGCGCGCCGACCAGATGGAGCGCGCGCGGCGCGGGGAGGTCAGTATTATGATCGGTCCGCGTTCCGCACTCTTTGCACCGTTTCCGGATCTGGGGCTGATCGTAATCGATGAGGAGCATGAAACCTCCTATAAAAGTGAAGTGACGCCGCGCTACCATGCAAGGGAGACCGCCGTGCGCCGTGCCGGGCTGGAGCATGCCCATGTGGTGATGGGTTCGGCAACGCCGTCGGTGGATGCTTCTTACGCCTGCGAGACGGGAGCGTACGCGCTGTTCCGGATGGATGCGCGGTACGGAAATGCAGCACTTCCGTCCGTATGGATCGCGGATATGCGGGAAGAATTACAGATGGGAAACCGTTCGATTCTGTCCGGAAAACTGCGGGAAGAGATCGAAAAACGGCTTGAAAAAAAGGAACAGGTTGTACTGTTTCTGAACCGCAGAGGCTATGCGGGCTTCGTCTCATGCCGTGCATGCGGCTATGTGATGAAATGCCCGCACTGCGATGTATCACTGACAGCACACAATAACGGAAAGCTCGTCTGCCATTACTGCGGTTATGAAACACCGCAGGTACATGCGTGCCCGTCGTGCGGTTCCCCGTACATCGGCGGCTTCCGTGCCGGCACACAGCAGATCGAGCAGAACGTGAAAAAGCTGTTTCCAAAGGCACGCGTTCTTAGGATGGACGGCGACACGACAAAAACGAAAAACAGTTATGAAGAAATCCTGTCCTCATTTGCGGCGGGGGAGGCCGATATCCTGATTGGAACCCAGATGATCGTAAAAGGCCACGATTTCCCGAATGTCACGCTGGTGGGAGCGCTGGCGGCGGATCTCTCCCTGAATGCAGTCGATTACCGTGCCGGGGAGCGTACGTTCCAGCTGCTGACGCAGGCAGTCGGCCGCGCCGGAAGAGGCGAAAAGCCGGGAATGGCAGTCATTCAGACGTACCATCCCGAACATTACAGCATTCAGACGGCGGCAGAGCAGGATTACAGGACATTTTACGAGAAAGAAATGGACTACCGCCGTCTGATGGGATATCCCCCGGCGGCGGAGCTTCTGGCGATCCACGGAGCCGGGGAGGATGAAGCGCATCTGACGCAGGCGATGGAATACATTCGCAGATATCTCATCCGCATCCGGGGAAACCGCGAAGTCCAGATCATCGGCCCGGCAAGTGAGGCAGTGTCGAAAATCAATGACCTGTACCGCATGGCCGTGTATGTACGCGCGCCGCAGGAAGAGGTGCTGGCAGAGCTGCGGGAAAAACTGGAGCGGTATATCGAGATTAACAAAGGCTTCCGTACCGTTTATTTACAGTTTGACTTCAGCAGAAAGTATTAGTTTTTTCATACTATTTACACATAGATTATTTATAATAGAAGAGCAAAAGAAAGGAAAAGAATTATGGCAATCAGAGAAATCAGAGTCGTAGGCGACCGCGTATTAACGAAAAAATGCAGACCGGTGGAGAAGATGACACCAAGAATCAGCGAGCTGATCGACGACATGTTTGACACCATGTATGAGGCAAACGGTGTCGGCCTTGCCGCACCGCAGGTCGGCATCTTAAAGAGAATCGTAGTCATGGATGTGGATGGAACCCCACATCTTCTGATCAATCCGGAAATCCTGGAGACTTCCGGAAGCCAGACAGGAGCAGAAGGCTGCTTAAGCCTTCCGGGAAAATCCGGTACAGTAACCCGTCCGAATTACGTAAAGGTAAGAGCGCTGGACCGCGACATGCAGCCGTTTGAACTGGAGGGAACCGAACTTCTTGCCCGCTGCATCTGCCACGAGTGTGATCACCTCGACGGACATATGTATACAGAAAAAGTAGAAGGCGAGCTTTGGGACAACACGTACGATGAGTATGAGGAGTACGAGGACGAAGAGTAAGTCTTAAAATAAAGGAGATGACTTCAGATGAAAGTGGTATTTATGGGAACCCCGGATTTCTCCGTGGGAACACTTGAGGCACTCGTGGAGGCCGGTTATGAGATCACAGGCGTTGTGACCCAGCCGGACAAACCGAAGGGCCGCGGAAAACAGATGATGCCGACACCGGTGAAAGAGGCAGCCGAAAAACACGGCCTTCCGGTCTATCAGCCGCGCCGCGTGCGGGATGCAGAGGCGATCGAGGAGATCCGGAAAATGGAGCCGGATGTGATCGTTGTCGTTGCATTCGGCCAGATTATTCCAAAAGAGATTTTGGATATGCCGAAATACGGATGCATCAACGTTCATGCATCCCTGCTTCCGGCTTACCGCGGAGCAGCGCCGATCCAGTGGGCTGTCATGAACGGCGATGAAGTGAGCGGCGTAACCATTATGAAGATGGATGAAGGCCTCGACACAGGCGATATGCTGACGAAAGTGGAAGTTCCGCTTGCAGCAGATGAGACCGGCGGCAGTCTCTTTGACAAGCTCGCCGCAGCCGGAGCAAAACTTCTGGTGGAGACACTTCCAAAACTTGAAAAAGGCGAAGTGACACCGGAAAAACAGCCGGAGATAAGCACCACAGAGTATGCGCGGATGATCAAAAAAGAAGACGGAAAGATCGACTGGACGAAGAGTGCCGTTGAGATCGAACGTCAGATCCGTGCGATGAGCCCGTGGCCGAGTGCTTTTACAAAAGTAAACGGAAAGAACCTGAAAATCTGGGATGCCAAAGTCATTGCCATGTTCGGCGGCGATCTGTTCTCGAAAATTCCGGGACAGAATCCGACGAAGAGTGCCGGAAAAGTCTGGGTGGCAGATGAGACAGGTCTCCATGTAAAGACGGGAGACGGCATTCTGGTGATCGAGGAGCTGCAGCTCGAAGGAAAGAAACGGATGAAAACCGCCGATTTCCTGCGCGGCTATGCGATCGAGCCGGGTACCAGACTTGGCGAATAAAAGAGAAAAAGCAACCTGAAGTTAAGGCGGGGAACTGCACAGCGGTGTGATGGCTGCTGTGCCTGAGAAAAAAGGAGAAAAACGATATGGGACTTTTTTATGACAGTACGTATCTGCTGGTGATTCTTGCCGCACTGATTTCCATGGCGGTATCCGCCCGCATGAACACGATTTTCAGCAAATATCAGACCGTCCGCTCGTACAGCGGCATGACGGGACGCGAGGCGGCGATGCGCATTCTGCATCAGGCCGGCATCTACGATGTGACCGTCCGCCACGTATCCGGTAAACTGACCGATCACTATGATCCGCGGACAAAAACCGTGAATTTATCGGATGCGGTTTACGATTCAACCTCAGTCGCAGCGATCGGCGTCGCAGCGCATGAGTGCGGCCATGCCGTACAGCACAATACGGATTACGTGCCGCTGAAAGTAAGAAGCGCCATTGTTCCGGCAGCGAATCTTGGATCCCAGCTTTTCTGGCCGCTGTTCCTGATCGGACTGATTTTCAGCCTTCCGATGCTGGTGAAAGCCGGGATCTGGCTGTTTGTGCTGGCACTGGCATTCCAGGTGGTAACACTTCCGGTCGAGTTCGATGCGTCGAGAAGAGCATTAAAAATGCTCAGTGAGGGCGGTATGGTGACAGAGACGGAACACGACGGAGTCAAGAAAGTACTCTGGGCTGCAGCCATGACATACGTGGCAGCGGTGATCGGTTCTCTGCTGCAGCTGCTCCGGCTGCTGATTTTATCCGGAGCATTTAGGAGAAATGATGACTGATACAATCAATACAAGAGAGCTGATTATGAACATTCTGCTTGAGATGGACAGGGAGAAAACGCCCTGCCATCTTGCTGTAAGGGACGCCCTCGATAAATACCAGTTCCTGCCGCGGCAGGACCGTGCGTTTATCAAGCGGGTCTGCGAGGGAACCGTGGAATACGGCATCCAGAATGACTACATCATCAATCAGTATTCCAAAATCAAGATCAACAAATGCAAGCCGGTGATTCGTGCGATCTTACGGATGTCGGTGTACCAGATCCGTTTTCTTGACGCAGTACCGGATTCGGCAGTCGTCAATGAGGCGGTGAAACTGGCGGAAAAGAAGCATTTTTACAACTTAAAGGGCTTTGTCAACGGCGTTCTGCGCACGATCGTGCGGGAGAAAGATCATCTGCCGATGCCGAAGGAGAACAATACTACGCAGTATCTTTCCGTGAAATACTCCATGCCGGAATTTCTGGTTGAGGAGTTCGTATCCCAGTACGGAAAAGAAACGGCAGAAACGATGATGGCGGATTTCCTGAAAGAAAAACAGGTGACGATCCGTATCAACCGCTGGAACAATACGATCGAGGAGACGAAGAAAAGCTTGGAAAGCCAGGGGGCAGAGCTGGAAAAAGCGCCGTATCTTGGCGAGGCGTTCTATCTGAAAAACTTTGAGACGATCGCATCACTGAATGCCTTCCAGGAAGGCCGGTTCCAGATTCAGGATGTGAGCTCCATGATGGCGTCGCATCTGGCGGATCCAAAGCCGGGTGACCAGGTGCTGGATCTCTGCGCAGCACCGGGCGGAAAGAGCCTCCATGCAGCAGATAAAATGAGAAATCAGGGATGCGTGGAAGCGCGTGATCTCACCGAATACAAGGTCGATCTGATCCGGGAAAATGTGCAGAGAGCAGGTGTTTCCTGCGTCGTGCCGAAGGTAAAAGATGCGGAACAGCTCGATGCGGAATGGATCGGAAAAGCGGACGTTGTGATTGCGGACCTGCCGTGCACCGGATACGGCGTCATCGGCAGAAAGCCGGATATCAAATATTACGCTTCAAAAGAAAAAGAAGAGGAGCTGGTACGGATTCAGCGGGCAATCCTTGCGAATGCCGCATCGTACGTAAAGCCGGGCGGCACACTGCTGTACAGCACATGTACCGTCAACAGAAAAGAAAACAGCGAGAATGCCGCATGGTTTCTGGAACAGTTCCCGTTTGAAGCAGTCAGTCTGGATGAACTGCTGCCGGATGAGCTGAAAAGCGGAGAAACGGCCAAAGGACAGCTGCAGCTGATCCCGGGGGTACACAAGACAGACGGATTTTTCCTTGCAAAATTCCGGAAAACAGAGAAAGGACGGGCGTAACAGATGGATATTAAATCAATGACCTTAGACGAATTAAAGGACGCCTGCCAGCAGATGGGAGAAAAGCCGTTCCGTGCCAAACAGTTATACGACTGGATGCATCATCGTCTGGCGGGCAGCTACGATGAGATGACGAATCTCTCGCTTGCCTTCCGGGAAAAATTAAAGGAACAGTATCCGCTTACCTGTCTCGAAAAAGTGCAGGTGCAGGAGTCCAAAATCGACGGAACGAGAAAATACCTGTTCCGCCTTAGCGACGGCAACGTGATCGAGAGCGTCTGGATGAAGTACCACCACGGAAATTCCGTCTGCATCTCATCCCAGGTCGGCTGCCGGATGGGCTGCCGCTTCTGCGCGTCCACAATCGGCGGACTCGTGCGGTGCCTGACTCCGTCGGAGATGCTCGACCAGATTTACCGGATTTGGGAGGACACCGGGGAGCGGGTCTCCAATCTGGTTGTCATGGGAACGGGTGAGCCGATGGACAACTACGACAATCTGGTGCGCTTCGTGCGGCTGCTTTCGAGCCAGGAAGGACTCAACATCAGCCAGAGAAACATCACCGTTTCCACCTGCGGAATCGTGCCGAATATGTACAAATTGGCAGATGAGGGACTCCAGATCACTCTGGCACTTTCCCTTCATGCGCCGAACGATGAAAAGCGCCGCGAGCTGATGCCGATTGCCAATAAATATTCCATTGATGAAATTCTCGATGCATGCCGCAATTACTTTGCAAAAACAGGCCGTCGGATTACATTTGAGTACTCTCTCGTTGGCGGGAAAAATGACAGCGAAGCCGATGCAAAAGAGCTTTCCGCGCGGATTTCGGATATCAACTGTCATGTAAATCTGATCCCGGTCAACCCGATCAAAGAGCGCGATTACGTGAAATCAACGAAAAAAGTCGTAGAGAATTTCAAAAATAAACTTGAAAAATACGGAATTAATGTTACTATTAGAAGGGAAATGGGCGCCGATATTGACGGAGCCTGTGGACAGTTAAGAAAAAGTTTTATCGATAAATCAAACGAACAGCCGTAAAAAGCGGCTGTCAATACAGGAGAAAAAAGCATGAAGGTATTTTCTGCAACCGATATCGGACAGAAACGGACGATGAACCAGGATTTTGTGTTTGCCTCCGCCTCTCCGGTCGGAAACCTTCCGAACCTCTTTGTCGTTGCAGACGGCATGGGAGGCCATAACGCGGGCGATTTTGCTTCGCGTTACGGTGTTTCTGTACTGGTGGAATCTGTAAAAAGAGATACGAATTTCAACCCGGTGCGGATCATTCGGCATGGAATTGAAGCAGCAAACAGCCAGATTTTTGAGCAGGCAAAACGAGATATATCCATGGAAGGCATGGGTACGACGATGGTAGTAGCTACGGTTGTCGGCAACTATGCCTACGTTGCAAACGTAGGAGACAGCAGGCTGTATCTGGCAGCAGATGGCACGTTTGACCAGGTGACGCAGGACCATTCCCTGATCGCAGAGATGGTGCGCCTTGGAGAACTCACTCCCGAGCAGGCGCGGAATCACCCGGACAAAAACATTATTACCAGAGCAGTAGGCACACAGGATACCGTAAAGATTGATTTCTTTGACATTCAGCTTGAAGAGGGCAATCAATTGGTGATGTGCTCGGACGGCCTTTCCAACATGGTAACGGATGAGGAGATTTTCGAACTCATCTGCCGAGAAGACGGTGAGGACAAGGCGAAACGTTTAATTGATAAAGCAAATGCAAATGGCGGCAGAGACAATATCGCAGTCATTGTCGTTGAACCATTTACAAACGAGGTGAAAGAATGTTAAAAGAGGGCGTTATTTTAGGAGAACGATATGAGATCATAAGCCGGATCGGTTCCGGCGGTATGGCTGATGTCTACAAAGCAAAAGACCACAAGCTGAACCGCATGGTGGCCGTCAAGGTTTTAAAACCGGAATTCCGGGAGGATAAAACCTTTATCCGCAAGTTCCGCACGGAGGCACAGGCCGCAGCAGGACTGTCCCATCCGAATATTGTAAACGTGTACGATGTCGGGGAGGACCGCGGCGTTTACTATATCGTCATGGAGCTTGTCGAGGGAATTACTCTGAAGGATTACATTGACCGCAAAGGAAAACTGAGCGTAAAAGAGGCAACCAGCATCGCCATTCAGGTTTCCCTTGGTCTTGAAGCAGCACACAACCGCAATATTGTACACCGCGATGTCAAACCGCAGAACATCATCATTTCCACAGACGGAAAAGTAAAACTTTCCGACTTTGGTATTGCAAAGGCAACTTCTTCCAATACGATCAGTTCGAACGTTATGGGAAGCGTACATTACAGCTCTCCGGAGCAGGTGCGCGGCGGATATTCGGACTATAAGAGTGATATCTATTCCCTTGGTATCACCATGTACGAGATGGTAACCGGAAGAGTGCCGTTCGACGGCGACACCACCGTTGCCATCGCAATCAAGCATCTGCAGGAGGAGATTGAATCTCCATCCAAATATACCCCGAACCTTCCGTTCGCACTGGAGCAGATTATCTTAAAATGTACCCAGAAGAGCCCGGACCGCCGTTACAATAACATGGCGGAGCTGATCGACGACTTGAAGCATTCGCTGATGGAGCCGCAGGGCAATTTCGTAAAAGTAACTCCGTTAAGTTCTCACGCCGAGACTGTTATGGTATCCGCAGAGGAGTTAAGCCAGATCCGTTCCGGCGCAGCAGCAAAGGCAAATGCGCAGACGGCAGAGGAGCCGGCCCGCAAGCGCTACAGCAAGATCGAGGATGAGGAAGAGGACGAAGATTACAGCTACGAGGACGAAGAAGACGAGGATGAGGACGAAGAAGAGGATGACCGCGATTCCTACGATGAGGATGACGACGATTCCTACTACGACGATGACGATGACGATGAGAAAGCCGGAAACAAACTCGAGAAAATCATCACCATCGGTGGTTTTGCGATTGCAGCGATCATCATCTGTATGCTGATCTACTTTATCGCACAGGCAGCCGGTATTGTCGGAGGCAAAGGACCGACCGCGGATGCTTCCAGTGCATCCTCCGCAAGCAGCACCTCCGTTACTTCTTCCGAAAGCAAAGACGAAAAAGTAACCGTTCCGGATCTGACCAACAAAACCGAGGCAGATGCCGTCGATCTGGCAAACAGCCTGAACCTTGGTGTAGTCAACGGCGGAACCGAGGCATCGGATGTCATTGAGGCAGGAAAGATCTGCCGCCAGGATCTGAAACCGGGAACGAAAGTCGATAAAAATGCAACGATTACGTATTATGTAAGCTCCGGAAAAGAAACCGTAACCATTCCGACCGGCATTGTTGGAACACAGAAAGACGCTGCAAGTGCTGCACTGACTCAGCTGGGACTGCAGGTTTCCACAACAGAGGATTTCAGCGATACCGTTGCAGAAGGCTTGGTTATTTCCGTTGACCCGTCAGAGGGAAGTCAGGTTGCGCCGGAATCTACCGTTACGCTGGTGATCAGCAAGGGATCCAAGGACGCGGAAGAAATTGCAATCCGTGATGTAATCGGCCTGGATGAGGAGACAGCAAAATCAATCCTGAGCGATTTCAATATTATTGTGAAAACAGGAACCAGCAGCAAGGTGGCCGAGGGCGAAGTCATGGAGGTTGACCCGGCAATCGGAACCAAAGTAAAGAAAGGTTCTGACGTTACGATTTATGTCAATAGCCCGAGTGCACAGCCAACGACGCCGGATGAGAATACACCGACCCCGACACCGGCAGAGCCGGGCGCAAATACCGCTACGGATGTTACCTGGTCCTGCAGCCAGACCTTAAGTGCGCCGGATCAGTATCAGGGTGGTATTGCAAAAATTGAGCTGATCCAGGATGATGGAAACGGAAACGAGACCTCCATCACCATCATGGACGGACAGGCCATTACGAGCTGGCCGTATTCTGTCAACACCAACTGGAGTGCTTCATCGTCTGCTTCTTCTACCGGAAGAATCGTCTTCTATGAGATGGATTCGAGCGGAAGTTATCAGGCAATTGCACAGTACCCATCGGTTCCGTTGAGTGAAGGTTGAGTATGACAGGAAAGATTATGAAAGGAATTGCCGGATTCTACTACGTAGACGTGGAAGAATCCGGCATTTATGAGTGCAAAGCAAAAGGAATTTTCCGAAAGGAAGGCCAGAAACCGCTCGTCGGAGATCTTGTGGAAATCGAGATTCTGGATGAAGTGGAAAAAACAGGAAATATGACCCGGATTCTGCCGCGAAAAAATGAACTGATCCGTCCGGCAGTGGCCAATATCGATCAGGCGCTTGTGATTTTTGCGTTGGAAAATCCGACCCCGAACCTGACGCTTCTGGACCGTTTTCTTGTGATGATGGAACAGCAGAACGTTCCGACGGCAATCTGTTTCAATAAAAGAGATCTTGCGGGGGAAGATTACACAGACCATCTGCGAAGCGTCTATGAGAACTGCGGTTACCGTGTCTTTACGGTGAGTGCAGCGAAAGAGCAGGGCATGCAGGAAGTGGAAGCATACCTGAAAGGGAAAACAACGGTGGTAGCCGGTCCGTCCGGCGTCGGAAAATCTTCGATCACAAACCGGATGCAGAAAGAAATCCAGATGGAGACCGGAGAGATCAGCAAAAAGCTGAAAAAAGGAAAACACACGACGCGCCATTCCCAGATGATCCCGATCGACCATGAGACGTATCTGTGCGATACGCCGGGGTTCAGCTCGCTTTATACAACCGATATGGAAAAAGAGGAGCTGAAAAACTTTTTCCCGGAATTTCATCCGTACGAAGGAAAATGCCGTTTCCTCGGCTGCATCCACGGAAAAGAGCCGGGCTGTGCCGTCAAAGAGGCACTGGAACAGGGAAATATCAGCAAAGAAAGATTTGAAAACTATACCATGTTCTATGAAGAACTGAAAGAACAGGAAAAGAGGAGATACTAGCATGAGCCGAGTATATCAGTTGGCACCTTCTATTTTATCCGCAGACTTCAACCGTCTCGGAGAACAGATCCAAAGGGTAGAGAAAGCAGAGTGCCGGTGGCTTCATATCGATATTATGGATGGAATGTTTGTACCATCCATTTCGTTTGGAATGCCGGTGGTAAAGTCGATCCGAAAAGAAAGCAGTCTGTATTTTGATGTTCATATGATGGTAAAGGACCCGGAGCGGTACGTAGAAGAATTTCAAAGCTGCGGGGCGGATATGATCACGGTTCACGCGGAGGCATGCCGCGATCTGGCAGAAACCGTGAAAAAGATTCATGAAACAGGCGCAGATGCCGGAGTTGCCGTAAATCCAGATACGCCGCTTTCTGCGGTTACGGACGTGATGGATCAGGTAGAAATGATTCTGATTATGAGCGTTTATCCTGGCTTCGGCGGCCAGAAGTATATCCCGGAGTCGACGGAGAGGATCCGTACGCTCCGCAGAATGCTGGATGAAAAGGGACTGGAGCATGTGCACATTCAGGTCGATGGCGGCATCAACCGCGAGACCATCGATGAAGTCCTTGCGGCAGGTGCCAACATCATCGTGGCAGGCTCTGCTGTATTTGGCAGCAACATCGAGCAGAACGTGCGCGAGCTGCAGGAAAAAATTTCTTCATACAGCAAAAAGGCAGAATAAGATACAAAAAGACAGAAAAAAGAGGCAGGGAAACGTGAGAACATGTATTATTTCGGGAGGGATGATCGAACCGGATTTTGCCTTCCCATATCTTCAGAAACAGCAGTTTGATATTATCCTGGCAGCAGACCGGGGACTGGAGTTCTGCTACCATTACCAGATTATGCCGACGTATATTCTGGGAGATTTTGACAGTTTATCTCCGGAGATTTTAAATTATTACAAGGAGAACCATGTCGCACCGATCCGGGAATTTAATCCCATGAAGGACAATACGGACACGGACATCGCATTTCAGCAGGCGATTGTTCTGGGAAGCAGTGAAATCACGATCCTCGGAGCAACAGGAGGAAGACTCGACCATTTCTTAAGTATTGTGCAGAACCTGAAAACGGCATGGGAGAAGAAAATTCCGGCTTACATCGTGGACAGCCGCAATCTGATTACGATTCCGGTGGAAACTTCGTTTGAAATCCGGAAAGAAGAGCAGTTCGGAAAGTACGTTTCGTTCTTCCCGCTGGAAAAGGAAGTCGCATCCATCACCCTGGAGGGCTTCGCCTACCCGCTCGACCATCACTATCTGCCGAATACTTCGGGTGGTCTGTGCGTGAGCAATGAGATCGTCGAGGAGACCGCGCATGTATCGTACGAGGGCGGCATTCTTCTGATGGTACAGTCAAGAGATTAAAATCCATTGAAATCAAAGAGCCCGTGTGCTATAATTTATAGTTGCATTGGGCTCTTTTTGTGCATAAAAAGAACCCGAACAGAAAAAGAAGCGAAAAATAAAAACAAAGGAGATATAGATTACTATGAAATTAGGTATCGTGGGCCTTCCGAACGTCGGAAAAAGTACACTTTTCAATTCCCTGACCAAAGCAGGAGCAGAGAGCGCAAACTATCCGTTCTGTACCATTGACCCGAATGTCGGCATCGTGCCGGTTCCGGACAAGCGTCTGCAGCAGCTCGGAGATTTCTATCAGTCCAAGAAAGTAACACCGGCTGTCATCGAGTTCGTTGACATCGCAGGTCTTGTAAAAGGTGCATCCAAAGGAGAGGGACTTGGAAACCAGTTCCTTGCCAATATCCGTGAGGTAGATGCTATCGTTCACGTTGTCAGATGCTTTGAGGATCCAAACGTTATCCACGTAGACGGCAGCATTGATCCGCTCCGTGATATCGAGACCATCGACCTTGAGCTGATCTTCGCCGACCTTGAAGTACTCGAGCGCCGTATTTCCAAAACTGCAAAATCTGCAAGAATGGACAAAGAGGCGGCAAAAGAGCTCGAATTCCAGGAGCGTCTGAAAAAACTGCTGGAAGACGGAAAAGATGCCATCCTGATGGAGCTGCAGAACGAGGACGAGGAAAAATGGATCGCAGAGTACAACCTTCTGACCAGCAAACCGGTCATCTACGCAGCGAACGTAGCAGAGGATGATCTCGCAGACGACGGCGCAAACAACTCTTATGTACAGTCTGTCCGTGAGTATGCAAAAGAGCACAACAGCGAAGTGTTCGTCATCTGCGCCGAGATCGAGGCAGAAATTTCCGAACTCGAAGAGGATGAGAAAAAAATGTTCCTCGAGGATCTTGGTCTTACCGAGTCCGGCCTGGAAAAACTGATCGCAGCAAGCTACCGTCTGCTCGGCCTCATGAGCTTCCTTACAGCAGGAGAGGATGAGACCCGTGCATGGACCATCAAAGTCGGAACAAAAGCACCGCAGGCAGCCGGAAAAATCCACACCGATTTCGAGCGAGGATTCATCAAAGCCGAGGTTGTCAATTATCAGGATCTGCTCGACTGCGGTTCCTACGCAGGAGCAAGAGAGAAAGGCCTTGTGCGTATGGAAGGAAAAGATTACATTGTCCGCGACGGCGATGTCATCCTGTTCCGTTTCAACGTTTGATAAGTAATAATAAGAGAGAATATAAGTTATGGATATGGAAATTAATTTTCCCAATCTCGGGATCTATCTCGACCATGTGGGAAAAAGCATCAGTATTTTCGGATTTTCCATCGCCTATTACGGCATCGTGATCGTAACCGGTATGATGATTGCGATCTGGATTGCCCAAAGAGAGGCAAAGCGGACGGGGCAGAACCCGGAGCAGTACCTCGATCTTGCGATGATCGGCATCGCAGCCGGTATTCTCGGGGCACGGATTTACTACGTTATATTTGCCTGGGACTATTATAAGGATGATCTTTTGAGTATTTTCAACATCCGCCAGGGCGGACTTGCCATCTACGGCGGCATCATCGGTGCCTGCATTGCGGTGGTGATTTACAGCAGAAAGAAGAAACAGAACTTCAGCCTTCTGATGGATACCGCGAGCATGAGCATCGTGTTCGGTCAGATTATGGGACGGTGGGGAAACTTCTTTAACCGTGAGGCATTCGGTGACTACACTAACAACCTGTTTGCGATGCAGCTTCCGGTTTCCGCGGTCCGTGCCAATGAAATCACACAGAAAATGTGGGATCATGTGGTGACGGTAAACGGCGTCGAGTATATTCAGGTGCATCCCACCTTTTTATATGAAAGTTTATGGAATGTGGGTGTCCTGCTTTTTCTTTTCTGGTTTCGGAAAAGAAAAAAATTTAACGGCGAAGTGTTCCTGATGTATCTGATAGGATATGGCCTTGGAAGAATCTGGATCGAGGGACTCCGCACCGACCAGCTTCTGCTTCCGGTGGTGGGACTTCCGGTTTCCCAGCTCCTTTCGGGGTGCCTTGTGGTGGGATGTACCATCCTGGTGGTATGGAAACGAAAAAAATTATCATCCGGTGGGGAGACAGCCCATTCTTAAGGATAAAACCAGTGAAAAAAACAGAATAAAAATACAGAAAAGGGGAAAACCGGCAAAAAAGGTTTTCTCTTTTTTGATACAAAATTGGTATAAAAAAGGCGGAAAATGCGCATAAAAATGTTGCATTTTGGGGAAAATCTTAAAAATGAAATAGAAAAAAGACCTTGCTATTTTCCCTGAGTTGATATAGAATAAAAATATAAGTGGTAGAAAGTGGTGAAAAGTGGTGCGTTGTGGAGCGGATGTGGCAGTCTGGCTGCGGCGCGATACATGAAGTGGTGCGTGGGGAGACCGCCATTTCAGGTGATAAGAGGGTTTTCATTATGTTCATGGGAGAGTACAGTCATACGATTGACGCGAAGGGAAGATTGATCATACCGTCCAAGTTCAGAGAACAGCTGGGAGAAGAGTTTGTACTGACGAAGGGATTGGACGGATGCCTTTCCATTTACCCAAACGACGAATGGGCTGCCTTTGAAGAGAAGCTGAGAGCCTTACCACTTACAAACAAAAACGCCAGAACTTTTTCCCGTTTCTTTGTAGCAGGTGCTACGTCATGTGAACTGGACAAGCAGGGGAGGATTCTCGTACCGGCAACGCTGCGGGAATTTGCTGGTCTGGAAAAAGATGTAGTCCTTACCGGAAATATCAACCGGATTGAAATCTGGAGCAAGGAAAAATGGAACGAAAACAGCAATTATGATGATATGGATGCCATCGCCGAATCAATGGAAGAGATGGGCATTGTGATCTGATCTGTTTCGTTGGGATACAGGAGATGACCATGGAATTTTCGCATACATCAGTATTACTGAAGGAAACCATTGAAAACCTTAAGATAAAACCGGACGGAATCTACGTGGACGGGACGTTGGGAGGCGCTGGACATTCCAGTCATATATGTGAGCGCTTATCTGCCACGGGGAGATTAATAGGCATAGATCAGGACGAAGCTGCGATAGCTGCTGCGGGTAAACGCCTGGAACCATTTCAGAACCAGGTCACGATTATCCGCAGCAATTATTGCGATATGGTTCCGCGTCTTGCCGAAATCGGAGTCACCGGGGTAGACGGAATCCTGCTGGATCTTGGAGTTTCATCCTATCAGCTGGATAATGCAGAGCGTGGATTCACATACCGTGAGGATGTTCCGCTGGATATGCGGATGGATCAGAGAAATGCTCTTTCCGCGTACGAAGTCGTGAACGATTACAGTGAAGAGAATCTTTCGCGTATTCTCCATGAATATGGAGAAGAGCGTTTTGCAAGAAAAATTGCACACAATATATGCGTAAGCCGGCAGCAGGCGCCGATTCGAACAACTGGGGAGTTAATCGAAATCATCAAGCGCTCGATTCCGGCAAAAATAAGGGCGACGGGCGGCCATCCGGCCAAGAGAACCTTTCAGGCAATCCGTATCGAAGTGAACCAGGAACTTACCGTTCTGTCGGAGTCACTGGACGGCATGATTGATCTCTTAAATGACGGTGGAAGACTTTGTGTCATCACCTTTCATTCTCTGGAAGACCGTATCGTAAAAAACATTTTCAGAAAAAACGAGCATCCATGTACGTGTCCGCCGGAATTTCCGGTCTGTGTATGCGGAAAGAAGTCCAAGGGAACCGTAGTAACTCGGAAACCGATCTTGCCGGGAGAAGAGGAAATGGAAACAAATCCCCGTTCCAAGAGCGCAAAACTGCGCGTCTTTGAACGAAAAGTGTGACGGCTCGGCACGAAGGAGACAGAGAAGTTATGGCCAGACGGGCAGATGGAAGGGTAAATTCGACAGATAGAACGAAACGTTATACGCCAGATACGTTTGAGGACGGAAGTGCGGTACGGCGTCTTGCAGCACAGCCGCAGGAAGCACCAAAAGAAGCACGGCCTCTGAAATCGGGTGTGAGCAGCCAGACAAGAAGAAACCGGGCACGGGCGACACAGATCAGCGCGGGCTACGCTGTTTTTCTTGCCATTGTCTGCACACTGTGTATCGCGGCGTGTGTTGCGTATGTCAAGTTGCAGACCGTGGTTACCACGCAGGCGGAAGACATTACCAGCAAAGAAAAAGAATTGAGCGATCTGAAGGCGGACAATGACGCCTATTACAATACAACGGTTGCCTCCGAAGATCTTGAGGCAGTCAAAGAAGCAGCACAGAACCGGCTCGGCATGAAATATGCAGATGAGTCCCAGGTAATTTATTTCGATGATTCAGAAAACAGCTATGTGAGACAGTATCAGGATGTTCCGGATGCGAAATAGGTGAAAACGTGAGTAAACAGAAAAAAAATAAAAAACGAAGCGGGGCATTCCGGAGACGGAAGACAAGTGGGCGTATGAGCAGAAAACTGGTAGCACTCTTTTTGGGAGTGATGCTGGTTTTTGTTGCTTTAGCGATTGACATTACGTATGTGAATGCCACAAAGGGAGAAAAATACGAAAGACAGGTTTTAAGCCAGACGCAGCAGTCCTACGACAGCAGGACAATTCCATTCCAGCGGGGAAGTATCACCGACCGGAATGGAACGATTCTGGCAACGAGTGAGAAGGTTTACAACGTTATTCTCGACTGTAAACTTGCCAATACGACGGTAAAAGATGAAGAAAAGAACGATACCCATCCGTACGTCGATCCGACCGTAGCAGCACTGGTTGAATACTTCGGACTCGACGAGACGGATATCCGGGATCGTCTGACCGGCGAAACGACAAAAGAAAGCCAGTACCAGGTTCTCGCCAGAGAGGTCTCGATGGACGCGAAAAAAGCGTTTGAGGCCTATGTGGACGAGTACGCGGACAAAAAGAACAAGGAGCTCGATGAGAACGAGCAGGCGGAAAAAGCATACCGTGCCAACATCCGCGGCGTCTGGTTCGAGGAATCCTACCACAGAACGTATCCGTTAAATTCACTTGCCTGCGATCTGATCGGCTTTACGTATTCAGGAGACACGGCAGACTGGGGAATCGAAGGGTATTATTCCAGTATCTTAAATGGCGTGAATGGCCGCCAGTTCGGCTATTACAACGAAGATGCGGATATGGAACAGACGATCATCGAGGCGCAGCCGGGCAAAAACGTGGTTACGACGATTGATGTAAATATTCAGAAGATCATCCGCACGGCGATCGAGAATTACAATGAGCGGATTCATGTCCAGAACGGCGCGGACGAATCGGACACTGAGACGAACCGTCAGACAAAAGCGGCAAAGAATATCGGCGTTGTCGTGATGGATCCGAACAATGGAGAGATTCTTGGTATGGATTCTTCCGACTGGTATGACCTGAACAATCCAAGAGATCTGACACAGTTCTATTCGCAGGAAGAAATTGATGCGATGAACGATAACGAGACAATGGAGGCTTTGAGTGCCATCTGGAAAAACTACTGTATTTCCGATGCATATGAGCCAGGTTCCACGGCAAAACCGATGAACGTGGCGGCGGCATATTCCCTCGATGTAATCGATGATGATACCCTGTTTGACTGTGAGGGGTTTGAGACGATTGCAGGGCAGATGATCCGCTGCGGAGCTTATCCGGGAACACATGGCGTACAGACACCGGCCGATGTACTGAAAAACTCCTGCAACGCTGGTATGATGCAGATCGGACAGAAGATGGGAGCAGCGGAATTTCTCCGCTATCAGGATATTTTCGGTTTCGGCAGTCTGACAGGAATTGACCTGCCGGGTGAGGCGTACGGCCTGGTTCACACGGAGGATACTATGGGACCGACCGAGCTTGCAACGAGTACATTCGGACAGGGCTATACCGTGACGATGGTACAGCAGGCAGCTGCGTTTTCCTCTCTGATCAACGGAGGCAATTATTACCAGCCGCATGTGATGAAGACGATCACGGACAGCACAGGAGCCGTTGTTGAGAGCAATGAGCCGAATCTGGTGCGTCAGACGGTTTCCGCGGAAATCAGCGATAAAATGAGAAGTTTCCTCCAGGGAGTCGTGACCGATGGAAGCGGCCAGAGTGCAAAGGTTGCCGGTTACACGATGGGAGGAAAAACAGGTACTGCACAGAAGTATCCGCGAGGCAATGGAAAATATCTCGTTTCCTTTATCGGATTTGCACCGGTAGAAAATCCGAAAGCTGTTGTTTATGCGATTGTGGACGAGCCGGATGTAGAAAATCAGGCGAACAGTGTGCTGGCACAGGAGATCGTAAAAGAGATCTACACAGAACTGCTGCCGTATTTGAACGTATTCCCGGATGATACGGACGGTGTGACGGGCGAAGGCTCCGAGACCGGAACGGATGATCCAAACGTAGCGGCACCGGTACAGGAAGACGATACGGAAAACAGTGCTGAAAACAGCAATATCGAGAACGGCGGTCTGACAAACGCCGAGCTGGATCTCATCAATGAAGAGTAAAAAAACATAAAAAACAAAAGACATAACCCCATAGCAGTTTCCATATAGTGTTATCATAATGGATTCGGCTATGGGGTATTCTATGCGTAAAAACAAAACGTATCACCGGAAAAAGACGGTTCTTCTGTGGGTACTCTGCATGGGAATGATGGTCGGACTTGCCGGGCGGCTGGTGTATCTGTGTGTGTTCCGGTCCGTCTATTATTCCGAGAAGGCGGATGATCTGCACGAGCGGGAGCGCGGGATCAAGGCGGCGCGCGGCCGGATTCTTGATGCAAACGGGGAAGTTCTCGCGGCAAACCGCACGGTCTGTACGATTTCCGTGATCCACAGCCAGATCGAGGAGCCGGAGGCGGTGATTGCGATGCTGGTAAAAGAGCTTGGAATTTCGGAGGAGACGGCGCGGAAACGCGTGGAGAAGCGGTCTTCAATCGAGCGTGTCAAGACGAATGTGGACAAGAAGACGGGTGATACCATCCGGTCGTACGGATATGCGGGGGTAAAAGTGGATGAGGATTTCAAGCGGTATTACCCCAAAGGGAAGCTGGCGTCGCGCGTTATCGGCTTCACCGGAGGCGATAATCAGGGCATCATCGGGCTGGAGGTGGAATATGAGGAAATTTTAAAAGGAATCAACGGAAAAATCCTGACGACAACGGATGCGCGCGGGATTGAGCAGAACGGCATCGGGGAGAGCCGCCAGGAGCCGGTGGCGGGAAGGGACTTAAAGGTCAGCCTGGATGTCAATATCCAGGCGTACTGCCAGCAGGCAGCGGAAAAGGCGATGGCAGAAAAACAGGCGGACAGCGTCTCGATTCTTCTTATGAATCCGCAGAACGGAGAAATCTATGCCTGTGTCAATGTGCCGGAGTTCGACCTCAACGATCCGTTCACGCTGCAGCAGGATACAACGGGACTTTCGGAAAAAGAAATTCAGGATCTGCTGAACCAGATGTGGCGGAATGCCTGCATCAACGATACGTACGAGCCGGGATCTACCTTTAAGATCATCACGATGTCGGCGGGACTTTCGGAGGGCGTTGTGTCGCCGAACGATTCGTTTTTCTGTCCCGGCTACAAAATCGTGGAGGACCGCCGGATCCACTGCCACAAGCGGACGGGACACGGAGCCGAAAACTTCGTGCAGGGCGCGCAGAACTCGTGCAACCCGGTGTTCATTGAAGTGGGGCTGCGGCTCGGTGTGGAAAAGTTCTGTGATTACTTCCGGAATTTCGGCCTGATGGAAAAGACGGGGATCGATCTGCCGGGCGAGGCATCGACGATTATGCACAAGGAGGAAAACATCGGAGAGGTTGAGCTTGCGACGATGGCATTCGGCCAGTCCTTCCAGATCACGCCGATCCGCCTGGCGGCGACGGTCTCTGCGCTCGTCAACGGCGGAAAAATGGTGACGCCGCATGTCGCAACGGATGTGCTCGATGAAGAAGGAAATGTTGTAAAGCATCTGAATTTTCCGGAAAAAGAAGGGGTTCTTTCGGAAGAAACTTCCAGGACGGTGCGCGAAATTCTGGAAAGCGTCGTTTCAGAAGGGTCTGGAAAGAATGCGTACCTCGAGGGATATTCCATCGGCGGAAAGACGGCAACTTCGCAGACACTTCCGCGGAGCGCCAACCGCTATATTTCCTCATTCCTCGGCTTCACCCCGGCGGAGCATCCGACGGTGCTGGGGCTTTGCATTATCCGCAATCCGCAGGGCGTCTACTACGGCGGAACGATCTGCGCGCCGGTGATCCGCGATATCTTTTCCAATGTACTTCCGTATCTCGGTATTGGACACAATTCTCAGGAAACCTGAGAATTGTGTCCTTCGCAGCCCTCATTTAAAGTTTTGCTTCGCAAAAGGAGGGCTGCTCACACCTGAATCACTTTCTTACGCAGCGAAACAGCAAGTGTTTCACTGCTGAGCGAACCGTAACTTGGATTATAAAAGAAGGTTGCGAAACAGAACAAAAAGCTATATACTGAATAGGCTGGAGAAAATATTTTGACATGCCTGTTCCGTACACAATCCGTACAAAAAGGAAGAGGTGCGTCTATGAAAAGAGAAATGATCCTGCCGGTTCTTCTTTCCTTTGGCATCAGCCTGGCGCTGGGGCCGGTTCTGATCCCGTTTCTGCGAAAAGTCAAAGCGGGGCAGAAGGAGCGGGAAGAGGGTGTGCCGAGCCACCAGAAAAAAGCGGGAACCCCGACGATGGGCGGCGTGATGTTTCTGGCGGCGTTTACCGCAGTTTCCCTCCTTTTCCGGAAAGAGGGAGCGGAAGTGGTTCCGGTGCTGTTTCTGACGCTTGGTTTTGGCCTGATCGGCTTTCTCGATGACTATCTGAAAGTCGTGCTGCACCGCAGCGACGGGCTGTACCCGAAGCAGAAAATGGCACTGCAGGCAGTGATTACAGCAGTCTTTCTGTGGTATTTGGCGCGTTTTTCCGGAATTTCCCTCCGGATGCGCATTCCGTTCCTTCCAGGCAAAGAGCTGGACGCAGGGATTTTTACGATTCCGTTTCTCGCCTTTGTGATTCTTGGAACGGTCAACGGTGTCAACTTTACCGACGGCCTTGACGGGCTGGCGGCGAGTGTGACGATTTTAAATGCTGTTTTCTTTTCCGTGGCATCGATCGGCCTCGGAAACGGTGTTTCCCCGTCCCCGCTTGCGGTTATCGGGAGTCTGCTTGGGTTTCTGGTATTCAATGTATTTCCTGCCCGCGTCTTTATGGGCGATACAGGAAGTCTGGCACTCGGCGGTTTCGTCTCGGGAATGGCGTGTTTCTTACGTCTCCCCTTATTTCTGCCGCTTGTGGGATTCATTTATATGATGGAGATTCTCTCTGTGATCCTGCAGGTGTCATTCTTCAAACTGACGAAGGGAAAACGGATCTTCAAGATGACGCCGATCCATCACCATTTCGAGCTGATGGGCTGGTCGGAGACACAGATTGTGACGGTGTTTGCTACAATCACAGCGATATTATGCCTGATCGCATTGATGGGGCTTTAAAATATGGAGGTAATCAAACATGATTTTCGCAGGAAAAAAAGTACTGGTTTTCGGAACCGGAAAGAGTGGAATTGCAGCGGAGGATCTGCTGCACAAGAAAGGTGCTTCTGTCGTTCTTTACGATGGAAATGACAAACTCGAAAAAGAAGAAATCTTAAAAAAATTAGAGAGCCGTGACAGCGTGGAAGTTGTCTTAGGCGAGCTCCCGGAGGAGATGCTCGACAGCCTTGATCTTGTCGTTTTAAGCCCGGGCGTTCCGACGGATCTGCCGGTTGTCCTTAAAATGAAAGAAAAAGAGATCCCGGTCATCGGTGAAGTGGAGCTGGCGTATCAGGTAAGCCGCGGAAAAGTGCTTGCGATTACCGGTACTAACGGAAAGACCACCACAACATCGCTGCTCGGCGAGATCATGAAAGCATATCAGCCGGAAGTAAAAGTGGTCGGAAACATCGGAACCCCGTACACATCCGCAGCACTCGACACGACAGATGATACCGTAACGGTTGCCGAGATCAGCAGCTTCCAGCTGGAAACCATCAAAGAGTTCCATCCGGCGGCAAGTGCGATCACAAACATTACCGAGGATCATCTGAACCGCCATCACACGATGGAAGAGTATATCCGCGTGAAAGAGTGTATCACCGAAAATCAGACGATGGATGATCTCTGTGTGCTGAATTATGAGGACGAAATCCTGCGCCCGTTCGGCGAAAAACTGATGGCAGAGAAGAAAGTACAGGTGATGTACTTCTCGAGTCTGCGTGCGTTAAAGGACGGCATCTATTATCAGGACGGCGAAATCCGCATTGCAAAGAACGGCGAGACAGAGCTTCTGACCAGAACCGACGACTTAAAACTGCTCGGCTTACATAATTTTGAAAACGTCATGGTTGCTTCTGCGATGGCACTTCATGCAGGCGTGCCGATGGAAAATGTCCGCAAAGTCATTCAGGAGTTTGCAGGGGTAGAGCACCGCATCGAGTATGTCTGCGAGAAGGACGGCGTGGCATATTACAACGATTCCAAGGGAACGAATCCGGATGCGGCCATCAAAGGCATCCAGGCGATGAACCGCCCGACTCTGCTGATCGGCGGCGGCTACGACAAGCAGTCCACCTACGAAGAGTGGATTCAGGCATTCGATGGAAAGGTACGCTTCCTGGTTCTGATCGGAGATACGAAAGAGAAGATCGCAAAAGCGGCAAGAAGCGTCGGATTCAACGACATTATCATGGCAGACAACTTAAAAGAAGCCGTACAGATCTGCCACGACAAGGCAAATGCAGGGGATGCGGTTCTTCTTTCCCCGGCCTGCGCAAGCTGGGATCAGTTTAAGAGCTATGAGCAGCGCGGTGAGCTGTTTAAGGAGTACGTAAGAGCACTGTAAAAACGTCATATCAGGAAACTATCCCGCATAAGCTGAAAAAGAGCGAACGGCGGGTGTGGCGCGGATGCGGAAGGAAAAAGAGAAAAAAATAGATGGGACGCTGCTGGTGACGGTATGGATTCTGCTTGGCCTTGGCCTTGTGATTCTGTACAGCGCCAGCGCGTATAACGGCCGGGTCAGATTCCATGACCCGGCTTATTATTTCAAGAAGCAGCTCTTTGCAAGTGCGCTCGGTGTGATCGGTATGTATGCGGTTGCAAAAATAGATTACCGGCGGCTGTTTGCACTGGCACCGTGGTTTTATGCGGCTTCCCTTGCGCTCTCGACGGCGGTGCTCTTTTTCGGAAGTGAGTACAACGGCTCGAAGCGGTGGTTAAAGCTTGGCCCCTTATCGTTCCAGCCCTCGGAATTTGCCAAGATGGCGGTGATTCTCTTCCTGCCCTGGGTGATGGAGCACACGAAAGGCCGGTCCGACAGTCTCTGGTTTATGACAAAGGCGGTGCTGTGCACCCTGCCGATTGCAGCGCTTGTCGGAAGCAATAACTTAAGTACGGCGATTATTTTGCTCGGAATCTGTGCATTTCTGATCTTTATTTCACATCCGGGCTACCTGCCGTTTCTCGGAATCGGAGGCGCCGGCATCGGGTTTATTGCCGTTTTTCTGATGATGGAGAGCTACCGCCTCGAACGCCTTGCCATCTGGCGCAACCCGGAGGCGTACGAGAAGGGGTTCCAGACCATTCAGGGACTCTATGCGATCGGCAGCGGGAGAATCTTTGGCTGCGGGCTTGGAAAAGGCCTGCAGAAGCTTGGCTTTGTACCGGAAGCGCAGAATGATATGATCTTTTCGATTATCTGTGAGGAGGGCGGACTGTTCGGCGCCTGCCTGGTGATCGCCGTGTTTGCGGTGCTGATCTGGCGCTTGATGGTCATTTCGATCCATGCGCGGGATCTTGGCGGAGCACTGATTGCGGGCGGAATTATGGGGCATATTGCGCTTCAGGTGATTCTGAACATCGCGGTTGTGACAAATACGATTCCGAATACCGGCATTACGCTGCCTTTTATAAGTTATGGCGGCACCTCCGTGTTGTTTCTGCTCGGCGAGATGGGGCTTGCCCTGTCGGTCTCGAGGGACACCGATTAAAAAGGCGGAAAAGCGCTGCAGAACGGGAACAAAACGGGAGTGTAATGCATACCGTAAAAAGAGAGGCCGGATGGGAGAGAACAGGTGGGAGTATATCAGATTCTCGGCGGAAGGCGGCTTTGCGGAACGGTAACAGTCCAGGGTTCCAAAAATGCCGTTCTTCCCATGATCGCGGCGGCGGTTCTGACAAAAGAGGAGGTCGTGCTGGAAGGCTGCCCGAAGATTTCCGATGTGGAGGATATGGCGGAGATTGTAAGAAGCCTTGGCGGAACAGTCTGGTGGGAGAGGAATGCGCTCCACCTGAACTGTGAAAAGATCGAAAAAAGCCGTGTGGAGGGAGCGCTTTCGAAGAGACTGCGCGCCTCTCTTTTGTTTCTGGGAAGTCTTCTTGCAAGGACAGGGGAGGCATACCTTGCAGGGGCCGGCGGCTGCCGGATCGGAAAGCGGCCGACGGACCTGCATCAGAGGGCAATGGAGCTTCTGGGAGCCGAGGTCTTCGAGGAGGACGGCACCATTCGGGCAAAGGCAGATCATCCGAAAGGAGCCGTGCTCTGCTTTCCGAAAAAGAGTGTCGGGGCGACGGAAAATGCGGTTCTTTTTGCTGTCGGAGCGGAAGGTGCAACAAGGCTGGAGCACTGTGCGCGGGAGCCGGAAGTGGTTCATCTCTGCCGGTTTCTTAAGGCCATGGGAGCGGAGATTACCGGCGAGGGGACGGAGCAGATTACCGTTTACGGAAGGCAGGGAAAGAGACTGCTGTCCGGCTGCCGGTATCGTGTTCCGGGTGACCGGATCGCGGCAGGGACGTATCTTCTGATGGGCGCGGCGACGCGGGGGCACCTGACGCTTTCCGGCGCGCCGTTGGACGAAATGGGGGCGGTTCTGTCCCTCTATCAGAAAATAGGTGGACAATATACAAGGAAGAGTGGTACACTGGTAGCAGACAGCAAAAACGTGCAGCATGCTGTTCCGTACGTGGAGACAGAGGAATATCCCGGTTTTCCGACGGATCTGCAGTCGCTGTATCTGGCGGCAGCGATGACGCTGGAAGGAAAGAGCTGTATCTGTGAAAATGTATTTGAGGACCGCCTCCGGACGGCAGAGGAGCTGCAGAAAATGGGCGGTACGCTGCAGATCTGCGGAAAATGGCTGACGGCCGAAAAAAGCCGTCTGCACGGTGCAGAAGTTGTTTCCCAGGATCTTCGGGGCGGCGCGGCACTCGTATCGGCGGCGCTTGCCGCAGAAGGATTTTCCACAATCCGGCAGACAGAACTGATTGAGCGGGGGTATGAACGGTTTCCAGAAACGCTCCGGGAACTCGGAGCCAAGATTATCGTAGAAAAAGAAATATGAGACAGAAAAAAAACAGAAAAAAGAAGAAAAACAGAAAAATACGGATTCTGACCGGGGTGGTGCTTGGCGTCGGCCTTGCAGGTGCCTTGTTTTTTAATGTGTTCAAAATCCGCAATATCCAGGTGGCGGGGAACACCCGGTATACAAAAGATGAAATCAAAGAGATGGTCGCGGACGACAAGTGGATGAAAAACACGGTGCTTCTTACGACGTTTCATTCGAAGGTTGATATGAGCGATATTCCTTTTATGAACTCCGTGGAGTTTACGTTTGTAAGCTATGACACCATCTGCATCCAGGTAAATGAGAAAAAAGTGGTCGGTTATGTCGAGTACGAAGGCCAGAAGGTCTATTTTGACAAGAACGGCATCGTGCTGGAGTGCGTGGACGAGGAGCAGGAAACACCTGCGGAGGGTGAGCCTTCCGACGGAACCGCCTCCGATGGAACGAGTGCGGATGGATCCCTTACGAGTGAGCCGCTTGCATCCGAAAGCAGTACGTCCGACGGTGCGCTCTCGGCAGATACGATTAAAAGTGCACGTGTGACAACGACAGACTTTCAGCCGACCCTTTCCGATGTTCCGCTTGTAACAGGACTTACGTTTGACTATGTGACCGTGAACAAGCAGCTCCCGGTTGAAAAACCGGCAGTTTTCCGCACCATGCTCGCACTTACGAGAATGACGGAGAAATACAATATCACGCCGGACAGTGTGGAATTTAATGAGAACAGCGAAATTATTCTGCATTACTATGATACCGTGCGGATTCTGCTTGGAACCGATACGGCGTTAGAAGAAAAGATGACGCGCGTAGCAGCAATCCTGCCGAGCCTTTCCGGTCTTTCCGGAGAACTCCATATGGAGGATTACAAGGACGGCGACAGCAGCTTTGTCTTCTCGAAAGATGTATAAGAGGAAAGGAAAGCCGTCAAAAAAACGCAATAATCCTGAATTTTTTATGAAATACGAAAAAAACAGTTGATTATTTTCCGAAGAAATTATATTATATCTTTATGTATGACCATCAGAATATCAGACTATTTTGAGATAGACAGCAGTTCATAATCAAAAGGAGGAAGTTGAAATTGTTAGAGATCATGACAAATGAGGCAGAATCATCTGCAAAGATTATCGTAATCGGTGTAGGTGGTGCAGGAAATAATGCTGTAAATAGAATGGTGGAGGAATCCATCGGCGGCGTTGAATTCGTTGGAATCAACACCGATAAACAGGCGCTGACCCTCTGTAAGGCACCTACCATTCTCCAGATCGGCGAGAAGCTGACCAAGGGACTGGGCGCAGGAGCAAAACCTGAGGTTGGAGAGAAAGCAGCCGAGGAGAGCATCGAAGAGCTCAAACAGATCATGGAAGGCGCTGATATGGTATTCGTCACCTGCGGTATGGGCGGCGGAACCGGAACAGGTGCAGCACCGGTTGTAGCAGGCGTTGCAAAAGAAATGGGCATTCTGACTGTCGGCGTTGTAACAAAACCGTTCAAATTCGAGGCAAGAACCCGTATGAGCAATGCGCTGATGGGAATCGAAAAACTCGAGGAAAACGTAGATACCCTGATCGTGATCCCGAACGACAAACTTCTTGAAATCGTAGACCGCCGGACAACCATGCCGGAGGCATTAAAGAAAGCAGACGAGGTTCTGCAGCAGGCCGTACAGGGCATCACAGACCTGATCAACCTGCCGGCACTCATCAACCTCGACTTCGCAGATGTTCAGACCGTTATGACCGACAAGGGTATCGCCCACATCGGTATCGGCGAGGCAAAGGGCGACGACAAAGCGCTCGAGGCTGTACAGCAGGCTGTTTCCAGTCCGCTGCTTGAGACCACCATCGAGGGTGCAAGCCACGTTATCATCAACATTTCCGGAGATATCTCCCTTATGGATGCAAACGATGCTGCAAGTTACGTACAGAATCTGGCTGGAGAGGATGCAAACATCATCTTCGGTGCTATGTATGATGATTCTGTTACCGATACAGCGAAGATCACCGTTATCGCAACAGGCCTCAACGATGCAACGGCGAAACAGGCAAGCGTATCCCGCAAAGAGCCGGCAGATGCAAGAAAGAGCGCATTTTCCAGCAGCAGCTTCTCTGCACAGGCAGCCGCTCCGGTACACACTGCTCCGAAAGCTTCCGCTCCGGTACAGCCGCAGCCACAGGTTCAGGTGCAGCCGCAGGTACAGGCTCAGCAGACCATGACAAGCAATGTTCCGAAAAAGGACATCCAGATCCCGGATTTCTTAAGAAACCGCAGATAAGCAAAGAATAATAAGCAAATAACGAATTTACCTCGACACGCCGCAGACCGAAAATGTTGCGGCGTGTCGAAGTTTGTTGATCAAAAAAGAAGGTCATTCTTCCGAAAACGACAAAAAATTCACCCCCTTCCGTCTATAATAGGGTCTGTTAGAAATTCAGACCATGCAAAAGGCGCAGGGGGTGTTTTTTTGCACTATGAGATCTTTCTGGATCTTCTCTTTGCAGAGAATCTTCTGCTGAATTATACTATTCTGCGCCTTTCCTCCTTTCTTCTGAAACGATCTGCCACGCGAAGAAGGAGTTTTGCGGCAGCCGCGCTCGGCGCCGGTTATGCGGTGCTGTATGCCGTGTTTGCACGGTATCTGCCGGGTGCGCTGCTCGCCCTGGTCGGAATCGGAATTACAACAGGGATGGTGAAATCTGGCTGCAGAATCACGACAGTACGGGATCTTGTGGTGGGAATGGCAGGCTATATACTGTCCGGTTTTCTGATCGGCAGTGCATACCGCCTGTTCCGGGAGCTGATGCCGGGAAGGGGAATTTTTCTTTTTCTTCTTTCCGGGAGTGCCGCATATGCGGGAACACTCCTCCTGCTGAAGATCCGAAAGGAGATACTCCTGGAACACGCCAGGCAGGTTACGGTACAGCTTGTGCAGAATGGGAAATGGAAAAAAGTAAAAGGACTGTACGACACGGGCAATACTTTGCGGGATGCCACAACCAAAAAGCCGGTCTCGGTCGTACCGTACACTGTGATACTCGAATTGTTCCCGGACGAAATGCGGACAGGGATTGCGGCGCTTGCAAGGCACGAGACGGTGCCGGAGCCGGAACGGCTTCTTGCGCTGCAGCCCCGTTACATACCGTTTCGCGGACTGGAAGGCCGGGGCTTTCTGCCGGTGATCCGGATCTCGGAAATGATTCTTGTGACAGAACATACAGCCAGGCACATAAGCGGACCGCTGATTGCGCTTGGCGGAGAAAATAGTTCATCTCCCAGGGGCTATGAAATAATTTTGCATCCAGATCTCATGGAAGGACAGGAGGAATGAAGTATGCTGCAGGCTGCACTGCCAAACGGATTCCGGCTTCGTATGCTGCCGCGGTCCGTGCCGGCTGTATTTCGTCAGACAGGGGAAATTTTTTATATCGGGGGCACAGATGTTCTCCCGGCGCCTTTGGAAGGACAGGAGGAGGCCGATGCGATTGCGGGGCTTTCCGATCCGGAAAACGAGACGGCAAGGAGCGAGCTGATCGAACACAACCTGCGTCTCGTCGTCTACATTGCACAGAAATTTGATAATACAGGAGTTGGTGTGGAGGATCTGATTTCGATTGGAACCATCGGCCTCATCAAGGCAATTAACACGTTCAATCCGGAAAAAAAGATCAAGCTTGCCACGTACGCGTCCCGGTGCATTGAGAACGAGATTCTGATGTATCTGCGGAGAAATAACAAGACACGGATGGAGGTCTCGATCGATGAGCCGCTCAATGTAGACTGGGATGGAAATGAGCTTCTTTTGTCGGATATCCTCGGAACGGAGGAGGATGTGATCTATCAGGGGCTCGAGCAGGAGGCGGAACATCGCGTGCTGGGAAGCGCAATCAGCAAGCTCTCTGAGCGGGAGCAGGTGATTGTGAAGCTCCGGTTCGGCATCAATATGCCGGAGGGACGGGAGAAAACGCAGAAAGAAGTCGCGGATCTTCTCGGGATTTCCCAGTCGTATATCTCGCGGCTGGAAAAACGGATTATGAAGCGGCTGCGGAAAGAGATTGCGCGGTATGAATAGAGCATAAAAATGCCCTGCCCGGAGGAAAAACCATTGTTTTGGTCCCGGGCAGGACATGATTTGCTGCTTGTTTTAAGAAATGATCGTTTTATCGTGTTTCAAAACGGCATACGCTGCAGGCGTGCGGAGCAAGAGAAGCAGAAAAACCGCCGTTTAAAGAAAGTGCTTTACCGCTCCAGAGTTCTTTCGCCGCAACAGACTCCAGTGGGCAGTCTGCATCGGCAAGTGTGGAAGAAACCGTCTGCGGTGCATCCGAAAGATTAAAAAGTGCAACGTAGGTTGTTCCGGTTGTGTCATCCTTTGCATACCACACAGCTTCATTGTCTGTACGCGTGATCTGATGCGGACGAACGGACGGAGGCAGCATCGCGAGAATATCCGTGTTCGTAAGAAGTGCCAGTGTATCGTCATCGAGAAGCGTCATTTCGGCACCGAGCATCAGTGGAGAGCCGAAGAGACACCAGAGTGTCATCATCGTTTTCTGCTCATCCGGGGTAAAATACGTATGATGTTCTGTAGCAAAACCTTTTCCGAGTTCGCCAAGCGGCAGCATATCACAGTCCGGATAACAGCCGGCAGAGACGTGGCTCTGCCAGAGCTCGCAACGCTGGAACATATCCTTTAACTGTGCCCAGTTGTCCCAGAAATCATCGGTGATGCGCCAGAGATTCGCGTGCTTTTCATAGAACCATGCTTTCTCTATGAGCGCAGGTCCCGGAGACAGAGAGAGGACGATCGGCCGTCCGCATTTTTGGATGGCATTCGAGAGCATCTCGATCTCATGCGCAGCTGCAAACGGATTTTTGTGCATGTTGGTATTACAGATATCATCGCATTTAATGTAATCAACACCCCAGGAAGCGTAGAGCTCCAGCAGGGAATCATAGTAAAGCTGTCCTTCCGGAAGATCGCGTACACCGTACATATCCGGATTCCAGCCGCAGATGACCGTAGGATCGGCAACGTGTTCAGCACCAAGAGAACTGTTCTTGATCTTTCCGTGATGATGTGCAGCGATTCGCGGAATACCGCGCATGATGTGAATTCCGAATTTCAGCCCCAGACTGTGTACATAGTCGGCAAGTGGTTTAAAGCCGGAACCGTCTGCAGAAGATGGAAAACGTTCGGGATCCGGCAGCAGACGGGAGTATTCGTCCATTTCCAGTTCAGAGAATGGAATATACTGATACCGGTCGCGCATGGAACCGGCCTTTTTTGCATACCACTGGATATCCACTACAATATACTCCCAGCCATATGCTTTTAAGTGCTTTGCCATATAGTCGGCATTTGCCTTTACCGCAGCCTCGTCCACGGTTGTATCATAGTAATCGTAGCTGTTCCAGCCCATCGGTGGGGTTGGTGCACATGTATTTTTGTTTGTCAGATGCATAAGAAAAAACTCCTTTCTAAAGCAATGCTTGTTTTTTTCTGATAAGAAAAGTATAATAAAGGACATAGTGCAAAACAAGAAGACAAACCGGATAAAAGAGGTAATTTTTTGATGGAAGATCTGATCGGAGTATATGGAATCCTGGATCTGGATCACTGGCCGAACGCTCCGTTTTTGCTGCTGGACGGCGGGGTGGAAAAGAGATGGAAGGAACCGTATGCATTTCATAATACAGACCGCGGAACATATTCCGGATGGCTGATGCAGTATACGCTTTCGGGAACAGGATGGTTTGAAAAAAACGGAAAAACGTATGAAATGCGTCCCGGGAGAGGATTTTTGTGTCAGATTCCGGAGAATAGCAGATATTATCTGCATCCGGAATCCGAAGAACCATGGATTTTTCTGTATTTTCATTTTCGTGGAAGTGCAGTGTCCTATGCGGCAGAACGACTGTTTGAAAAAACAGGAGATGTTTTTTATGCGGATGCAGATAGCGAGCCAATTCGGACTGCACTGCAGATGCATCGAAAACTGAAAAACGGTTACCGGTCGGAACCGTATGAATGCGGTGTGTTTTTGTATCAGTTTTTTTGTTCTCTTCTGCGGGAGGTACAGCGTCCGGAGCGGAAGCAGACACATTTTTTTGTTCGGGAAGCGATACGGCAGATGGATACCGACTGCGCATCTGTGCAGGGGATTGAACAGCTGGCAGAACAGAGCCGGGTTTCCTTTGCCCATTTTACGAGATGCTTCCGGGAGGAAACAGGCGTTTCTCCCATGCAGTATCTTCAGGAAGCGAGAATTCGCAAAGCGATGACGCTGCTCTTGAATACCGGAAAGAGTGTGGAAGAGATTGCAGCAGAAACCGGATTTTCCAGTGGAAACTATTTTGGAAAAGTATTCCGTCACCATATGGGAATCTCGCCGTCGGCATACCGGAAAGAACGGCAGAACGGTGCTGTCTGAAGTTTTGGTTTTGTACGAAGATGTACTTGCGGAGAAATTCCGGGAGTATGGAAGAAAAAAGGGAGGAACAAAAAGAAATGGAACGAGAAACATTCCAATCGCGCCTTGGCTTTCTTCTGCTTTCGGCAGGATGTGCCATCGGCATCGGAAATGTATGGAAATTTCCGTATATGGTAGGAAACAACGGAGGCGGCATTTTCGTGCTGTTTTACCTGCTGTTCCTTGCCATCATGGGAGTTCCGATTCTGTCGATGGAGCTTGCCATCGGAAGAGGAAGCAAAAAGAGTACCGTGCGCGCGTATGGGGAACTGGAAAAGAAAGGGCAGAAGTGGCATATCCACGGATACGTTGCCCTCATCGGAAACTATCTGCTGATGATGTTCTACACCGTCGTTGCAGGCTGGATGCTGTACTATTTCTACAGCTTTTTAATCGGAAAATTCAGCGGCCTGACAGGCGACGCCGTAACCGGAAAATTCAACGAGATGCTTTCATCTCCGTCGATTCTTGTCATTACCATGCTGATTATTACAATTGCAGGCTTTCTGATCTGTTCGGTGGGTCTGCAGAACGGCGTGGAGCGTGTTACAAAGGTGATGATGATCGTGTTGATGGTCATCATGATTTTCCTTGCGGTTTACAGCTTTACGATGCCGGGTGCCAAAGAGGGACTGAAATTCTATCTGGTGCCGGATATGCAGCAGATCGAACAGGTGGGACTGTTCCACATTATCACAAACGCGATGAGCCAGGCATTTTTTACGCTGAGCCTTGGTATCGGCGCGATGCTGATTTTCGGCAGCTACTTAAACGGCGGAAAATCCCTGCTCGGCGAGGCAGTCAGCATTGCAGCGCTCGATACGTTTGTAGCGATTACCGCAGGCCTCATCATTTTCCCGGCGTGCTTCTCCTACAACGTACAGCCGGACAGCGGCCCGAAGCTGATCTTTATGACGCTGCCGCACATTTTCACCTCGATGAAGGGCGGACGGATTTTCGGAAGCTTCTTCTTCCTGTTCCTGTTCTTTGCGGCGCTGTCTACCATCATCGCTGTATTTGAGAATATCATGTGCTGTTTTTCTGAGATTTTCGGCGTTTCCAGAAAACAGTCAGCCATCATCAACTGCATTCTGGTGATCTTAGGATCCCTGCCGTGTGCACTCGGCTACAATGTGTGGTCCGGATTCCAGCCGCTCGGCGCAGGAAGCACCGTTCTTGATCTTGAGGACTTTATCGTCAGCAACCTTCTGCTGCCGGTCGGCTCTCTGATTTACCTTCTGTTCTGTACTTCAAAATGGGGCTGGGGCTTCAAAAACTACCAGGCAGAGGCAAATAAGGGCGGGGGCCTGAAAGTGCCGGACTGGGTACGGGTTTATCTTTCTTATATTCTGCCGTTGCTGCTTCTGGTATTAATTGTCCAGGGACTGATCGGATAAGACAGGAACAAAAAGGTCAATATCAGACGAAAAAAAGATAAGAAAAGAACTGGAAAAAAAGCCAGGAATACGAGATAATAAAAGACAAGAGACCAGAACAGGTGCCGGGACCCGGAAGTATCAGGTGTCCCGGCACTTGTCGGATCAGAAAGGATACAGGAGAAAGGGGAACAAAATGGGAAAATTTACACCACTGGATTTCAACAAATATGCAGCACTGGCCCGTCAGGCAGCGGCAGAAGGCTGTGTACTTCTGAAAAACGAAAATGAGGCACTCCCGCTTCGAAAAGGAGACAAAGTGGCTGTTTTCGGAAGAATTGCATTCCACTATTATAAGAGCGGACTTGGCTCCGGCGGTCTTGTCAATACGAAATACGTTGTCGGTATTCTGGATGCCTTAAAAGAAGAAAAAGACATTACACTCGACGAGAATCTTCTTGGAACATACGAAAAATGGATCGAGAAAAATCCGTACGACGAAGGACAGGGCTGGGGCAAGGTGCCGTGGTCCCAAAAAGAGATGGAGCTGACCGACGAGATCGTGGAGAGTGCAAAAGGCGCCGATGCAGCCATCGTTGTTGTAGGCCGTACCGCAGGTGAGGATCAGGACAACAAAAATGAGGCAGGCAGCTATCTCTTAACCGATACTGAAAAAGAGATGGTAGAAAAAGTCAGCAAAGCATTTGCAAGAACAATCGTTGTGCTGAACGTCGGAAATATTATCGACATGAAATGGGTGAAAGAGTGCAATCCGGCAGCTGTTCTCTATGTATGGCAGGGTGGTCAGGAAGGCGGAAACGGTGTTGCCGATGTACTGATGGGAAGAGTCAATCCGTGCGGTAAGCTGACCGACACGATTGCAGAGAATATCGAGGACTATCCGTCCCAAAGCTGCTTCGGCGATCTGACCCGCAATGAGTACAAAGAGGATATCTACGTCGGATACCGCTACTTTGAGACCTTTGCAAAAGAGAAAGTATTGTATCCGTTCGGTTTTGGTCTTTCCTATACGACATTTGCCGTGACCGCAGAGGCAGAAGAGAAAGATGTTGACAATGTAACCGTGACGGCAACCGTTGAAAATACCGGCAAAACGGATGGTAAAGAGGTTGTTCAGGTTTATGTAAAAGCTCCGCAGGGTGTTCTTGGAAAACCATCCCGCGCACTCGTCGGTTTTGCAAAGACCGGTGTTCTTGCACCAGGCGCAAAAGAGACGCTGACGATCGATGTGACCAAAGAGAGCTTTGCATCCTACGATGACAGCGGTGCAACCGGCCACAAATCCTGCTACGTACTCGAAGAGGGCAGTTATGAGTTCTACGTCGGAAGCGATGTCAGAAGCGCAGCCTTTGCCGGTGCATACGAGCAGCCGTTCAAAGTGGTTGAGATCCTGACCGAGGCTATGGCTCCGGTAGAAGCATTTGAGCGCATGAAAGCTGTTCCGGGCGAAGACGGAACGTTAAAACCGGGATATGAGGCAGCTCCTCTGCGCACCGTAGATCCGATCGAGCGCATGAAAGAAAACCGCATGGAGCCGATCACCTATACCGGTGACAAAGGCTACAAGCTCGGTGATGTCCTGGATAAGAAAGTAACGATGGAAGAGTTCGTGGCACAGCTTTCCGATGAAGATCTGATCTGCATCTTCCGCGGCGAGGGCATGTGCAGCCCGAAGGTTACTCCGGGAACCGCAGCAGCATTCGGCGGCCTGACACCGGAACTGCAGGAATTCGGTATTCCGGCAGCCTGCTGTACCGACGGCCCGTCCGGACTCCGCTTTGACTGCGGAACGAGAGCCTTCTCCATGCCGAACGGAACCCTGCTTGGCTGTACGTTTGACCTTCCGCTGGTAGAAGATCTGTACGAGATGGCAGGACGCGAGATGAGACAGAACCGTGTCGATGCCTTGCTCGGACCTGGTATGAATATTCACAGAAACCCGCTGAACGGCCGTAACTTTGAGTATATCTCCGAGGATCCGTACCTGACCGGATGGATCAGTGCCGTACAGATTCTTGGTATGGAAAAATCCGATGTAACCGGAACCATCAAACATTTCTGTGCAAATAACCAGGAGTCCAACCGACATCATGTGGACGCCGTTGTTTCCGAGCGTGCCCTGCGTGAAATCTATCTGAAGGGATATGAAATCGCAGTCAAAGAAGGCGGCGCAAGATCCATCATGAGCACTTACGGACCGGTCAACGGCATCTGGACTGCAGGAAATTACGATCTTCTGACCACGATTCTGCGCGGCGAGTGGAACTACGACGGCTTCGTTATGACTGACTGGTGGGCAATGTCAAACCGTGAGGGATATGAAGCAACCAAAACAACCCATGCACCGATGGTATCTGCCGGAAACGATGTCTTCATGGTATGCACCGACTGCTCCGATATGGGACAGGACGATGTGAAAGAGGCACTGGAAAACGGCGAGATCACAAGAGGCGACCTGCAGAGAAATGCGATGAATGTCCTGCATTTCATCCTTGGAACTCCAAGCATCTTACGGTTCCTGGACCGCATCAGCGAGGAAGAGAAAGAAGCACAGGAGCAGATGGGCGACAACGATTTCGTTGCAGCAGATCTTGTAACATACGAGGCAGATCCGGCAACGGGAGATGTTGTGATTGACGCATCCGCATGGAACACGAAAAAAGGAAACAGTGAAGTATGCGGTGTTACGATTCTGGCTGACAAGATGGGAACGTACGATATCGAAATCGAGATGAAATCCGATCTGGAAGACCTCGCACAGCTGCCGGTAACCGTGTACATCGACAATATCGTAAAAACTATGATCAGCATCCGCGGAACAAAAGGTGAGTGGATCAAAGAGACGAGAGACCTTGGCTTCTTCTTCGGCCCGAACCACTACCTGAAGCTGTACTTCGGCGCAAATGGTCTGGAGCTTGGAAAGATCCGCCTGAAGTTAAGAGAAGGCATGGAAGTACTGAGCAAACACGAGGAATAAATAAAAAAAGAAATACAGAGAAAAACCGGAACCCGGGAGCCGCTGTTTGAAAGCGGTGCCGGGTTCCGGTTTTTCGTATGAAAGAAGATTTTTATGGAAGAAGCTGTTTTTTAGTGAAGCTCGTCCTCATCCACATCAATCACATTGTCATCGTGCAGGATTTTCTGCTGGTTGATCTCGGTCTGGATGACGTTTTTGATCCGGCGTTTTGCGCGGCCCATGTAGTAGGTGGTGACAAGATCGGAAATGCCGCTGTAGACAAGGCAGATACCGATGAAAATGTTTGTGGTTGCAACGGCATCAAACGGATTGGTACAGATGATGATGCCGAGAACGCTGGTTAAAAGAGCCAGCAGGAACTCAAGCCACCATTTTTCCAGCCCTGTTTTTTTGAGGTTGAACGCCTTCTGAATGCTGAGCAGTCCGTTTGCCAGAAGGATGATACCGATGACAACCGGGATGAATGCGATTACAAGGTCACTTTCAAAGATAACGAAGCAGCCGAACAGAATCAGTACCAGGGCAACGAACAGATCGTAGCGGAAGAAAAACGGCTCGCCGCGGCTTGCAATGTAGCGGATCAACGCAACAACGCCGCCAAACAGGAGCAGTGCTCCGGCGATATAACAGATCAGCAAACTCGTTTTTACGGGGTAGACGATCAGCACGATACCTAGTATAATAGAGACAGCGGCTGAAAGCAGGAAACTGTTTTTCACATCCTGAAAAAATTGTTTCATAAGGATTCTCCTTTCCACTTGAATGTGGTTTTTCGTTTGCTTTTATAGTAGCTTTTCAAAGCAGAAAAAGCAATGGACAAATTGAAAAAAATGTACGAAGAAATGGAATCGTGAAACGGAAGAAAGAGAGGGTAAAAAAGATGCAGGACGAACAGAAAAAGTTCCAGGAGAAGCTCTCCGAATTGCTGTCATACGCCAGAGACCATGAAAATAAAGTAACGATGAAAGAAGTCAGAGACTTTTTTGAAGACTTTGCACTGGATGAGCAGAAAGTCACCTTTGTCTGCGAATATCTGACGATGGAGCAGGTCGATGTGGCAGATTATGAGCCGGGCGTCGTGCCGGAGGAGACCGAAAAAGAAAAGAAAAAACCGGAGTTTTCCGAGGAGGAGCTGCGTGCCTTACAGCAGTATCTTGACGAACTGCCGGAGACAGAAACACCGTCGGAGGAAGAAACGGCAGAGCTTTACCGGAAAGCGGCAGAGGGCGATTCCCTTGCAAAGAGCATGCTCGTGCAGCTCTGGCTTCCGAAAGTTATTGAGACCGCAAAAGAAATGCACACCCGCGATTTCTTCCTGATGGATCTGGTGCAGGAGGGAAATGTCGGACTTTTAGTAGCGCTGGAGTCCGTTGTAAAAGCTGAGACGGCGGAGCAGGCGATTGATGCGGCTGTGCGTGAGACGATCAGCGATTTCATGGAAGAACACAGAGTTCAGAAACACAAGGACAATACTGTAGTCAATAAAGTAAACCGCTTAAAAGACGCCATCGAGGAACTCTCCGACGGCGATGACATGGATTTCAGTGTGGCAGAGCTTTCCGCGTATCTTGACATGTCCGTGGAAGAGATTGAGGATATTCTGCGGATTGCAGGCGAAGAGCCGTAACAAAAGGCTGGTATTTGCACAGAAACTGTGTGAATTGGCAATAAAACAAAAGCAAAGGAGAAAAATACAATGGTACATCATATTGTTATGTGGAAATTCAAACCGGAAGTAGAGGATGCAAAGAAACCGGAGCTGAAAAAAGCGATGGCAGAGAACCTGAAAAGCCTGGTCGGCAAAGTGCCGGGACTGTTGACGGTTGACTTTGTAGAAGCACCGCTTGCATCTTCCACCCATGATATGGCACTTGTCACAACACTGGAAAAAGCAGAGGATGTAGCTGTATATGCAAAACATCCGGAGCACGTAAAAGTAGCAGACACCTATGTACGTCCGTACACAACGGAGCGTGCAGCACTCGATTACGAAGAGTAAAAACAAGCACGGACTTTAGCTCGTTGCCCGTTTAAATAAAAAAGTATCCCGCTTCCCCAAAAGGAACGGGATACTTTTTTTGTGCCGAGAAGATCAATTCCTGATCTGGTGAATACGTTTCATTTAAGTGTTTTTCTGTTCTTCCTTCTGCAGTTCGTCAATTGTAAGCAGCAGCTCATCGATGGAAACCTTTTCGTCCTTCGGATTTTCCGTAAATTCTCTGACCAGTTCTTCGTACGTTCTTCTTCTGTGTTCCAGCGCTTTCCGCGACCGCTCCCGCCGGATGCGGCGGACATACCGCAGGCGGAGGACAAAGAGCAGAATCAGAACGAGAAGGACAAACGGCATCGCCAGAAAAACAGGATCTGCCTTCCGGATACGGGCAAAAAGGGATGCACCGGCCGAGGCAAGATGGCGGAACCAGGAAGCGGCATGCACAGTGCCTTTCCAGAACGCTGCGAAATGGGAAGCCACAGATGAGAAGGAAACCGTGGATGATGCCGGTGCTTTGGAAATGGCCGGTTCCGGTGTCTGGGTTATGGCCGGTGTTTCGGTCGGCGTCGCAGTGGCAGTCGGCGTCGGTGTCGCCGTCGGAACCGGTTCAAACGTTACGGCAAGGGTATGATCCTTCTGGATATCGGAAAATGTGTAGCTGTCCGGATATTCCGTCACCGGCAGATACAAGCCGTCCACCGAGAGCTTCGCGAGCCGGAAGCCTTCGTCTGCCGTGTAGGAAACGGTTTTTTCCTCTCCGCTGGAAACTTCCCCGCCCTCGGACACCGAGCCATGCTCCGCCGCGGAAGTGGAAACCGTGAACAGATACGGCACCCGGGTGCGGTAGAACTGCACGTACCGTCCACCATCTGCCTTTGTTACGTTTACAATCGCAATAAATTCCCCAGGATTTGTCTCACAGAGGCCCTCTGGTTCATTGATGGTGATATCGTCGGAAAAGCCAAAATCAACCGTGTCGTCCGCAAGCAGTGTTTTCTGCGAGAGCGAGTATGTCTGGATAAAGTTTCCGATTCCGAGATGCATCGTCAGCGGAAAAAGAAAAAAGAGATCGCCGGAAACACAGAGATCCTGAAAGTTTTCCATGTAAAAATCGAAGGGATACGTGCCCCAGTCATCCATCACCTGAAGTGAGGCATCGAGGAGTTTAAAGCCGTAGCCGCCGTCCGCATCGGTCTGGATCAGATAGCCGCCGGTGGAGGGAAGATAATCAATACCGAGAATATTGTAGCTTGTCGAGAGCTGGATCCGCTCTTTCTGCTCGAGAGTATCCGGGTCGAGGCGGAAGATACATCCGTAATTGGAAGCATCCGGGCTGCTGTAGCCGCTCACGAGGATTTCATGTGTGACGGGATTGTATGCCATACCGTTTGCGTGAGCAAAGTCTGCGTCCCTTACCTGATGCGCGAGGGAATACTGCGTAACGGGATTTCCGTCTGCGTCTGTATCATTTTTATAGTAGGCAGAGACTACGTCCGGCTCTGTCGTCAGATCATTAAAATTTTCGATGCAGATGATATAATCTTCCGTCGCACAGACGGACTGCACCGCGCCGTTGCTGCCGAGAATCGGATATTCCCCGACCAGTTCCCAGGAGGCACCGGTAAACGGCGTACTGGAGGCAAAACCAGCCTGACAGAGTATGGGATGAGCGAGGAAGAGAAAAATACCCAGAAAAAGGGCAAGAAAAAAACGGCCGGATTTCTTGCCAGTGGGAGATTTTATCGAAAAATTTGTAAATGCAAGCCGCATATGATGTGTAGGTCCTTTCTTACAGAAAAAAGGTGAACTTTTTCTGTCATCCTATCTTACCACGGAACCGGCGGAAAGTAAATGAAGGAGGGATGGAGATTTTCTTACATATCGTTTAAGAAAATGTAATAATTTTGTAGTGTTTGCCGATGCAAAGTAGTTGTAAACATTTTACCGTCTTGGTAAAATAAACATAACAGAATTCAGAAAATTGTGAAGAAAAAGGAAAGGCAGAGAACCGATGATTAGAATCAAAGATATTGCAGACCGCGCAGGAGTCAGCCCGACGACGGTTTCGAATGTAATACACGGAAAGACAGGGCGCGTCTCAAAGGCGACGGTCGAGAAAATCAACCGGATTTTAAAGGAGATGGAGTACGTGCCGAGTATCAGCGCGCGCATGCTGGCGAACAACAGCTCCGGTCTTATTGGTGTGGCGCTTGGTTTCATGAAGAAAGGAAATGCATCTTCCTTTGAGGATCCCTTTGTGTCGGCAATGCTCGGAAATCTGGAGTATCAGATCCGGGAACACGGCTACTATATGATGCTGGTTGCGCGCCATGAGCAGGATGATCTTATGCAGCAGGCGCTCGGCTGGAATTTTGACGGCATGATTGCGATGGCTCTGAAGGAAAAGGAGATTGCAGAGCTCTCGGAACGTCTCGGAAAACCGCTGGTAACCATTGATCAGTATCTCCCGCCGGAACTTGGAGTCCGCTCCATTACGATGGATGACCGCGGCGGTGCGTACCAGATGAGTCAGTACCTGATTGGAAAGGGACATAAAAAATTTCTCTTTTTATCCGACTGCGATCTCGGTGTTGACCACTATCGGTGGCTCGGTGTGCGTCAGGCAATGGAGGAGGCGGGAATTGAGGACTTTGAAAGCCGCCATATTGTGATCCCGTGGGATCCAGAGCAGAGGGAGAAGGCATATGAGGAGATGCTTCCGTTCTTCAAAAAACAGACAGCGCTCTTTTTTTCATCGGATTACTATGCACTTGAAGCATCCAACTTTCTGCAGAACAGGGGAATAAAGGTTCCGGAGGAAATTTCAATTGCGGGCTTTGATGATGTTACTTATGCGACACTTGCGCGGCCGAAGCTGACTACCGTGCATCAGATGGTGGATGGAAAAGCACGCCGTGCCGTAGAGGTCCTGATGCACCTGATCCAGAATGAGCCGGTACAAAAAGATATTCCGCCATTGCCGACAACGCTGGTGGAGAGGGAGTCGGTAAGAGATCTGACGAAGTAAATAGTTACCAAAATTACAGAAAAACTCTTGTAGAAACTGCTGGTTTTGCGCAAAACTATTGAAAAATCACCGTGAAGTATGGTAAACTGTGCTTGCAAACGACAGAATCAAAGAACCAGACACGTTCTGGGGATGAAATAAAGGAGGTAAAAAAATGGACAAAAAATGGTGGAAAGAAGCCGTAGTGTATCAGATTTATCCGCGCAGCTTCATGGACAGCAACGGAGACGGTATCGGCGATTTAAATGGTATCACATCCCGTCTGGATTATCTGAAGGATCTTGGCGTGGATGTTATCTGGCTGTCTCCGGTGTACCAGTCACCAAACGATGACAATGGATATGATATCAGCGATTACCAGGCAATCATGCAGGAATTCGGAACAATGGAGGATTTTGACCGCATGCTTTCGGAGATGCATAAAAGAGGCATCAAGCTGGTCATGGACCTTGTTGTCAATCATACTTCAGATGAACACAAATGGTTCGTGGAGAGCCGCAAATCGAAAGACAACCCGTACCGCGATTATTACATCTGGCGTGATGCAAAAGAAGGAAAAGAGCCAAACAACTGGGGAAGCTGCTTCTCCGGTTCTGCATGGAAATACGATCCGCAGACCGAGATGTATTACCTGCATCTGTTCTCAACAAAACAGCCGGATCTGAACTGGGAGAATCCAACGGTTCGAAAAGAAGTTTTCGATATGATGAACTGGTGGTGTGAAAAAGGCATTGACGGTTTCCGGATGGATGTCATCAGCATGATCTCCAAACCGGAAGGGCTGCCGGACGGAAAAATTCCGGAGGGCGGACTCTACGGTGATTCCGGCTGCGTAAACGGACCGCACGTTCATGAGTATCTGCAGGAGATGAACAGGGAAGTCCTCTCCAAATACGATCTGATGACGGTTGGTGAGTGTGCCGGTGTCACGATCGAGGAGGCAGAAAAATATGCATCCGCAGACGGCAAAGAGCTCAGCATGGTATTCCAGTTCGAGCTGGTTGAGCTGGCAAGCGGAAAATACGGCAAATGGACGGACAAACGCGTACCGCTCAAAGATTTCAAACGCGTCATGACAGCATGGCAGACGGAGCTTGAGGGCAAGGCATGGAACAGCCTCTTCCTTGGAAACCATGATCAGCCGCGCTGTCTGTCCCGTTTCGGTGATGATTCACCGGAATATCGCGTAGTCAGTGCCAAAATGCTGGCAACCTGCCTTCATATGATGCAGGGTACCCCGTACGTATACCAGGGCGATGAGCTCGGCATGAAGAACGTTCCGTTCCACGATCTGTCCGAATTCCGCGATATTGAGAGCATCAACGCGTTTCACGAGCTGACCGGAGCCGGAAAAGTAGCGCCGGACGATATGATGCGCTACCTGAACCTGCGCGGAAGAGACAATGCAAGAACTCCGATGCAGTGGGATGATACCGCTTCGGCAGGATTTACCACAGGAACCCCGTGGATCAAAGTCGGACCGGATTACGAGACCGTCAATGCAAAAAATGAGATGGCGGATCCGGATTCTGTATACAATTATTACAAGAAACTGATTCATCTCCGGAAAGAGAAGGATATCATGGTTTACGGAACGTACGAGCTGCTCGATCCGGAGGACGAGGCACTGTATGTATATACCAGAACCTTAGGCGATCAGAAACTCCTCGTGATGTGCAATTTTACAAAAGAGGAGCAGGAGTACACGGTTCCGGAAACCTTTGCAGGAGCAGAGGTACTGATCAGCAACTATCCGCAGGACGGCGCGGCAGCAGGGACACGAAAACTGCGTGCGTATGAGGCAGTTGTTCTGGAAACCAAATAAAAAATGCAGAGGAACCTGTGGCAGAACGGATTTTTGCCACAGGTTCCCGTTCTCAAAATACGGCAAAAACCGGTAAGAGTAAGAAAGGGGAAAATAAAACATGAAATCATATCTGAAAATGGAGACACATCCGCTTGCAGATCCGAAGAATGTAGTAAAGGGCGATAAATATCGTATCACGGTGCTGACGGAGCATCTTCTTCGGCTGGAATACAGTGAGGACGGTGAATTTATCGATGCGGCATCCCAGACGGTTGTAAACCGTGATTTTCCAGCAGTGGAATTTTCCGTCAAAGACACAGGCGATGAGCTGGAGCTGCGTACAAAGTATCTGCAGCTGAATTACAACAAAAAGGCATTCTCTGCAAACGGACTTTCCTGCAAAACAACGGCAGTCGGCATCAGTTCTGTACCGGCATGGCATTACGGAGATCCGACACAGGATCTTGGAGGAACGGCCCGTACGCTTGATCAGGTCAACGGAGCATGCGAACTGGAACCTGGTATCATGTCCTGGTTTGGTTCCGCTGTTCTGGATGATTCGAAGTCGCTTCTGATGACAGAGGACGGTTGGGTGACCCCGAGAAAGAAAGGAGTGCAGGATTTGTACTTCTTCGGCTATGGCTGGAATTTCCGTTTGGCATTAAAGGATTTCTACCACCTTTGTGGCAAGACACCGATGCTTCCGAGGTTTGCGCTTGGAAACTGGTGGAGCCGTTACTGGCGTTACAGTGAAACATCCTATATGAAACTGATGGAAGACTTTGACAAAGAGAACGTTCCCTTCTCGGTTGCTGTTATCGATATGGACTGGCACCGTGTAGACGATGTGGATCCGAAATACGGCAGCGGCTGGACCGGCTATAGCTGGAATAAAAAACTCTTCCCGGATCCGGAGCGTTTTCTTGGAAAACTCCATGCACGTGGCATGAAGACAACACTGAACGTCCATCCTGCAGACGGAATTCGTGCGTATGAGGACTGCTATCCGGAAGTAGCAGAAGCTATGGGAGTGGATGCAAAAAAAGAAGAGCCGGTCAATTTTGACATTGCGGATCCGAAATTTGTTGATGTATATTTCGACAAAGTTCATCATCCGATGGAAAAAGAGGGCGTCGATTTCTGGTGGATTGACTGGCAGCAGGGACAAAGTACCAAGATCGAGGGTCTTGATCCGCTGTGGATGCTGAATCACTATCATTTTCTTGACAGTGGAAGAGACGGAAAACGTCCGATGACCTTCTCCCGCTATGCAGGACCGGGCTCCCACCGCTATCCGGTCGGATTTTCCGGAGACACCCATATCACCTGGGAATCCCTGGATTTCCAGCCATACTTTACCAGCACAGCCTCCAACATCGGCTACGGATGGTGGAGTCATGATATCGGCGGCCATATGCTCGGCTACCGTGACGATGAGCTTGAAGCAAGATGGTATCAGTACGGAGTCTTTTCTCCGATCAACCGTCTGCACAGTTCTAACAGTGCCTTCAGTGGAAAAGAGCCTTGGAACTTCAGTATGGAAGTGCGCAGCACAATGGATGATTTCCTTCGTCTGCGTCATAAACTCGTACCGTATCTGTACACGATGAACTACCGTGCATGGAAAGAAGACACACCGATCGTTGTTCCGATGTATTATGATTACCCGGAGACGGTTTTCTGGGGCAAAAATCAGGCACCGAATCAGTACTTCTTCGGAAGCGAGCTGATGGTAACACCGGTGACAACGAAATGCATTCCGGAGCTGAAGCGTGCAAAAACAAAGGTGTGGCTGCCGGAAGGTACGTGGTTTGATTTCTTCAACGGAATGATTTACGAGGGTGGCAGAAGTATGGATCTGTACCGTACGCTCGAGGAGATCCCGGTTCTTGCGAAAGCAGGTGCGATTATCCCGATGACAGAGAAGATCAGTGCGCTGGATGTAGAATCCAACCCGGATGAGCTGACGGTACGCGTTTATGCGGGCGCGGACAATACATTTGCCCTGTACGAGGATGACAATACTACCATGGCATATGAGAAGGATGACTGTGCAAAAACATCGATGACGCTCGACTGGGGTGCGCGGAAATTTACGATTGCACCGGTTGAGGGCAATCAGAGCCTCGTTCCGGAAAGCAGAATGTACTGCGTAGAATTCGGCGGAAGTACGGCAAAAGAGGCGAAGGTCTTTGTAAACGGCGTGGAAGCGGATGCAGAAGTCAAAGAGAAAGACGGACTTCTTACGATCGCGGTAACAGATGTAAAACCGCAGGATACTGTGACAATCTGTCTGCCGGAAGATACGGAGATTGCAAAGAACGATGTCATGACACGTGCGATGGATCTGCTGCTGCACGCCGAAATCAGCTACATCACCAAAGAGCAGATCGCAAATCTTCTTCACAAAGCAGACGGAAAGGTAGCAATTCTGGCTGCAGAGCTGCAGAGCATGGAACTTTCAAATGATCTGCGCGGTGCGTTGCTGGAGATCATTACGGCATAAATTGCTGCAGAAAAACACGATTTGATTTACAGAAAAAGAATTCTGTGATACGATACATACAAAGAAAAGGAAGAGAGCGTGGCAGTGGATTCTGTCAGGCTCTCTTCTTGAAATGTGAGACAGGAGGATTTTTAAACGTGGGAAAATACATCATGGCACTTGATGCCGGCACAACGAGCAACCGCTGTATTCTGTTTGATCAGAAAGGACAGATCGTAAGCCTTGCGCAGAAGGAGTTTACCCAGCGTTTCCCGAAACCGGGCTGGGTGGAGCACGATGCCAATGAAATCTGGTCCACGATGCTCGGTGTAGCCGTGGAGGCAATGCAGAAAGCGGGCGCGTCCTACGAGGATATTGCGGCAATCGGCATCACAAACCAGAGAGAGACGACGATCGTCTGGGACAAAAAGACGGGAGAGCCGGTCTACAATGCAATTGTATGGCAGTGCCGCAGAACATCGGAATACTGCGATTCCCTGATGGAGCGCGGACTGGTTGACCGTTTCCGGGAGAAAACAGGTCTTGTGATCGATGCGTATTTTTCAGCCACGAAGCTGAAATGGATTCTAGATGAAGTTCCGGGCGTGCGCGAGCGGGCGGAGCGAGGCGATCTCTATTTCGGAACGGTGGAGACGTGGCTGATCTGGAAGATGACAAAGGGAAAGGTACATGTCACCGATTACACCAACGCGTCCCGTACAATGCTGTTCAATATCCATACCCTGAAATGGGATGAGGATATCTTAAAAGAGCTGAACATTCCGCTCTGTATGCTGCCGGAAGTCCGCCCGTCGAGCTGTGTCTACGGGGAGACGGCATCCACATATTTCGGCGGCCCGATTCCGATTGCGGGAGCAGCGGGAGACCAGCAGGCGGCGCTGTTCGGCCAGACCTGCTATGCGCCGGGCGAAGCGAAAAATACATACGGAACAGGCTGCTTCCTGCTGATGAACACGGGAGAAAAGCCGGTTTCTTCGACACACGGTCTTGTTACCACGATTGCATGGGGCATCGGGGACAAGATTACGTATGCGCTCGAGGGATCCATTTTCGTCGGCGGAGCCGCAATCCAGTGGCTGCGCGATGAGATGAAGCTGATCGAGTCCTCGGCGGATTCCGAGTACATGGCGCAGAAGGTGAACGACACGAACGGCTGCTACGTCGTGCCGGCGTTTACCGGCCTTGGCGCACCGTACTGGGATCAGTATGCGAGAGGAACCATTCTCGGCCTGACCCGCGGCGTCAACAAATACCATGTGATCCGCGCAACACTGGAGTCGATCACGTATCAGGTGGATGATGTCTTAAAAGCGATGGAGGCAGATTCCGGCATGAAGCTCTCTGCACTGCGTGTGGACGGCGGAGCAAGCGCCAACAATTTCCTGATGCAGTGCCAGGCGGACATCAGCCAGGCGCCGGTGGAGCGGCCATGCTGCATCGAGACGACCGCGATGGGAGCAGCTTATCTTGCGGGACTCGCCGTCGGCTACTGGCCGGATCAGGAGACAGTAAAACAGAACGGAGCCATTGACCGTACGTTTGAGCCGGAGCTCTCGAAAGAGGAGCGCGATGAGAAGATGAACGGATGGCACAAAGCAGTCCGTTACGCCGAAGGATGGGCGAAATAGAAAAAGATTTTGGAAATGCAGAAAAGGAACGGCTTCGTAATGAAAACCGTTCCTTTTCGCGTAAGGTATGTACTGATGTTAAAGAATGTCGATGTGTTCGCCGTTTAAAGCTTTGTTCATGCTTCGCACGGCACAGAATTTACCGCACATCGAGCAGGTATCTTCCTGTTCCGGCGAGCGGTCAGCACGGATGGCTTTTGCAGTCTCCGGGTCCAGTGCGCAGTCCCACTGTGCTTCCCAGTCGAGCACGCGGCGGGCATCGCCCATCTTGTCGTCAATATCACGCGCATGCGGAACACCTTTGGCGATGTCGGCAGCGTGTGCGGCGATTTTGCTTGCGATGATGCCCTGTTTTACATCATCCAGGTTCGGAAGAGCCAGATGCTCTGCCGGCGTTACGTAGCACAGGAAAGCAGCGCCGTTCATGGCCGCAATCGCGCCTCCGATGGCAGCGGTGATGTGGTCGTAGCCCGGTGCAATATCGGTCACAAGAGGGCCGAGGACATAGAACGGAGCGCCCATGCAGATGGTCTGCTGTACTTTCATGTTGGCCGCAATCTGATCCATCGGAACGTGGCCCGGTCCCTCAACCATAACCTGAACGTCTTTTTCCCAGGCACGTTTGGTGAGTTCGCCGAGGCGCACCAGCTCCTCAATCTGGCAGACATCCGTTGCGTCGGCAAGGCAGCCAGGACGGCAGGCGTCGCCGAGAGAAATGGTCACATCGTATTCACGGCAGATATCGAGAATCTCATCGTAATACTCGTAGAACGGATTCTCCTCGCCGGTCATGCACATCCAAGCGAACACGAGGGAGCCGCCGCGGGAAACAATATTCATTTTCCGTTTGTGTTTGCGGATCTGATCGATGGTTTTTCTGGTGATGCCGCAGTGCAGGGTGACGAAATCGACACCGTCCTCGGCATGGAGGCGGATGACGTCAATAAAATCTTTGGCGGTCAGCGTATCCAGGTCTCTCTGGTAATGGATCACACTGTCATATACCGGCACGGTGCCGATCATGGCCGGACATTCGGAGGTCAGTTTCCGCCGGAACGGCTGCGTATTGCCGTGGCTCGACAGGTCCATGATGGCTTCTGCGCCCATATTGACCGCGGAGAGTACCTTCTGCATCTCCACATCGTAATCTTTACAGTCTTTCGAAACACCGAGATTTACATTGATTTTCGTGCGCAGCATCGAGCCGATGCCCTCCGGGTCGATGCAGGTGTGCAGCTTATTGGCCGGAATGGCAACCTTTCCGCTGGCAACGAGCGGCATCAGGTCTTCCACGGCCATATACTCTTTTTCTGCGACTTTTTTCAGCTCCGGTGTTACAATGCCGCGGCGTGCGGCGTCCATCTGTGTTGCGTAATTGCGTTCCATCTGTTGTTCTCCTTTATTTTCAAAATCAGATCCGGTAAGCGTGGTTCAGCGGTCCCGAGCCGTGGCCGAGATCCATCATGCTCGCGAGTGCGCCCGAAATATACTCTTTTGCGGCGGAAATGGCATCCGGAAGGGAAAGCCCCTTTGCGAGCCCCGATGCGATGGCGCTGGAGAGTGTACAGCCGGTGCCGTGTGTGTTCGAATTGTCGATGCGTTTTCCGGTGAACCAGGTAAATGTGCCGTTGTGATATAAAAGATCGTTGGCATCATTGATACTGTGGCCGCCCTTTAATAGAACGGCACAGCCGCAGGAATCCCCGATCTCTTTTGCGGCGCGTTCCATATCGCTTTCCGACTGGATTTTGATGCCGGAGAGAACTTCTCCCTCTGGGATATTCGGTGTGATGACTTCGGCCAGAGGAAAGAGCAGTTTTTTCATCAGGTCAGGCACGCCGCCCGAAGCGAGCGCGGAACCGCTTGTAGCGACGAGGACCGGGTCCACAACGATGTGTTTGGCCTGGTAGAAGCGAAGCCGTTCGGAGATGACTTCGATCAGTGCCGGGGAGGATACCATACCGATTTTGACGGCGTCCGGGAAGATGTCCGTAAAGACGGCGTCAAGCTGTGCGGCCAGAAACTCCGGTGTTACATCGAAAATACCGGAAACTCCGGTGGTGTTCTGGGCGGTGAGTGCGGTAATTGCCGACATGGCGTAAACTCCGTTTGTGATCATGGTTTTGATGTCTGCCTGAATGCCGGCGCCTCCGCTGGAATCACTTCCCGCGATTGTTAATGCTGTTTTCATGTTTTTCGCGTCCATGAGAATTACTCCTTTGCATTACTTTTCTTTTTGGACAGGCGACAAAGAAAGTGGTGCCCCCAGTCTGCCGCCTGGTGTGAGGATGAATGGTTACGTAAAATTATTTGTTTTCCAGCATGCGCAGAGTCTGTTCTTTCAGATCCTTCGTTGCGGAAACAATGTCTTTCTGTGCAAAAATGGCACTGATGACGGCGATGCCGCAGATGCCGCTGCCGGAAAGCTCCGTCACGTTATCGCGTGTGATGCCGCCGATGGCGATGACAGGGATTTTAACGGCATTGCAGATAGCAGTCAGCGTTTCGTGGCTGACATCCTCCGCATCCGCCTTGGAACCGGTGTGGAAGACTGCGCCGACGCCGAGGTAATCTGCCCCGCGCTGCTCGGCGAGAATGGCCTGTTCCACGGTCTGTGCCGAAACGCCGATGATCTTGTCCGGGCCAAGCTTTGCACGGACATCGCCGGCCTCCATATCACTCTGGCCGACATGAACGCCGTCCGCATCCATCTTAGCTGCGATTTCCACGTTATCGTTGATGACGAAAGGAACATGGTATGCGGCACAGAGTTTTTTCAGTTCCAGTGCCTCTTCCATAAAGTGATCCTGGTCAAGATTTTTTTCGCGGAGCTGGATAAACGTTGCGCCGCCCTGCAGAGCCTTTTCCACCTGGCTGTACAGTGTCTCGCCGTTCAGCCAGCTGCGGTCTGTCACAGCATATAAAAGCAGGCCTTTTTTATCGCACTTCATACTTTGCACCTTTCTCCAGCGTCTCGCCGTCCATGTGGTAGATGGCGTCGATGATGCGGTTCCGGTAGGTGGAGTTGCCGTCTTCCGGTTTCATATGGCTCCAGCCGATCTCGCCGGCAAGTCCCATCGCGCAGACAGCGGCAGCAGCGGCTTTTAACGGCTCGTCCGGGTTGGCAACGAGGTAAGCGGTCATCATGCCGGAGAGCTGGCAGCCTGTTCCGGTGATGCTTCCCATCTCGGCGCGTCCGTTGCGGATCACGTAGCAGGTGTCAGCATCGGCAACGAGGTCGATCGCTCCTGTGATGGCGACAACACAGTTGTGGTCTTTCGCAAAGTTTTTTGCAAAAGCAACGGCGCTGTCGAGGTTTTCGTCTGTTACTTTATCGGCAACGTCTGCGTCAACACCCTTTGTCGTTCCGCTTCCGAGTGCCAGTGTTTTGATTTCGGAAATATTTCCGCGGATGACGGTGAACGGGATTTTTTCCATCAGTCCGACTGCGGTCGAAGTACGTAAGTGGCTTGCGCCTGCGCCGACTGGATCGAGCAGGATTTTGTGGCCGAGCGAAGCTGCTTTTGCACCGGCACGGTACATGCCGTCGATGCTCGTTCTGTGCAGCGTTCCGATGTTGATGTTCAGACCGCCGCAGATGGAGGTGATATCCTCGACATCCTCCGGTTCATCGGACATGATCGGGCTTGCGCCGCATGCCAGCAGAATATTGGCGACATCGTTTACTGTAACGTAATTTGTGATGTTGTGTACGAGAGGGGTTGTTTTTCTGACATTGTCAAGACAAGTGCCTAACATAATTTTTTGTTCCTCCTGTGTGAGTATTTTTGCAGAAGCAAATTCCCTTGTGGTACTGGAAGAACCTGTTGATGATGTGTTCATAGAGATTAAAAAAGCAGATATACGTGGAGGTATATCTGCAGAAAATGTGCATATCGTATCTCCCTACGTTGGCATTACCCAAATCAGGTTCAGGGTCTAGGAGATGCATCCTACTCTCAGCCCGCTTCGCACGCGAGCTCCCCTTTGCTTTCTGCAGACAATTATATACGCATAAAAACAATTGTGCAAGAGAAAAACGGAAGATTTAAAAAAATTTCAGAAAAATAAAAAAGACATGCAAAATATTGGAAATGTAATGTTATTTGGGTTGACAGAGAAAATAATATCAGCGTAAAATGAAGTATAAAATATGCGTGGAAGTCATGGACGTGATGATGCCGCTTCCATTCCGATTTTCGCCATGAGCGCCAACGCCTTTGTTGAAGACCGGCAGGCCGCAAAAGAGGCCGGCATGGACGTGCATATCGCAAAGCCGATTGATGCGGAATTACTGAAAAAGAAAATTGCAGAGTATTGCAGGTGAAAAGAAGTGCCCCTGCCCGGCATCTGATGTGTGCCGGGCAGGGGCTTTTGATGTGCGAATCTTATTTTTCTTCCTCCGGGTACGTATAGCCCCAGGTTCTGCGGAAGGAGGTCATCAGATCCATGACGTCCTTCGTGTAGTCGAGGTGCATGGTAGATGCATCTCCATTGATGGCGCGTTCCATGTCGGCGAGCTCATAGGCGAGTGCATCGGCGTTGTCACCGGCTTTGATGATTTCGGATTCGCCGGTGGAAGCGTCTGTGATTTTTGCTTCCCAGGCACGCGGGTACTCCATGATCTCGATAAATCCGTTCTCACAGGAAACCATGCCGCGTTTCGGCTGTTTGGAGTGGAGAGAGAGCATCACACTTGCCATCTGTCCTTCCTGATTGGTGAGAAGGAGGCCGGCCTGCTCGTCCACACCGGTCGGAGCGGGCTTTACCTGGGAAAGGAGCTGATCCGGCTTAGAGTCGAAGAACCAGCGGATGAAGGAGAGTGCGTATACGCCGATATCAAGCATCGCGCCGCCTGCGAGATTCCGGTTGAAGAAACGGTTCTTCATGTTGTACTCTTTGAAACTGCCGAAGTTCATCGTGATCAGATTGACTCTGCCGAGACTGCCGGAGTCGAGAAGTTTTTTCAGCTCTTTGTAGATCGGCATATGGTAAATCGTCATTGCCTCTCCGATGATGACATCTTTTTCTTTTGCAAGCGCTATGGCCTCGTCGAGCTCGTCACTGTTCAGCGTAATCGATTTCTCAACGAGAATGTGTTTTCCATTGGCAATCGCCTCTTTCATAAAGCCAAGATGCGTGTTGTGCGGCGTCGTGATATAAATGACATCGACCTCCGGATCGGTAAACATCTCATGGAAATCATCGTAAACTTTTCCAATTCCATATTTCTCCGCAAAAGCAGCCGCCTTCTCATGGGTCCGGTTGCCGACCGCGTAAATATTCTTTCCGTTTTTCTGTAGTGCGACCGCCATTTCATTTGCAATCACACCGCATCCGAGTACAGCCCATTTGATTTCTTTCATCGTGAGATTCTCCTATCGTATCTATTTCGACCAGAGCGGTTCTTCGCTTCCGCTGTAGTCAAACCGTCCGTCGTTTTTCTCTTCCAGTGCTTTGATCATATGGTACGTAAATTCATTGTAAGGCGTTGGAATTCCAAGCTCTTTTCCCATGCGGATCAGCGCACCCGAGAACATATCAATTTCCGTATGGCGTCCCGCATCGAGATCCTGGAGCGTCGAGTAGCGCGCTGTCGGCGGAACCGCACTTCCGCGTCCCGAGGAGACATCCGCCTTGCTGATATCAATTCCCTTTGCCTCCGCAATCGCCATCAGTTCTGCGCGGAGTCCGTCGCTGATCGCCTTCATATGCACACTGTCGCGGTAGCAGCCGACCCCGGCACCGAGAATAGCCTGCGGCAGGTTATTGCAGACATTCAGCCGGAATTTGCTCCATATTTCCTCTAAAATACAATCGGTTGCCCGGTAATGCAGCCCTGTGCCGGAGAACAGATCCAGAACAGCCTGCACACGCTCACTGTCGTACGGTGCCGAAACTTCGCCGAAAATGATGCCGAGCGTCGCCTCAGGGTTGAAAACGTAGCCGTCATTCTCTTTATGAGAAGCTACTTTGATAACAGCATGAAGCAGATGCTCCGCACCGACTTTTTCCGCGATGATCTCCTCACTGTCCACGCCGTTCATCAGACTCATGATCACAGTATTCTCGCCGGTAACGGCAGTAATATTGTCAAGAGCCCCCGGCAGTGCGCCGTATTTGAGCGAGACGATCAGAAAATCCACGCCGTGTGCCTCTTCCGGCGTCCATACCTCCGGGTGATAAACCGTATCGTTAATTTTGCATCCTTTGTTTTTCAGACGCTTCGCCCGTTCCCCGGATGCGATAACGCCAAGCCGGATGTCCTTTTTCTCCGAAAGCCCCCAGATCACATAAGACCCAACCGCTCCGGCGCCCAGAACAGCAACTGATTTTATTATCATAATAGCCTCCTTTGTAACTATTTGAATTACCCTTACTATAACAAATTTTGCGGAGATCCTCAATTTGTTTTTCAAAATAGAAAATTTCGGAAAAGGAAGCCAACGGTGTCCGCGGCGAATTCCAGATCAACTACGCTTGCGGCTTCGCCTTCTCCGGCGACTACCCCGAAGCCTCCATCTCCGATCTGCTGCACGAGGCAGATCTGAAAATGTACGAAGACAAAATCCGGACGAAAGAAGAACAGAAGGCAAAAGAAAAACAAGAGAAGAAATAAGAAACGAAGGAGAAACGAAATTCGAACATTTCTCCTTCGTTTTTTGCACGCATTTTTACCGGGAAATCATATTCTAAGGTTAGAATGAAAAAACAGGAGAATCTGTTGATGAAAGGAAAATGGCTGACAGGTGCGCTTGTACTGGCAATGGCGGCAGTGACGCTGGCGGGATGCGGGGCAAAAGATGAGACAAAAGAAAAAGTGGAGCAGGTGACATTAAATGAGGTTGCCCACTCCATTTTTTACGCCCCGCAGTACGTGGCAATTGAGGAGGGGTATTTTGCGGACGAGGGCATTGATCTGACGCTGATAACAGGATTTGGTGCAGATAAAGTGCTGACGGCGATGATTTCCGGCGAAGCGGATATCGGGTTTATGGGGGCGGAGGCAACCGTCTACGCGTACCTCGAGGGAACCGCAGACCCGGTTGTGAACTTCGCGCAGCTGACGCAGCGGGCGGGAAACTTTGTTGTGGGAAGAGAGAAAGACAATTCGTTTACCTGGGAGAAATTGAAAAACAAAGAGGTATTAGGGGGAAGAAAAGGCGGTATGCCGGAAATGGTCTTTGAGTATGTTCTGGCGCAGAAAGGGATTGATAAAAAAGACGTAAATATCAACCAGAGCATCGATTTTGGTTCCACAGCTGCCGCGTTCTCCGGCGGGCAGGGGGATTATACGATTGAATTTGAACCGTCCGCGACACTGCTCGAGCAGAAGGGCGACGGCTATGTCGTGGCATCGGTCGGAACGGAATCCGGGTATGTGCCGTATACGTCGTACAGCGTCAAACAGAGTTATCTGAAAACGCACGGCGCAACCGTAGAAAAATTCACGAAGGCACTGCAGAAGGGAATGGACTTCGTGCAGACGCACACACCGGAGGAGATTGCAGAAGTGATTGCGCCGCAGTTTGCAGAAACCGAGCTGGAAACCATCACCGCGATCGTGCGCCGCTACTATGAGCAGGATACGTGGAAAGAAAATCTGATCTTTGAGGAAGAAAGTTTTGATCTTCTGCAGGAGATTCTGGAGCAGGCGGGAGAGCTGGAGAAAAAGACACCGTACAAGACACTCGTGACAACAAAATACGCCGAAGAGGCCGCCGCCAAAGGCTGATTCCGGCGGAATAGAAAAGCGAAAAAAGACAGAAAAAGACACTTTTCGACATTCGTCGACAAACAGCGACATTTAATTCGAAAAAAATAAAGAAAATTGGAAAAGAAAAGCAGAAAAATAGAGAAAAAGTATTGCAAAAAAGTAAATTTTGTTGCATACTATGGGTGTCGCATATATTTTTTACAACACAGGCATACGGAGGCGAACAGACATGAAAGTAGGTTTTATCGGCGGCGGCAACATGGCGAGTGCCATGATTGGCGGAATGATCCAAAAAGGAGTTGTATCTGCAGATGACATTCTGGTATCGGTCCGCACGGAGAAAAGTGTGGAACGCTTGACCAACCAGTTTGGAGTCCAGGCGACTATGGAGAACGAAGCGGTCGTAGCCGGATCCGATCTTGTATTCCTGGCAGTAAAGCCAAACCAAATAAAAAATATAATAAACCTCGTCAAAAACTTCATCTCACCCGAGAAGATTATCGTATCGATTCTTCCCGGTAAGTCTTTACAATGGCTGGGTACAGAAATCGGAAAACCAACAAAGTTAATTCGCACCATGCCAAACACACCAGCACTCGTCGGAGAAGGAATGACCGGCGTCTGTGCCAATGATCTCGTGACGGAGGAAGAGCTGCAGCTCGTTTTAACCCTCCTGAAAAGCTTTGGCCGCGCAGAAGTTGTTCCGGAGTATCTGATGGATACCGTCACAGGTGTCAGCGGAAGCTCGCCGGCGTACGTATTTCTTTTCCTGGAGGCTCTTGCAGATGCGGCCGTAGCCGAAGGAATGCCGAGAAAACAGGCATATGAATTTGCTGCACAGTCTGTCCTTGGAAGCGCCAAAATGCTTCTCGAGACAGGAATGCACCCGGGAGAATTAAAAGACATGGTCTGCTCGCCAGGCGGAACCACCATCGAAGCGGTTGCCGTACTGGAGCGGGAGAACCTGAGAAGTGCTGTTATTGATGCAACACGAGCCTGCATCCGGAAATCAAAGGGAGTGGATTAGAAGGAGCAGCACCGCCGCTTTGACAGAATGACGCTAATGTGAAAGCAGCAAAATAAAGAATGTATGCACAAAAAAACAAACCAAAACAAGCAAAAAGCAAGCACAAAAAAGAGTAAAAAAACAAACGAGCGGAAAAATCCCGGCAGCCGTGGAAAAGGCACCGGGATTTTTTCTGGTAATTTATAGTTTTTTTCCTTTACTGAGCGTACTGTTGTGATAATCGGAAGAATAGGTTACATCCTTTCCAAACCATACCGGAGGAACAAAGGCGTTTGCGGATGCTTCGTCCGGAAACTCCACCTCTGCGAGGTAAAGGCCTTCATACGGCGCATCAAAGACATCGAGCTCGATCGTCAGATCCGTTCCGGTAAGCGGCAGCAGATAGCGTGTTTTTGAGATGAGAACGCCGTCTGCCTTTTCCCGCAGATGCAGGTAGGATTCCTTTGTGAGCGGAAGATTATACTCTTCACGCACCATCAGCCCTTTTGACTTGTAGGTCAGATAATATTCGTCGTCAGAGCGGCGGATGCGGACAACCGGTTCGGTGGAAAGATAGCCCTGCTCGATTTTTTTACATGGATAGCTTGTAAGATTTTCCGGAAGCTGATCCAGAAGGTATTTGCGTTCGATTTCCATAAAAGAGACTCCTTCTCGTGATTGCATCACTGCTTTTTTCAAGAGTTTACCATGCTTTTCCCGTGATGTTAAGCGAAATCCGGCTTTTTGCGAAAAAAGTCCTGAAATTTTTATGAAATGCAAGCATTCTGCGGAAAAATGTGGTATAATAGCGGCGGTTTGTTACAAAGAAAAGCAGAGAATATCACGTGACAAAACACACGAGACTGATCATACAACACAGGAGGACAAAACCATGGCAAAGATTTATGTATTTCTGGCAGACGGATGTGAAGAGATTGAGGCACTGACCCCGGTGGATCTGCTGCGCAGAGCCGGAGAAGACGTATGCACCGTTTCTATTATGGGAAGAAAAGAAGTAACAGGATCCCACAAAATCACCATTCTTGCAGATGAAACCATCGAAGAGGGAGAGTTTGATGACGGAGACATGCTGGTACTTCCGGGCGGAATGCCGGGTACATTAAATCTGGCCGGAAACGAGACGCTCGCAGCGCTGATTCGTTCCTATGACGATCAGGGAAAGAAACTGGCAGCCATCTGCGCAGCGCCGAGCATCCTTGGTGTGATGGGCATCTTAAAAGATAAAAACGCCGTCTGCTTCCCGGGATTTGAAGAAAAGCTGGCAGGCGCAAACGTACTCGATGTACCGGCAGTCACCGACAAAAATGTGACCACCGGCCGCGGCATGGGAGCAGCCACTGACTTCGCACTGGAGCTGATCCGTGTTCTGCAGGGAGAGGACAAAGCAAAAGAAATGGCGGAAAAAATCGTATTTCATTGCTAAAAAAAAGCCTAAAAACCACAGAAATATAAAAAAATCACTGGCGTTTTTGAAAAGAGTATGCTATACTCGATAAATGACTGTAGAATGGAGAGGTGTGCAGGTTTTCTGCCGCTTTTCAGATAAATCAAGGAGGAAATTGATAAAATGAGTGTACAGGTCGAAAATTTAGAAAAGAATATGGCCAAACTTACCATTGAGGTTCCGGCTGAAGAATTAGAGAAAGCACTGGAGAAAGCTTACCAGAAACAGAAAAAGAACATCAGCGTTCCGGGCTTCCGTAAAGGAAAAGTTCCGAGAGCTATGGTAGAAAAAATGTATGGCCCGGCAGTATTCTATGAGGATGCTGTAAACAGCCTTGTTCCGGAAGAGTATTCCAAAGCAGCAGAAGAGAGCAAACTGGACATCGTATCCCGTCCGGAGATCAACGTAGAGCAGATCGAAAAAGGCAAAGCTTTCATCTTTACCGCAACTGTAGCAGTAAAACCGGAAGTTACCCTTGGCGAGTACAAAGGTCTGGAAGTAGCAAAAGCTGACACAACCGTTACAGATGAAGAAGTAGAAGCTGAGCTGAAAAAAGAGCAGGAGAAAAATGCAAGAACCATCAATGTAGAGGATCGTCCGGCAGCAGACGGAGATACCGTTACACTTGACTTCGAAGGTTCTGTAGACGGCGTTCCGTTCGACGGCGGCGCTGGAAAAGATTATCCGCTGACCCTTGGCTCCCATTCCTTCATTCCGGGATTCGAAGAGCAGCTCGTTGGCGCAGCTCTGGAAGAGGAGAAGGAAGTAAACGTTACTTTCCCAGAGGATTATCAGGCAGAAGAGCTTGCTGGAAAAGCAGCAGTATTCAAATGCACCATCCACAAAATCGAAGCAAAAGAGCTTCCGGCACTTGATGACGACTTCGCAAAAGACGTTTCCGAGTTCGATACTCTGGATGAGTACAAAAAAGAAATCAAAGACAACCTGACCAAGAAAAAAGAAGAGCAGGCTAAGACAGAAAAAGAGAACGCTGTCGTAGATAAAGCAGTAGAGAACGCAACAATGGAGATTCCGGAAGCTATGATCGATACGCAGGTAGAGAACATGGTTGACGATTTCGCAAGAAGAATCCAGTCCCAGGGTCTGTCCATGGAGCAGTACATGCAGTTTACAGGCGCTACCGTTGATTCCTTAAAAGAGCAGATGAAACCGCAGGCTGTTAAGAGAATCGAGAGCAGACTGGTACTTGAGAAAGTTGCAGAAGCAGAGAACATCCAGATCAGCGATGAGAAGCTGGACGAAGAGCTGGCTAAAATGGCTGAAATGTACAAAATGGAGCTGGATAAATTCAAAGAGCTCGTTGGCGAATATGAGAAAGAGCAGATGAAGAAAGATCTCGCTGTTCAGGAAGCAGTAACTCTCATGGCCGACAGCGCAAAAGAGGCGTAAGACCTCGGAAAGAGAGGCAATTGAATGAGTTTTGTACCTTATGTCATCGAGCAGACAAGCAGGGGAGAGAGAAGTTACGATATTTATTCAAGACTGCTGAACGACCGTATTATTTTTCTGGGAGAGGAAGTCACTGACGTATCGGCAAACCTGATCGTTGCACAGCTTCTGTTCCTGGAGTCTGAAGATCCGGGAAAAGATATCCACATGTATATCAACAGTCCGGGAGGTTCTGTAAGCGCAGGACTTGCTATCTACGATACGATGCAGTACATCAAATGTGATGTATCTACGATCTGTATCGGTATGGCTGCCAGCATGGGAGCATTCCTTCTTGCCGGCGGTACCAAAGGAAAGAGAATGGCTCTGCCAAACTCTGAAATCATGATTCATCAGCCATCCGGCGGTGCACAGGGTCAGGCAACCGAGATCAAAATCGTTGCAGAACAGATTCTGAAAACCAAACGGAAATTAAATGAAATTCTGGCGGCAAATACAGGAAAACCGCTGGAACAGATTGAGATCGATACCGAGCGTGACAACTACATGTCCGCAGAGGAAGCAAAAGCATACGGTCTGATTGATAATGTAATTACGAACCGATAAGAGAGGAAAGGTGTCCAAAAGCGTAGTTCCGGCAATGAGGCTTTTGTGGCACCTTTTGCCTTATCCGGCGATAAGGTTTAGTTGTAATATGTTGAAAGGAAGAAAACGATGGCTATAAAAGGGAATGATACCAAGATCCGCTGCTCTTTCTGCGGAAAGACAGAAGACCAGGTACGCAAGCTGATCGCAGGCCCGGACGGGGCATACATCTGTGATGACTGCGTGGCAATCTGCTCGGAGATCATTCAGGAAGAATTTGAGGATCTGTACGGCGAGCAGGATACCGACGAGATCAACCTGATCAAACCAAAGGAAATCAAAGCATTTCTGGATGACTACGTAATCGGACAGGATGAGGCGAAAAAAGTGCTCTCCGTTGCTGTTTACAACCATTACAAACGAGTGCTTTCCGGTGCATCCTCCGACATCGAACTGCAGAAGAGCAACATTCTGATGCTCGGACCGACCGGTTCCGGAAAAACGTATCTGGCACAGACACTGGCCAAACTGATCAACGTTCCGTTTGCAATTGCAGACGCAACGGCGCTCACCGAGGCAGGTTATGTCGGCGAGGACGTAGAAAACATTCTGCTCCGCCTCATTCAGGCAGCAGACTATGATATCGAGCGCGCTGAGCACGGCATCATCTACATCGATGAGATCGATAAAATCACAAGAAAATCCGAAAACGCTTCGATCACACGAGATGTTTCCGGCGAGGGTGTACAGCAGGCACTGCTGAAAATCCTGGAGGGAACTGTAGCTTCCGTTCCGCCGCAGGGCGGAAGAAAGCATCCGCATCAGGAGTTTATTCAGATTGATACGACGAATATCCTCTTTATCTGCGGCGGTGCATTCGAAGGACTCGAGAAGATCATCGAGACGAGACAGGATACGAAATCCATCGGATTCAACAATCCGATCGGCCATGCAAAAGATGAGAATGTCGGAGATCTGCTCCGTCAGGTCATGCCGCAGGATCTGACCAAGTTCGGCCTGATTCCGGAGTTTGTCGGACGTGTGCCGATTGTCGTTACGTTAAATTCTCTGGATGAGACGGCCCTGATGAAGATTCTGGTTGAGCCGAAGAATTCTCTGGTCAAACAGTACAAGAAGCTGTTTGAGCTGGACGGCGTACAGCTTGATTTCAAAGAAGATGCACTCGAAGCGATTGCAAAGAAATCCCTGGAGCGGAAAACAGGCGCCAGAGGTCTCCGCGCAATCATGGAAGATACGATGATGGATCTGATGTATGAGATCCCGTCGGACAATACGACAAAAGAATGCGTCATCACCAAGGACGCTGTAGAAAAGAAGGCGGAGCCGGAGATTATTCACGGCGAACCGGCCCCTGTTCCACGGCGGAATATGGGAAGAAGATCCGGAAGACCGGAAACCGCCTGAAAAACGCAGGAGGAAACTTAAATGGAAGAAGTGACAAAAGTATTACCGGCGATTGCGCTGCGTGGAACAACGATTTTGCCGGATATGATTGTACATTTTGATATCAGCAGACCTAAATCGGTCCGTGCGGTCGAGGAGGCGATGCTGGGAGACCAGAAAATTTTCCTGATTACACAGAAAGACCCGGATACGGAAGTACCGGGTCTGCTTGATGTGTATAAAATTGGAACAATTGCGGTCATCAAACAGGTTGTGAGAATGCCAAAGGATGTTCTTCGGATTCTCGTAGAAGCAGAAAGACGCGCAGAACTGCTGAACTTCGAGGAAGAGGAGAGCGAGTATCTCCGCGCCGAGGTGGCGCTGTTTACCGGCTCGGACGAAATGCAGTTTTCCGATATCGAGCAGGAGGCAATGCTGCGCAACTTAAAAGAGCTGTTTGCCGTCTACTGCGAGCAGACGCAGAAAGTCAGCAAGGAACTGGCAGGCCAGATCCTCGGAACCGAAGAAGTTGGAAAGCTGGTGGACCAGATCTGCATGAATCTGCCCCTCGACTACGTAAACCGCCAGAAACTGCTGGAGGCTGTGGAGCTTTCCGAGCGGTATGATACGCTCTGCGTCATGATCGCCAACGAGATTCAGATTCAGGAGATCCGTTCGGAGATTCAGGGAAAAATCAAAGAGCGGATCGATAAGAACCAGCGTGATTATATTCTGCGCGAGCAGCTTAAAGTCATCCGCGAGGAACTCGGCGAGGACAATTCCCGGACCGAGATTGAAAATTATAAGAAGCAGCTTGAGAAGCTCAAAGCCTCCAAAGAGGTAAAAGAGCGGATTTCCGAGGAGATCCACCGTCTGGAAAATTCGGCAAACAATCCGTCCGAGGCAGGCGTGATCCGCGGCTATATCGAGACACTGCTGGGGCTTCCGTGGGATAAGGCATCCCGTGACAATCAAGATCTGGCAAGAGCACGCGAGATTCTGGAGGAAGATCACTACGGTCTTTCGAAAGTAAAAGAGAGAATCCTCGAATTCCTGGCCGTACGCACCCTGACGAAGAAAGGCGCGAGCCCGATTCTCTGCCTGGCAGGCCCTCCGGGAACCGGTAAGACCTCGATTGCGAGAAGCGTGGCGCGAGCCCTGAATAAAAAATACGTCCGCATCTGTCTCGGCGGTGTGCGGGATGAGGCGGAGATCCGCGGCCACAGAAGAACCTACATCGGCGCGATGCCGGGACGCATTGCGGCGGGACTCCATCAGGCGAAGGTGAAAAATCCGCTGATGCTGCTCGACGAGATCGACAAAGTAAGTGCAGATTACAAGGGAGATACCTCTTCCGCACTTCTTGAGGTCCTCGATTCCGAGCAGAATAATAAATTTGCCGATCATTACGTAGAGCTTCCGATCGACCTTTCGGAGGTGCTCTTTATTGCAACCGCAAATGATATTCAGAACATTCCGCGTCCGTTGCTGGACCGTATGGAAGTGATTGAAATTTCAAGCTATACGGAAAACGAGAAGTTCCATATCGCAAAAGAACATCTCGTTCCGAAGCAGAAGAAGGCGAACGGTCTGAAAGAAGCACAGCTTGTGATCGAGGATGAGGCGCTGATGGAAGTGATCAGCGGCTACACCAGAGAGGCCGGTGTCCGCTCCCTGGAGCGCCAGATCGGCAGAATCTGCAGAAAGAGCGCGAGAAAGATTCTCGAGGAACAGGTAAAAGAGGTTGTTGTGACGAAAAAAAACCTGGAAGAGTTCCTCGGAAAAGAGAGGTATGAGTTCCAGCCGGCCAACGAAAAACCGGAGATTGGTATTGTGCGCGGTCTTGCCTGGACGGCAGTCGGCGGCGATACGCTGCAGATCGAGGTCAATGTGATGCCGGGAAAAGGAGAGTTTCTGCTGACCGGCCAGCTCGGCGATGTGATGAAGGAGTCTGCGCAGGCGGGCATCAGCTTTATTCGTTCCGTGGCAGAGCAGTATGAGATTCCGAAAGAATTTTTCGAGAAACACGACATCCACATTCACATTCCGGAGGGAGCCGTTCCAAAAGATGGCCCGTCTGCCGGTATTACGATGGCGACGGCGATGGTTTCCGCGATCACAAAGGTTCCGGTAAAAGCAGACGTTGCGATGACCGGAGAGATTACGCTCCGCGGCCGTGTGCTTCCGATCGGTGGCTTAAAAGAGAAGCTGCTGGCGGCAAAGAAAGCCGGTATCCATATGGTTCTCGTTCCGGAGAAAAATGAGCCGGATGTAAGAGAACTGGATGCGGAGATCACAGACGGACTGCAGATCGAATTTGTCGGCAGCATGGAACAGGTATTAAAACTGGCACTTGTGGAAAAGAAGTAAGGCCAGAAGATGCAAAAAACAGGAGAAGAAAAGTATGGTAATTAAACAGGTAGAGCTGCAGCATGTCTGCGGAATCACCAGTAAACTGCCGGATACCGGTCAGGTGGAAGTGGCATTTGCGGGAAAATCCAATGTTGGAAAATCTTCTCTCATCAATGCCCTGATGAATCGGAAATCACTGGCGCGTACCAGTGCGCAGCCGGGAAAAACACAGACGATCAACTACTACCACATCAATGAGGAAATGTATCTGGTGGATTTGCCGGGATACGGTTTTGCGAGAGCCTCCGAGGAGGTTAAAGCAAAATGGGGCAAGCTGATCGAGGATTATCTGCATCAGTCAAAAATGCTGCACGCAGTATTTCTTCTGATTGATATCCGTCATGCACCGTCCAACAACGATCGCATCATGTACAACTGGATTCTTCGAAACGGCTATCAGCCGATCATCATTGCGACGAAGCTGGACAAGATCAAGCGCAGCCAGCTTCAGAAACAGATCAAGCTGATCCGCGAGACGCTGGAGGTTGAGAAAGATACGATTGTGATTCCGTTTTCTGCAGAGACAAAACAGGGACGCGAGGAGATCTGGAATCTGATTGATGAAATCCGCTCGGATGCAGAAGAAAGCGGGGAATAATGTCATGGGTATGATACGTGCTGCAGGCCTTGGGTATGAATACCTCCGTTACGAGGAGGAAGGACAGGAGCCGGAAGTAACAAAAGCGATCGAGGACGTCAGTCTGGAAATCCAGAAAGGTCAGTTTATCGCGGTGCTCGGGCATAACGGAAGCGGAAAATCAACGCTTGCGAAACATATCAACGCTCTGCTGGTGCCTACAGAAGGCACCATGTGGGTGGATGATATGAAGACGACAGATGAGGAGGATGTCTGGAAGATCCGCCAGAAAGCCGGTATGGTATTCCAGAACCCGGATAACCAGATCATCGGAAATGTGGTGGAAGAGGATGTCGGCTTTGGACCGGAAAATCTGGGTGTCCCGACCGATGAAATCTGGAAACGGGTGGAGGAGAGCCTTACGGCGACCGGGATGATTTCATACCGGGCCCACTCTCCGAATAAGCTCTCGGGAGGTCAGAAACAGAGGGTTGCAATTGCAGGAGTGATGGCTATGCAGCCGGAATGTATTGTTCTTGATGAACCAACCGCGATGCTGGATCCGAACGGACGAAAAGAGGTTCTTCGCGCTGTGCGTAAGCTGAATGAAGAAAAGGGCGTTACGGTTATTCTGATTACGCATTACATGGAAGAGGTTGTTTTTGCGGACCGTGTGTTCGTTATGGACAACGGTAAGCTGGTAATGCAGGGGACGCCAAGGGAGATTTTTTCCGAAGTGGAGAAATTAAAAGAACTCCGTCTTGATGTACCCCAAGTGACACTGTTGGCTTATGAATTGAGAAAAAATGGTGTAGATCTCCCGGAGGGAATTTTGACCATTGAAGAACTGGTGAATGCATTATGTCATTGAAACTTGAAGATGTAACGTACACATACAGCCCGGGAACGGCATATGAAATGCACGCCCTGGAGCATATCAATCTTGAAATTCCGAATGGCCAGTTTGTTGGGATTATCGGCCATACGGGAAGCGGAAAATCGACGCTTGTGCAGCATTTGAACGGTCTGATCCGCCCGACATTGGGACGGGTGCTGTATAACGGAGAGGATATCTGGAAAGAAGGATATCCGCTAAGAGAGCTTCGAAGCCATGTGGGACTGGTTTTTCAGTACCCGGAGCATCAGCTTTTTGAGACGGATGTGATCACAGATGTCTGCTTCGGACCGAAAAATCAGGGACTTTCACCGGAGGAATGCAGAAAACGGGCGGAAGAGGCGCTGGATCATGTCGGATTTCCAAAGGAAATGTATGAAAAATCGCCGTTTGAACTCTCCGGAGGTCAGAAACGTCGTGTTGCGATTGCCGGTGTGCTTGCCATGAACCCGGATTTTCTGGTGCTTGACGAGCCGACTGCAGGCCTTGATCCGAAGGGACGCGATGAAATCCTCGATCAGCTTGCATTGCTGCATAAGACGCGCGGCATTTCGGTCGTGCTCGTATCGCACAGCATGGAGGATATTGCAAAATATGTAGAGCGGATTATTGTCATGAACCACGGTCATGTGGCGTTTGACGATACACCGAAGAAAGTCTTCGCTCACTATAAAGAGCTCGAGAAAATCGGTCTTGCGGCGCCGCAGATGACGTATATTATGCATGCGCTAAAGGAACACGGCATGGACGTGGACGTAACGGCGACGACGGTTGAGGAGGCACGCGATACGATTCTTGCGGCACTGGAAAGTCAGAAGAAAAACGGGAAAAAAGGAGCAGAAGTATGTTAAGAGATATTACTCTGGGACAGTATTACCCGGCAGATTCCATTCTGCACCGGCTTGACCCGCGTGTGAAATTTGTAGGAACGATCGTTTATGTCGTTTCCCTCTTTTTGTTCCACAATTGGGGCTATCTGCTTGGAACCGTATTCCTTGCGGTGATGATTAAACTGTCGAAGGTACCGTTCAAATTTATCACGAAGGGTCTGAAATCAATTTTTGTGCTGCTTGCGATTACGATGGTGTTTAACATCTTATTTACGCCGGGTGAGGTGCTCGTCCGTATCTGGAAAATTACGATCACCCGTGAGGGTGTGGCTATGGCATGCCGTATGTCGGTGCGTCTGATTTTCCTGATGATCGGCTCTTCGCTGATGACGCTGACGACAACACCGAACCAGCTGACGGATGCACTCGAAAGCCTGCTCGGACCATTGAAAAAAATCCATGTGCCGGTGCATGAGATTTCCATGATGATGTCAATCGCGCTCCGTTTTATCCCGATTCTTCTGGAAGAGACAGACAAGATTATGAAAGCGCAGATGGCGCGCGGCGCGGATTTTGAGAGTGGAAATATTATCCAGAGAGTAAAGAACATGGTGCCGCTTCTGGTGCCGCTGTTTATTTCAGCCTTCCGCCGTGCAAATGATCTGGCGCTGGCGATGGAAGCACGCTGCTACCATGGAGGAGAGGGAAGAACACAGATGAAACCGCTTCGGTATCAGACGCGCGATTATGCAGCGTATGGCGTTCTTATGGCATACCTTGTGTGCAGTATCGGCCTTCGCGTGTGCGGACTCTGACTTTGACGAAAACGGAGGAGAAGAATGCGCAGAATTAAGCTGATTGTAGCGTATGACGGCACAAATTACTGTGGATGGCAGGTGCAGCCAAACGGCATTACAGTACAGGAAGTATTAAATCAGGCTCTTTCCGATCTCTTTGCAAAAAAAATTGCCTGCATCGGCGCAAGCCGGACCGACGCCGGGGTACATGCTCTCGGCAATGTTGCGGTATTTGATACGGATGCGAGAATGCCGGCGGACCGTATCGCTTTTGCGCTGAACACACGGCTTCCGGCAGATATCCGTATTCAGGGATCATCCGAAGTGCCGCCAGACTTTCACCCGCGTTTTACCGCAACAGTCAAAACATATGAGTACAGGATTTTGAACCGCACCTTTGCAGATCCGACGCGGAGACTGAATTCCTATTTCTGGTACGGTCCGCTGGATGTGGATGCGATGCGGCAGGCAGCATCGTATCTGGTTGGCATGCATGATTTTAAAAGCTTTGCAACAGCAAAACCGGAGGTGACCGACACGGTCCGTACCATCTATGAAACGAGTTTGGAAAAAGAAGACGATCTGATCCGCTTCCGGATCACCGGAAACGGTTTTCTCTACAATATGGTACGGATTATCACCGGAACACTGCTTGAGGTTGGAAAGGGTGATTATCCGCCGGAGAAAGTAAAAGAAATCCTTGCGGCGAAAGATCGAAAAATGGCGGGAGCAACGGCAAGGCCGGAGGGTCTGACACTGGTACAGATCCGGTATCCCGAATGGAATTTCGAGTAAAGACATAAGTGGTCTGTATTTCCCGCAAAATGGGACTCGCAGTTTACGAAAAAATGCAAAATATGGGTAAAAAACAGTTGACATTCCAAAATTCGTATAATATAATTACTAAATGTGTGACGTAGTTTGAAAACGCCGATGCCATAAGCCCCGGTAAGGCGGTTTCCTATATACATGAAACAGTAAATTGAATTTTTCACAGGAGGTTATATCCATGAACACCTTTATGGCAAATCCAGATAAGATTGAAAGAAAATGGTATGTTGTTGATGCAGAAGGATGTACATTAGGACGTCTGGCATCTGAAGTAGCAAAAGTATTACGTGGAAAAAACAAACCGGAGTACACTCCGCACGTAGATACTGGTGATTACGTAATCGTAATCAACGCTGATAAAGTAGCAGTAACCGGTAAAAAACTGGATCAGAAGATCTATTACAGCCACTCCGATTATGTAGGCGGAATGAAAGAAGCTACTCTTCGTGAGATGATGGCTAAGAAACCGGAGAAGGTTGTTGAACTTGCAGTGAAAGGCATGCTTCCAAAAGGACCTCTTGGAAGACAGATGTTCACAAAACTTCACGTATACGCTGGTGCAGAGCACGCTCATGCAGCTCAGAAACCAGAAGTATTAACATTTTAATAGGGAGGTAAAGAACATTGGCTAGCGCAAAATATTACGGAACCGGAAGAAGAAAAAAATCTATCGCAAGAGTATATCTTGTACCGGGAACTGGTAAAGTTACCATCAATAAAAGAGACATCGATGAGTATTTTGGTCTGGAGACCCTGAAAGTTATCGTTCGTCAGCCTCTGGCAGCTACAGAGACATCCGATAAATTCGACGTGATCGTAAACGTTCACGGCGGCGGATACACAGGACAGGCAGGAGCAATCCGTCACGGTGTTGCACGTGCCCTTCTGACTGTAGATAACGACTACAGACCAGTTCTGAAAAAAGCAGGATTCCTGACTCGTGATCCTAGAATGAAAGAGCGTAAGAAATACGGTCTCAAAGCAGCTCGTCGCGCTCCGCAGTTCAGCAAGCGATAATCGACTGCTCAGACTATATCAAAAGGTTTACAAAACCCCGGAAAATCAAGGCTTAATAGTGACAAGTAACTATTTTGTCGCAGAGAACGGTGTGACCCGAAGGTCACGCCGTTTTTCTGTGTTCATAGGTTGTTTGCGTGATGATAGGCTCGGAAATAACGGGAATATCTACATCGTCCACGAAGTTGAAGAAAATCTTCACTTTCTGCTTGCGCTTGCCGCTGGATTTGTCCGGGGCATAGACGATGATTTTCTTGATATACTCGTTCACGATGGTCTGTGTCAGCTCCTCCACATCCACATATTTCTGTGTCAGGGCGATAAAGGCATCCAGACCGTCGTTCATTTCTTCCCGCTGTTCCACCCATTCTTCGATAACTTCAATTTCGAGCTTTAACCGTTCCTGCTCCGCTTCATAGTCCGCAGATATCTTTCTGTATCTGTCCTGATTGAGATTTCCAAGAACATAGTCCTCGTACAGCCGGGCGATGATGACATCCAGATCGGCAAGGCGTTTCTTTGCCTGTTCCAGCTTCTTTTTGTCATCCCGGATGCTGCGCTCCTGGTCAGTCCTGCGGCATTGCAGCCATTCCTCCTGAAAACCGTCCACATCGCTTCGGATATACTCATTGACTGCCCGGATGCGTTCCAGAACGATTTCACGAAGCACATCTTCCCGGATATAGTGGGCAGTACAAGTACCACGGTTGCTCTTGTAGTTGTTGCAGACGTAGTGATCCTGCTTGCCCTCAAAGTTTTTGCTTGTGGCAAAGTGGAGCTTGCCGCCGCAATCGGCACAAAACAGAAGCCCGGAGAACAATCCCTGCCGTTCCGCTTTTGCAGGGCGGCGTTTGTTTTTCCTCAGTTCCTGCACCCTGTCAAACTGTGCCTGAGATACAATCGCTTCCTGTGTGTCCGGCAGATAAAACATATTCTCCGGCTCATTGGGAATCCGCTTTTTCAGCTTGTAGGACTTGGAATAAGTCTTGAAGTTGCAGGTACAGCCTGTGTACTCCTGCCGTTCCAAAATCCCTACAATGGACTGGTTGCCCCAGTGGTACGGTCTTTCCGGCATCGGCTTTTTCTTTCGCTTGGCATAGAGTGCCTTTGCAGTCAGAATCTGCTTTTCTTCCAGAATCCTTGCAATCTGCTCCGGGCCTTTGCCGTCAATGCAAAGGTCGAAGATGAGCTTGACTACCGGAGCCGCTTCTTCATCCAGAATCCAGTGATCCTTGTCCTCCGGGTCACAGCGGTATCCGTAGGGCGGTTTGCCCATGTGCTTCCCACTGGTTCCTCTCTGCCGCAAACTGACACGGACTTTCTTGCTGGTATCACGGGGATACCACTCGTTGAACAGATTACGGATTGCGGCGAAGCCCTCGCTGTCTCCCCGGTTGCTGTCTACGCCATCATTTATAGCGATAAAGCGGACATCATAACTCGGAAAGATAATATCCGTATATTGTCCAACAGTCAGATAGTCACGACCAAAGCGGCTGAGGTCTTTGACCAGCCAGCAGCCCACAAGCCCCTGCTTGACAAGCTCAAAGCCTTCCTGCACACCGGGACGATTGAAGTTCGTCCCCGTATAACCGTCATCCACCAGAATTTTCAGGTTTGTATACCCGTGGTCACGGGCATATCGGGTTAAATACTCTCTCTGATTTGCGATACTGTTACTCTCGCCTTCCTGGGCATCCTCGTTGCTCAGACGGCAATAGAGAATGGTAATTTTCTGCTGATCCAACATAATATCCTCCTTCGGTGGTTGGTCAGCCGACAGTACCGTTGTGCATATTGGAATTATATCATGCTTTTGTGTCGCAGTCATTAACAAATCACCCCCTTGTCAGAAAAAATGAGCCGTTTTACCTTGTCGGTAAGTGGCTCATTTCCATCACACTCCGTTTCAATCACATACCATGTGTTTCCGATCTTGCACTCAATGGTTTTGCAGAAAGAGGACTGTGCCGCTTCCCAACGCTTGCGGCATTCTTCCAGAAAATCAATAGGCGGCTCAAAAATCGGATCGAAGCAGGAGCAAATATCAATATAGCCGATGGCATCGTTGATTTCTTCCATCGGGGCATCTTCCATAATCATCTTGTTAATTTCATCTACGGTTTTCTTCATAGGCAAATAGTTCCTTTCTTAAATTTCCATGTCCTGTCCACGATTGCGGGCAGGGTGTTTGTGTTCATACAGTTCCTTTCCCCTGGCGAGGATGGCATTGATAAAAGCCCAGACCTTTTCAGATGCAATCTCAATCGCATCCAGGAAAGGCTGGGCTTTTTGTTTCAGCTCCTCATAGTCTTTGTTCAGTTTTTCAAAACGGTCTTTCCATATCTTTGCGTTTTTATCTGCCTGCTCGAATTTCTGCTTGTATTTCAGCTTCTCAGACTTTTCCGCAAAGCTGCTGACCGCATAATCCTTTAGCGTGCGGCACTCATCCGCCGTCATGGTAACATTTCCCGTAATGGGATTTTTCTTGCCCATCGACTCAATCTCATGTGCAGTCATAGCAACAGACTTAGCAGCCTGAGTTTCCTTTTTCAGAGCTTCCAGTTTCTTTTTCTGCTTCTCCGTGGCAGCTTTGGCATCCGCTAAGCTCTGCTCGGCCTGTGCCACCTGTCCGGTCACAGCTTCCAAACGCTGCTGTTCGGCCTGTACCTTGAACTGTGTCACCGTCAGATGTTCTTCGGTGCTGCCACATTCTCCACGCTCTACATCGGTATAACCAGCGTTTCGCATGAAATTGAAAAAGTCATCCTGCAGCACACTGTAGGACGACTTCAAAATCTTTTTCCCTTTTGCGTTCAACATAGGATTTCCGTTTTCATCAAGAACGGGTTTGGATTCCCACTTCTTACTGCGGCTGACCTGTGTGATCGTTTCCTTTACCGTTCCCCGGAGGGATTCATCCTTGCATCGCTTCGACCACAGGATTTGTTTCTCCACCACCGGGATATAAACCACATGAAGGTGATAGTGGTACACATCCTCACCCAGAGCTTCCGACATTGCCCGGTTGCGCTCGTCGGCATGCATTACAGCGGAGAGGATATACTGCTCACCGCCCACAATCTCCACGGCGGCTTTGTAGGCATAGGCATAGAACTGTTTGGCATATTCATAGCCGCCGTGGTTGTGGAAGTAGGCAGAGTTTACATCAAACAGCAGCTCCCCATATTTCACCGCATCGGCTTTCAGACCACGGGTGGAGATAACACCATCTGCAATCATCTGATCGAACATGGCGGCATAGCTGCCGGTAGGTTTCTTGAAGTGGACATTGCGGTGGGTCTGGGTGGTATCAATATCTTGATTGGAGTAGCTGTCTTTTTCTCGCTCGTTATGCTCCTGAACTTTCGCCACATCGTCGAGGGTGGGCAAGTCCTGGTTACGGGCAAAGGTACGGTCAATTCCATCGTTTCTTGCCATAGGTTTTTTCCTTTCTTTCGAGAGTAGCAGACGGGCGGGGCTGCGGGGATGCACTTCTGCGGAAGTGTAATAACCCACTATAACACTTTCATCCATTCTGGCTGCAAAGTGCCGTGGGCTCTCCCGAGGGGGTGTGCGGTCACTGCGGTGACCTCTGCTGACCAAGGCAAAATGTCTGCAACTTTTCCCATGGTCAGCCCGTCTGCATGAAGCTGTTCTGCGGAACGTTTCTTGCAGACGTTGGCAGCGTCTTTCACTGCCATCCATAGGCAGCACTGCGGTGTGCCTATGGGGACGGGAGATGCGAGGGGCTGTTGCCGGGGGCATCACTTCTCCCGTCTTTGCTGCCATACAATGTCGCATCCCAGCACATCGGCAAGCTCCAATACTTCCTTGTATCGGATGCTTTCCCGCTGTAATTTTGCGGACAGGTTGGAAACGCTGTCGCTCCATCCGTACTCGTCCGAGAGCAGGTCAACAACTTCCTGCATGGTCATCCCAGCACGGATGATCTGTGCCTTGATTTCATTGCGTACATTCATATTGAAAAATCCTCCATAATTCTGTTTGTGGTTCGGTACAATCTCTGCACCCCAAAACGGAGCAGATACACCGAACAGTGAAAAATCTGCAATCTCTGAAATCCGTTCAGAATTTTGCTTGTGATGTCCTGTCCATATATGACCATATCCCGCTTTACTGTTTCGTGTGATTTGGTCTGGAAAAATGAAAACATCTATTGTTCCGTGAACAGGGTACACGGTTCAGAGAAGCACGATTTCGTGAAATAGCTTCGTCCTGCGGTCAAAAACTTTGCTGTTTCCATTGCCATTGATTTTCAATACCCGAAAACAGGTTGTCTCTGAAAGCCGTTGTTTCCTATAATGGGAGAAAACAGGGGTAAATGCTGCGTACATACGTACAGAGCATGACTGGCAAAATCAATCCCGCCATTCCTCCGGTACGTACGTACATGACGAAACATCGTAAAACCCATTTATATGAGGCCTTGCCACAGCTTCCACACCCATAAATCCCCACACCCGCCGTCCGGCAGAGTTGGTGATGTTGTTGCAATGTTCCAGATTGAATTTCTTGGCATTGGCAATCATGGCGTCGCTGAAGCTGCGGGCTTTCAGCGGTGCAAGGGAATTTTCTTCGCACCACATCCGATAGATTTCATAGAAATCCTTGGAGCTGATGGACGCATCCGCTTTACGCCGGATATATCCCTCGGAATCCATGAAATCAAAGATATTGTTGTTGTCACGCTTGACCGCTTCCCGGTTTTCCCGGATACGGTCACTCTCCGTAAACTTAAAGTTGTTGGCAACGAGCCGCTGCAATCCTTCGAACACCCACAGGAAGATGCCCTCAGCTTCGGCTTTCATCTTCTCAGCAAGGTCGGGATCGTCGGCTCTGCCCACGGGCTTTTCCTTGGTAGTCAGTACAAGCTGTCTGCGGTAAAAGCCGTCGCTGCGGTCATACAGGGCTTGCAGATCACCATTGCTGAATGCCAGCAACCGGGCAAACATCCAGCCCTGATAACTCTGCTTGCCCTTGCGTTCCAAGTCCATTTTGCCCTGTGCAGTCACGATGGATTTTACATAGTTGGTCTGACGCAGAGCTTCCATCCGCATATCATCATCCACGCACAGCAGGATGTGTTCCAGATCGGCACGGGCAAAACGGTTTTCAGAAATCTTCCCGATGCTGCCGTCTTTCATATTCGTGCCGAAGATGGTGGACAGCACCGCACCGATTTGGGATTTGCCCTCACCGCCGTTGCCCTTAATCACCATCATGCGCTGACCTTTGTTGGAGGGAATCAGACAGTAGCCAATGAACTCCTGCAAAGTGGGGATGTCCTCCGCATGGAGCAGCCCATCCAGAAAGTTCAGCCAGATCACCGGCGCAGTAGCATCGAGATTGTAAGCAACAGGCAGACGACTTCGCACGATAGCCGGTCTGCCCTCGGTAAATGTTCCGTTCAGCAGCAGCGTACCGTTGGACACATGAATGCGATCCTGCTCCGGCGGAAAGTCCGGCACTTGTGCTTCCAGTTTCAGCACTTCCAGAATGTTGGTGATCTTCCGTGGGATATTGTTCGCAGCACAGAATTTCAGCTTGTCGTAAATCTCCCCACGCAATGGGAGATCGTCCGTCACTCTACCATCGGGCGTGAAAAAAGCTCCGTTTGCAAAGATGATTCTGCGCTCATGCAGAAATTCTTCACAAAACAGAGCTTCGTTGATGTTCTGCCCATCAAACCACATGGGCAAGTTCATATCAGGCGTTTTTCGGTTCTTCGCCATGGTACGCCACCTCCTCCTTCTTTCGTGCGGTGTACTCTTGCAGAAAAGCAATCTTGCCCTCCTTCATCAGCTTGTCCACCAATGCCACCCGTTCTTCCAGATCGCCCACGGTCAGCACGTCTGCCATATATTCGATATGGCAGTGCATCTGGCAGGCTTCCACAAAACGATCATCCAGAGCATTTTCCGGTGTCTTGGGTGCGTATCGTACTTTCCAATCTTCCAGCAGATGCAGATAATCCGTCAGCACCCGGAAGCACAGCATTTCATCCTCCCGGAACTGACGGATATAGGGACGTTTGAGCTTGGCCATAGCTGCGGCAGTGGGCGGTTTCGGGTCAAGTCCGAAGTCCGAAGCCAGCTTTTGCGCTGCTTCATAGCTGCTCAGATCGAACGACCTTGCCACGAAGTCGATCACATCCCCCTTGACTCCGCAGCCAAAGCAGAAGAAATAATCCTCATTCAGCTTCATGCTCGGATGCCTGTCATTGTGGAACGGGCAGCAAGCCATGCCGTTTCGGTTGACTTTCAGCCCGTAGTGTTCGGCGGCTTGCTTTACGCTGATTGCCACCTTGATGGTTTCATAGATTGTCATAGAAAACCTCCGTTCATAGTATTCAGAAAGCACGAAACACCCGCCGTGATTGGCAGGTGCTTCGCTCCGTCTACTATTGTTATGCCGGATTTTTCAAAAAACAGGCTAATCGGAGGACAACCCCGTTTCAAAAAACAGGACAACTTATGGATAGATGTAGATTTCTTTACATTAGCATGATAGAATTAAGAAAATGAAAAAACAGGACAGGAGGGGCAAGCATGAACCAAGAACTGATGACATTGGATTTTTGGCAGGATACGGTCATATATGAGGGAAAAACACTTCCTGTCGGCGCTCTTGCCTGTGATGCGCTGAATGTCCCTGCGGATACCATCGCAAAGATGAACGAGCAATGCGAGAAAATCAATCTGCTGCTTGGAATATTAAACGCCGGACAGGATGCTTCTGCACTCTGTCCTATTGCAACGGAAGCTGCTCTGACGATGCTTGATATTCTCAGTCAAACACCGCCGTTCTCCTATATGAATATCTCAAAGCACAGAGAACGGATTGAAAAAGTCTTTACTGTGGACAATGCGCTGAAATATGTGGAGTTTGCCATAAAAGCCGCAACCAATTCTTTGCAATTTGAAGAAATCCAGAACTTTGCCGATGCGATGATGCTCCAACGCTATACCGCAGTTTTCGGGCATCTGGCATACTCCCTTGGGGAATACCAAACGACCATGCTTGATTTTGCAGAAAAATCAGACGGCAACGAAGCTGACCGTACCGCAGAGGGCTTTGCCAGAATGTTCGGCAATTATTTCCCGCCGGAGTTTTCCATCACGGAGGGCAATGCCTGGATGTCTACCCTGAACAATTCCGTTCAGTATGTATCCGTCATCCGTCCCGGCGAAAAAGTTGCGAAGCTGGTCAAGCGGATGCACTATGTATCCTTTGTGGGGATGTTCCGGTCTGATCTCTTTGAGGGCCTGTGTGTTGGCCATGCACCGAAAAAATGCAAAATCTGCGGCAAATGGTTTCTGACCACCAATGCAAGGCACACCAAATACTGCGGCGGCTACGCTCCGGGGGACAAGCTGCACCGCACCTGCCGGCAGATCGGTAACCTGAAAGGCAGAGAACAGCGGGAACTTGCGGACGATCATCCGCTGAAACAGATTTATGAGAAGCGACTGAATACCATAAACCGCTATGTGAAGCGTGGCGCTCTGGACGCTGATCTTGCAGAGGTTATGAAAAAACTGGCGAAAGATAAGATGCTTCGGGCGCTGAGCAATGTCGCTTACGCCAAGGGTGATTATGAAAAAGAAATGGGACAGGCTGCGTTGAAGAAAGAAGCAATAAAAAGAATTTGAATTTAGCTAAGAGGTGAGCAACGTTATGTTAGAAGTAGTATTTAGCGACAGTGCCGCAGGGACTATGGCGGTTGCGATTGGACATAAGGGTTTTTTAGGCGGAGCAACCAGTGTAATTATCTCTGATGGGACAGTTTCAAAAGAAGAAATAGAAAAGTTCCAGCATCAAGCAGAAGAACGGGAGCGTTCTGGTTGGGAGAATGCTATACCGTTGGAAGGAAATCGTAAGGACATAGTTAATCTTCCGCTGGCATTGTCTGTGGGCAACATCTCCGAAGCAGGAATTTGTTTGGAGCGTGAGTCGGCATTATCTTTGCTACTAAGCATACTGCCCGATATGGCATCTGAAATCGTAACTGAACTTCTCAATACATCCCGAAAGAACTATGCTACACTACTGGAAAAAGCACAAAACGGAGAGCCGATTCGTGTTTGGGTCGGACGAGACCCAGATGATGTGTGCGGATTGTATTGGCTTCTGGAACAACTACGACCAATCGGCTTTGAAAAATTGGATATTACCATTGTGGAGCTTCCAATGTGGGAAACAAGACCAGATGGATGCATTGTCCAGTATAACGGTTGGGGAGAAGTTGAACCTTATCACTTGGGACGGATGGCATCTCTTGGGAAGAAGTTGCCAACAAATTACCTTCGTAGTTTGGCTAACCGCTGGAGAGAACTCCAACAGGAAAATTCTCCTCTTCGTGCTGTTATAAACGGCAAACTGGTCAGCGTATCAGAAACTCTGTATGATACATTTATTCTTCGAGAATTGGATACACTGGACGACGAGTTTAGGGAAAGCGTGCTTGTTGGACAGGTTCTTGGAAAGAATCAATTAGGGATCGGTGATGGGTGGATTGCTTTGCGTGTGGAACAATTTATCAAAGAGGGACTTCTGCTCCCAATCACAACTCCTGCACCAAATGCACCTATTTATCACCGTATGTTAAAGAAAATAAAGTAATAAATAACCCATTAGTTGATCACGGGATATTTATGAGTATTACTAAACTGGAAGGAGGTGCGCTATGCTGAATGATTTTTCATGGAATATGACCGGATACATACCGAAACACGCTGTCAATCCATCCGATGATGGCATCCCACCCTATGTTGCAGAGCGCATCTTCCAGCTGGAACCGGAACCGCCTACAGTAGACAATCCGAACGAATATATCCTGTCTGCCCTACGGGAAAAAGACTTGAAATATTTCTCATTCTTTCTCCACCACTACGAGCTGCAACTTAACAAGCGCATCAAAACCTTTCTCGGTGTGGATGGCGGCAATCGATACGACACAGACCGTTTTCTGGATATAAAACTGTCCTGCCGGGAGCAAATGCTCCAAAAGCTGATGGACTATGCTCCTGCCAAAGGTGCGGAGTATGCAACATACATTTTTCCGTTCATTCGGGATGCTATGCTCCGTTTCCGCATGGGCGAAGAAAAATGGTCGGTATCCTCTCTGACCAATTACAAAATGGTGCGGTCAATGGCGTGGCTGTACCATAACACCAAGGATGCGGTCAGTGAATTTGCAAAGAAATACAACTGCGACCTTGCCCTTGCGGAAGGATACCTGAAAGTAGTCCGTGGCATCCGCAATCAGCAGCCATTCTATGTAACGGACGAGGATGGCGAGGAAACAGGTGAAGATGTTGCCCTTGATGATACATGGAACTATACCGACATCCTCTGGAACGGCATACAGGCTGAAAAGGTGCAGCGGGCATTTGAGAAACTGAATTACCGGGAGCAAACCTTGCTTGAAAAGCGGCTGGCGATTTGTATGACCTGTGGGCGTGTCGGCTCATGGAAGAACCGCCCCACCTTTGAAGAACTGGCGGTTATGTTTGAGGGCAGCACAGCCAGCGGTGCAGAGCGAGCCTACCGGAAAGCAGTGGACAAGCTGACGGAGTTTTTGGTTGCCGAGGGTGCTATCCATGCAGTCCGGCTGAAACAGAAATCCAAAACCAAGCGCAAAAAGAAAATCACCGCCGCAATCTACGAATACCAGGCAGACTGCGACGGCGAATGGGGCGAAATATCAGTTGATTTTGAGAACGGCACAGCAGAAATCATTCGGCTTGCTGATTGGGATACAATTAAAACGAACTGGTTTGCCAATGAGGCGATCCGGTATATTTTATCATTGTCGCCTGATGCTCTTAAAAAATATATGCTCGTCCCCCTTGAGCCGCCACTTATATCCTGAATCCTTACAACAACTGTAAGTGGTATTTGCTGTGTTCCCATGCTATCATTTTATTACAAATGATAGGAGGTATTCACATGAAACCCATTTTGAATATTGAAAATTTAACAAAAATCTATGGCAATGTGCCAAGTCAAACAAATGCACTGAATGGGATCACCCTCCAGGTGATGCCGGGAGAGTTTCTCGGCATTATGGGAAGCAGTGGTTCCGGTAAATCCACGCTTCTCAACTGTATTGCAACTGTGATTCAGCCCACCGGTGGAAGCATTCAGGTGGAGGGCGATACTCTGCAATCCCTCAGGGGAAAGGCTCTTGCAGAGTACCGTGGCAAAAAAGTTGGTTATCTATTCCAGAACTTTGAATTGCTGGACAACCTGACTGGCAGGGAAAACATCCTGCTCCCGACTTCCTTGCATGGGGTATCCGAAGCAGAAAGCAGCCAGCGGCTGAAGCAGTTGGCTGACTATCTGGAAATCACTGATGTTCTGGATAAGTTTCCGTCCAAGATGTCCGGCGGCCAGCGTCAGCGTGTTGCGGCAGCAAGGGCTCTGATCTTACATCCCCAAATGATCCTTGCCGATGAACCGACGGGTGCGCTGGATTCTAAGAACGCAAGAAGTCTTATGGAGAAGCTGTCCGGCCTGAATCGTGACGAACAAGCTACGATCCTGATGGTAACCCATGATTCCAATGCCGCCAGCTTCTGTAAGCGCATCCTGTTCATCCAGGATGGCGTGATCTTTCATGAGCTTCGGCGTGGAGACGAAAGCCAGCAGGAGTTCTACGGGCGCATCCTGAAGGTGATGGCGCAACTGGGAGGGGGCAGCGCAAATGTTCTCTAATCTCATTCTTCGGAACAGCCGCCGCAGCCGAAAGGAAAACGGTCTGTTTTTCAGCTCCCTGGTGATTTCTATTGTTGCCTTTTACATGATTCTTTCCATCTCCACTCAAGATGTGATGCTCTTTTTGCAGAAAATGGAGAGTGACGCAGTTGACAAACTCCTGCTTCTGATTCCTGCGTTTTATGGGATGACCCTCGGTATTCTGTTCTTTTTGATCTATTTTGCCTGCAAGTATCAGTTCGAGCGCAGACGGCATGAGTTTGGTGTTTATCTAATGTTGGGGATGCGTAGAAGTAAACTGTTTGGTATGCTTCTGGCGGAAGATTTCCTGACCAGTATTCTTGCCATGCTCATAGGCTTACCTGTGGCTGTGGTGCTTTCAGAAATTGTCAGTCTTGTCACCGCCAAGCTGGTAGGCATGGGGATCATCGGTCATCAGTTTTCTTTATCCTGGTCTGCGATTGAATGGACGCTGGCAGGATTTCTGGCAATTAAGCTGACGGCACTTCTGATTTTGAGTGGACGAATCAGCCGCCAGGAGATCGGTACTTTGCTATCCCAGCCAACGAACCGCCCCAAAAAGCAAATGCCATCTGTTATCTATGGACTGGCTGCTATATGCGGAAGTGTGATGTTGGCAGTGGCTTACTACATGGCGATTCAGGGAATTGCATGGACAAAGGTAAGTATGATGGGACTGACTTTGCTGTTGGGCATAGTTGGTACGATGCTGCTTTTCTATGGGATGCGTGCGCTGATTGCTTTGATTGTTAAGAAAGGAAAAGGAAATAAGCAGCTTCATGTATTTACCTTCCGGCAGATTCAGGAGAATGTTATTCATCAGTCAACCTCCATGGCCATCAGCTCCCTGCTGATTCTGGCGGCGCTGTGTTGTTTTGGTGCGGGCGTAGGAATTGCAGGAACGAATAGCCTGTCTTCTGGCCATGTAATCGACTATACTTTTGAAGATCATACTGCAGAAGATTCATCGCAGGTTCTTCCGAATATAAAGGCAGCCCTGAAAGAAAACGGTTTGGAAAATCAATTTTCAGAGCTTTTTGAAATGAGGGTTGGGCGTATTCGCACCACAGAAGATTATGATAATGCCTACAGCATGGACGCTGTTATGGACTCTCTTCGGAGCCTGCCCCAGTCGGAAGACCGGGATGTCCTTCTGAACAATCTTGGTTATGCCACATACCCATATTTGATTTGTTTATCGGACTATAATCGTTTGTTGGAATTGTCCGGCAATCCGGCTCTCCAATTAGGCGAAAAGGAGGCCACTGTCTATATTGATACAGAGTTTACTACGGCAAGCCGTACCGCAATGCTGAACCAAGTATTGGCCGGGCAGCCCAAGGTGGAACTGGATGGTAGTCCGATTCATCTTACAGGAGAGGTTCAGTCTGTGAATTTGGTCACGGACCGTTCTATAACCTTGTCCTTTGCATTGATTCTTCCGGATGAAGCATTCCTATATTATAGTCAGGGAATGTATGATACCTATGTCAATGCGGTGCTCAGTGAGCAAGCTCTGAATGGAAATAGCCTTATGACTGCCTATTCCGATCTGAACGAGAAGCTGGACAAAATAGGTATCGAATATGAAAGCTATCTTCAGAATATGGGCCGCCAGCTTTTCTACACCGTAGCATCCATCTATATTACCCTCTATCTGGCGATTGTGTTCTTGGTGGTTGCCAACACCATTGTGGGTGTTCAGTTCCTGATGAGCCAGCAGAAAACCGGGCGTAGATACCAGACCCTGATCCGCCTGGGAGCCACTTACGAAAGCCTTTGCCAGTCTGCCGGAAAGCAGATTGCGTGGTTTATGGGACTTCCTGTATTGGTTGCAGCTGTCAGCAGTCTGTTTGGAGTCAGAGCGTTGTTTACAGGGATACTCTCGTCCCGAACCCGTGGGACAGTGCCTGAAATGCTGCTTGTATCTGCTACTATGATTTTGCTGCTTTGCGTGATAGAATATATTTATATGAGAGTGGTCAAGCACTCCAGTGATCGGTATTTGCTGACACTGATGCAGCCGCAGAGAGAAGAATAATTTGGAAGGAGGTGCTGTCGTGAAAAGAATTGCTGTTGTGGAAGATGAAGTCTATATGCGGGAAGAACTCTGCAATATGCTCCAAAAGGACGGGTATCTTGCGGAGGCAATCACCGAGTTTGAAGATGCCGCTCGGCTCCTGGCAGCCCTCCGTCCTGACCTTGTGATCTTAGACCTGAATTTGCCGGAGATCAGTGGCTTTCAAATCTGCCAGGAACTAAAGAATAAAACCGCTATCCCCGTCCTGGTACTAACTTCCAGAGATCAGGTAAAGGATGAACTGCAAGCGTTCCACTTGGGTGCCGATGAATATTTGACGAAGCCGTGCAGAAAAGACCGGCTTCTTGCCAGGGTATCCAATATTCTCAAAAGGTATGAAGGCCGTACCAATCTCATAGAGGGACCAGATTTCCTGTTAGACCAGCAGACCTACACGCTTTATATTCATAATACCTCTGTCGTGCTTCCAAAAAATCAGGGAAAACTGTTGGTTGCTCTTTTGTCCGGCGGCGATGCTCTGGTCACGACGGAGCAACTTTGCATAGCACTATGGGGAACCACGGAATACATAGACGAAAATGCCTTGCAGGTTAATCTGACCAGGCTGAAAAAGACGATGTCCGGTCTTGAGATGAAGCAGCGAATCGTTGCGGTTCGTGGGATGGGCTATCGTCTGGAAACGGGGGTGGCTCCATGAAGCAGCTTTGGCGCATAACAGAGCGATACTACCCCTGGCTATTGTTGCTGTTGGGCGTGGATTGCTTTTGTGCTATCATTCTTTGGATTTCTGACATTCAGGCATTTCAACCCTTGATTGGGTTAGTAGTTCTGACAAGCCTCCTTTTGTTTTCAGCGATTCTGTTTGTACTAAACAAGCGGGAGACTACCCGCCGAGAACTGTTCCGGGATTTCCTCAGTGATCCTACCATCTGCAACGAGGAACGGCTGCTCAGTGCCATCAGCCGGGAAGAAGGAGAATCTATCCGGCTTCTGGCATCAGTTTTACAGGAACACAAAACTGAGAGTAACAGTATGGCAGATGCCCTACAGGACTATGAAGAATATGTGGAGGGCTGGGCACATGAAGCGAAAACGCCCCTATCGTTGCTGACCATGCTCTTGGATAACCGGAACGATGAAATCTCTCCTTCCCTGCAAGCAAAGCTGGATTATGTCCGCAGTCAGCTTCAGGAGGATGTCACGCAGATGCTGTACTATGCCCGGTTGAAGAGCAGTACAAAGGATTACCGATTTGAGGATGTCAATTTGAATGACTGCTTGGGTGAAGTTCTGGAGGACTATGCCCCACTTCTTGAAGAGAAGCAGTTTGTCATTCTCAACAAACTGCAATCTGAAACAGTCTATACAGACCGTAGAGGACTTCAGTTTATGTTGGGACAAATCGTTAGCAATGCCATCAAATATAGCAGCGATAGTCCCATGCTTACAATTTCCGTGATACATTCGGAGACCGCAGATATCCTTTCTGTTGAAGATAACGGCATTGGCGTAAAAAAATATAATCTGCCGTACATTTTTCAAAAGGGCTTTACCGGGGATTCTACTGACAGCAGAAAGAAGGCTACCGGTATGGGACTTTACCTGGTTAAGAAGATGGCCGACGATCTAAATCTTCATCTGGAAGCAGCTTCCCAGTGGGGAAAGGGCTTCAAGATTGTCATCTTCTTTCCTAAATTGAGATCCAACGGAGGGAAATAATATAAACAGAAAAACGCCCGCAGGATTTTCTCCTGCGGGCAGCGTGTTGTCAGCTATCCCAAGGCTTGTATTCTGTTACAGTTTTCAAATAGGTTTCGGGATCGCCGTTCAAGATAAGGTCTGCATACTCCAAAGGAGCGTTGTAGATCAAATAATCCAGCTCTGACCGCTGATACATATTGTCAGCAATCTCGTTCTCAACGGCGATAGTGTCAATCGCAATCATACTGCCGTCGCTGAATTTCACTTCCACACAGCAATTATCCATATTGTAGGCACAAGATATTAAGGTTTTCATGGTATGTCCTCCATAATTCGTAATATAAAGCGAAAATCCCGTCTGACTTCCTGTTAGAAATCAGACGGGATTTGTCCGTATGCACCCCGGAAACCGTCAGCTAACAGTTGATAAGTAAATTAGTTCCTTATCACTGTTAAGCCAAGGTTTTCCGGGGTTTTCTTATACCTAAACAGGCTGATATAGTTTGACCTCATTTGACCAAACGAGAGCCGTTTTCACCCGATTTTTAGTGGTTAAATATAGGACAGTCGGCAAAAATGGGGTCAAAAAACGGTCTTAGTGGTTAAAAAATAGGACAACCAGAGAACAATTTCGGGGGTATTTTTGAGGGTGATTTGGCACTCTCAGACACCGGATTTTTCGCTGGAGGGTTTGGCATAATCTGACCAAATCTGAACAATTAAATACGATTCTAATGCAGGCACTCAGTAACAAATAACTGGGTGCTTTTTGTCATGGCGAGGAGGAAAGTGACTATCGTGCTTGCATCAGGGAGAGCGAGTGGATTTAACTTCGTCCCAAGTTGGGACGAAGTTGCGGGCTGACGAAATTTTGGCACAACAGGCGGGGTCAAGTAGAAATCAGGTTCAAAGATTTATTCGACTGACAGAACTGATTCCCGAACTGCTGGACAGGGTTACTTTTACTTCTGACACTCTGCGGAAGTATTTTCCCAAAAGCTACACACCAGCCAGGATGCAGGAGACCATTATCAAGCTATTGGAACAATGGCAGCGTAAACGTCAGAGAGACCAGGAGCGATGAAAGGAGCCGCCTATGAAAGATATTTTAGCAAGGGAGCTGAAAGGACATAACATTCTTGCTGTGGAACGCTTTAAGGACAGCACCCGATGGATGATTGAATTTGGTGTTCTCCATCCGTGCAGTGCTTACGGGAGCAGAGGTGATGAAATGCGTCTGTTTCTTGCAGAGGACAGCTATTAGAACGCTCTCCAAGATCATCAGCGCCGGAAAATCAAAATCAAGCGGTATGCCCGTGTTGTTGAGGGACACATCCTCGACTTTAAGCCGGGAAAGAAATGCACAAGAAAATATAGAGAAAGTTGAACGCCACAATTCTTTGATTTAGGATTGTGGTTTTTTTGTACCCAAAATTCAGAAGGAGTGAGGTCGATGGCCGTTTTTCGCATTGAACGGACCCGTGATTATACCGTGATGAGCAATCATCATTTACGAAATGCAAACCTGTCGTTAAAAGCCAAGGGACTGCTTTCCATGATGTTATCTTTGCCAGAGGACTGGAATTACACCACCCGTGGTCTTGCAAAGATCTGTAAGGAGGGCGTGGATGCCATAGGCGTTGCGTTGCGGGAATTGGAGGCTGCCGGTTACATTGTGCGGCACAAGCTGCGTGACCGGCAGGGACGCATCAGCGATACAGAGTATGTCATATACGAGCAGCCACAGCTTAGAAAACCGGATACGGATTCACCAGATACGGAAAACCCGTATATGGATAAACCGGATACGGAAAAGCCCGCAGAATTAAATATAGAGAAATCAAATACTCAAAAACAAAATATTTATGGATCAAGTACCGATTCCATTCCCTTCCGGGATTGCGCGGCAGATTGTCTGCCGGAACGGAAAGGAAGGGATGCGATGTCACTCACAGAGATAGAGAGTTATCGGGAATTGATTCAGGAGAATATCGGGTATGAATACCTGTGTCAGCAGTATGAAACTTATCGGGAGGATTTGGATGAGATTGTGGAGCTAATCGTGGAAACGGTCTGTGCAAAGCGAAAGACCACCCGTATTGCAGGAAGTGATTTTCCGCATGAAATCGTTCGTTCCAGATTCTTGAAGCTGGATAACTCGCACATTGAGTTTGTCATGGACTGTTTACAGAAGAACACCACGGAAATTCGTAACATGAAGCAGTATCTTCTGACCGTTCTGTTCAATGCACCGACCACGATAAGCAATCATTACACCTCACAAGTAAATCACGATCTGTATGGCGGCTGGTAAATGGTCGCTTTTTTATTGCCCGGAACTGCCGGGAGAAAGGAGCAAGCATGATGTCTGAGGGAAAGACCATAGGGCAGCTGATGGAAGAAATGCGGGCAAAGGCAGGAGCGCAGAATTATCACGGTCATGGATATATGGATCTCCAGCGTTTTGCGGAGGACACCCGGCACATGATTATTTTTGATGTGCTGACGAACGATTCCCCTGTTGGCTGGAAAGGTGAACGAACCCGCCTGTTCCTGTCGGATACCGGTTATGAAAAAGCACTGGATAGTCAGGAAAAGGGGCAGATTAAGATTTTGAGCCACGCAAAGGTACGTCAGGGCAATCTGCACTATGACCGTTCTGACCAGTTACGCTAAGGAGGGCGGTATGAAGCGTTATCTTCTGCGGCGGCTGGTGGTTCCGCCTTAGCAAAAAAAGAGA